>DATDRS010000188.1:0-14824 GCA_035291605.1 Anaerolineales bacterium | reverse complement strand
GCGCGGCTGGGCTGGCTCGTCGGCGTGGCGACTGCTCCGGCGCTCGTCATCGGCCTGTTGTTCAAAAGGTTCTTCGAGAGCCTGCACCACAATCCTGGCGTTGTGGCCGGTATCCTGCTCGGCGCGGCGGCGCTCCTCTTCGCCAGCGAACAAGTGGGCCGCCGGCGGCGCGCGCTCACCGATCTCAGGTGGCAGGACGCGCTCGTCATCGGCTGTTCGCAAGCCCTGGCGCTCCTGCCCGGCGTCTCCCGCTCGGCGGCGACCATCTCGGGTGGCCTGGTGCGCGATCTCGAACGCCCGGCGGCGGCGCGCTTCAGTTTCCTCATGTCCATCCCGGTCATGCTTGGGGCAGGCGCAGTGGCGGTGAAAGACTTGCTCGAACTCCCGAACTTCACGGCCTACCTCCCGCCGCTGCTGCTCGGCGCGCTCGCCGCCGCCATCGTGGGCTTCCTCTCCATCCGCTGGCTGCTCGGCTACCTCGCCCGCCGCTCGATGAATGTCTTCGCATGGTATCGCCTCGTCTTCGGCGCGCTCTGCCTGGCCGTCTATTTCCTGCGCTGACATGCGCCGTTTGTCATTTGGTCGTGCGGTCGTGTGGTCGTTTGCCCTTTCACTGGCCGCGTGTGCTCCAACTCCCTCGCCTACGCCCATTGCGCTGCGCGTCGCCGCCACCGACCTCACTTCGCCTTTGCTTTTTGATCTGGCTGCGGCCTATGGGGAGGCGCGCCCGGAGGTCGCCCTGCTCCCGGCTGTGGCTCCGCTTTCGACATTGAACGCAGATTTGGTCGCAGGCCGGGCCGACCTCGGCCTGGTGGTCACGCGCGATCCCGGTGGGTTCGCCACGCCCATCGGCTACCTCACTTTTGCCATCGTCGTAAACCCGGCCAACCCGGTGACCCGGCTGAGCACGGCGCAGGCGCAGGCGATCTATGCGGGCCGGATCAACGATTGGGGTCAGGTCGGCGGCGCGACCGGAGAGATACAAGTGGTGGGGCGCGAAGAGCAGTCGGACGCAGAGCGGGCTTTTTCGCTGAGCGCGCTATCCGGCGCGTCCTCGACGCTCAGCGCGCTGGTTGCGCCGACGTGGGAGGCGATGCGCGAGGCTGTGAGCCAGAACCCGAACGCGATTGGCTATCTGCCCGCGCCGGAGTTGAACGGCTCGGTGAAGCGGATCGAGATGGATGCGAACTGGCGCGCGCTGATCGTGGCGGTTGCGCCGGGCGAGCCGATCGGCCCGGCGCGCGACTTCCTCGCGTGGGCGCAGAACGAAGCGGGGCAGGCGGTGGTGGCGAAGAGGTTTGAACGGGTGAAATGATACGGAATACGCCATACGCACGTAGTGCGTATGGCGTATTCCGTATTTCGCTTACGGCCTCACCACCAGCCACTGCGGCCCGGTCTCGCCGGACACGTCGGGGTTGTAGTAGTCGTAGGCCGTGCTCGCCGGAGTCTGCGCGACGAGCGGAAACTTCGCGCGCAGGCGGTAACTGAAAGTGAGCGGGTTGCCGTAGCTCAGGTCGCCGATGTAGATGAGGATCTGGCGGCCGGTGAGCTCGTAACGCTCTATCGTGGGCAGGGCGTAATCTTCCGGCACGTCCTGGTAGCGCGTGACCAGCGCGTCGAGGTCGTCGGTCTGCACGGCAAAGCCGGGGGGCACGCCGAGGTCAATCAACGCCCACTCCGTGCGGCCGTCCTGTTCGTTCAGGCTCACGGCCACATTCACCGTCACCGTGTCGTCCACCGCCAGCTCGGTGCGGTCGTAGGCGACGTCAATCGTCACCAGTTCATTGCCCTCCATAGTGTCGGGGTAGAGCGACAACTTGTCCCACGGCAGGTAGTAACTTCCCGCAACCTGATACATCAGATTGCCCTCGCCCTCGACGGCGATCTCGACGACGTTCTGTGCGCCCGGGCGCAGGTCGTCGAACGCCAGGAGCTGCACCACGTCGAAATTCTCCGGCGTGACCTGCACGGTGCGCACCTGCCCGCTATTCAGGGTGACGGTCACGGCCGCGTTCACATTCTCGGCCCCGGCGCGCACGCTCTGGATGAGCGCTTTCAGCGCGAGCACGGTCGCCTGCGTGCTGTACCACGTGCCGAAGCTGTCCTTTTGCTGGACGAGCGCGGTGAGCGCGCCGTTAGCGAGTTCGGGGTAGCGGTCGGCGCGCAGGAACGCGAGCGCGGCCAGGGCGGTCGTCTCAATGCTCCCGGTCTGCCCCTCGCTCCCCATGAACGTGGCGACGCCGCTCGGCCAGACGATGCCGTTCCCCTGCTGCACGGCCATCCCCGCGAGGCGTTTCAACACCTCCTCGGTCGGGGCAGACAACCCTCCGCCCCGACGCACGTCATCTGCGACGAGCGCGTTCGCGACGAGCGCGACGACGTACGGGTCTTTGGCCTGGCCCTGATGCTCGCGCACGTATTGCAGGCCCTTCTGCGTGCGTTCGTCGTCGCCGAACCCGGCGTCCACCAGGCTCCACACGACGTAGGCCGTGACGGGCAGGCGGTCGTTCTCCAGCTTGCTCCACGTATCTTCGTGCACCAGCCCGCGGTCGTTCTCCCACGAGCCGTCGCTCTGCTGTTGCGAGAGCAGCCACTCGGCGGCGCGCTGGACGAGCGCGGGATCAACGTCGTGGACGCGGCTCATGTCGCTGAACTCTTGCAAGCCGTAGGCGGTGAGCATCCGGTCGGGCGGCGGGTCGCCGAAGAGCGAGAAGCCGCCTGCGCCGCCGACCTCAAACGTGGTCAGGCGTTGATAGCCGAGGTTGATGTATTCCTCGGCCTTGAACTGCGTCTCCGGCGAGGCCTGGTTCGTGGATTTCAGGTAGTCCATCACGAGTATGTTGGGGTACGTCGTGGACGACGTTTGCTCAAAGCAGCCGTAGGGCATGCGCAGGATGCTGTCCAGCCCCTCGACCACCTGGCTGAGGATCCCCGGGTAGATTTTGACGCTGAGCGTCTGCGTCCCGGCGATGGCGTCCGGCGGGATGTCCACCGTCTGGCGAACCGGCGCGCCAGGGGTCAGGCGGTCGGATTGCGTGAAGAAGATCTGCTTGCCGTTCGGGTACACGCGCACGTCTTTCTGGATCGCGTCGGACATGGCGCTGCCCCACGCAGTGACCTTGAACGGGTGGACGCCGAAGTCCTTCGCGCGGATGCGGAAGTAGGCCACGGTGATGTCGTTCGCGGCGATGGGGATTTCTTTGGACGACTCGTCGAGCAACTCGAACCAATTCGCCGGCTCCAGCTCCAGGCGGACGGTCTGCGGCTCGGCGAGGTAGTTGAACACGCCGACCGGGACCGCGACCTCGTCCCCGACGGTGAGCGCGAGCGGGAGGTCGAGGTCAATGAAGAAATCCTGAAAGACGCGCAGGCCGCCGGTCGCGCTCCCCAGCCGCCCGTCCTGCGTGGAGGCCAGGGCCGTCATCCGCCAGGTGGTAATGCTGTCTGCGACGGGGATGTCTACGCGGAGGTGACCATTCTCGTCGGTGACGGCGTCGGGCAGCCAGAGCATTGTTTCAGGGAAGTATTGGCGCAGGCGCGGCGGTTCGCTGGTCCCTGGGGCGGCTGTGTCGGTTTCGACGGTGGCGACTTGTTCTTCTACTACAACGGTCGCCATGGGCGCCGCCAGCATTGCAACATCGCCCAGCGCCCCGCCTCTGGCGCCTCCGAGGGCCTGGAAATTGTCTCTCGATGCGGGGGCTGCAGCGCCGCCTATCAGCAGCATGGGCAAGGTTCCAAACAGGGCCAACATCGCCACGAGCAGGGCGGCGAGGGCGGGCGCGATCCGCCCCGCCCACCCGAAGCTCGCCGCGCGGAGGAGAAAGGCCAGCGGCACGAGCGCGAAGGCGATCAACCCCCACAGGATGACGCGGTCGCCCGGAGAGACGCTCGTGCGTGAGGCCGCGAAGATCAAAAACCAGACCACGCCGACGAAGAGTGGGAACAGGCCCAGTGTCCAGCCAAGCGCGCGGTCCTTGCGCCGCCACGCGACGACGGCGAGGGCGATGTACCCGGCCAGCCCCAGCACCGCGAGGCCGAGGATCAGATTCCCGCTCTGCCAGCCCAACCAATTCATCACCATGCCAAAGCGGTCGAGGGGCGTTTGTATCCACCCGTAGTCCGGGCCGAGCGGCCAGAGGAAGAAGACCAGCGCCAGGATCGCGGCGACGCCGATGACCAGCGCCAGGCTGCGCATCAGGTTCCGCTCACGCCAGGCCGCGAACGCGCTCAGCCCCATCACGGCGAGTGGGATGAGAAGCGTCAACCCGTACAATCCCGTGCTGAGTTTGGCGAAGTAATCTCGCTGTATATCGTAGGCGCGCTGAATGGCGTCCTGATGCGAGTTGGCCTGCAGGCTGAACGTCGCGGCGCGCGGGGCGGCCTCGGCGAGCGAGGCGCGGGCCGCGCCCTCCTGCGCGCCGCGCAGGATCGGGTCGCTCGTGGGTTCCTCGGTAAGAAGTTGTGGGATGCTGAAGCCGTGCAGGTCATACTTCGGTTGCAGTAATTCCCCTTCGAGCAGGAAGTAGAGCTTGGCGAAGCCGGGGTCTTGCTCGGCGAGGGCGAAGACGGACTCGTCCACAATCGCCAGCCCGATGGCCGACGGTGCGCTCTGGCCGTCGCTGCCGTTCACCTGAATGTCCAGCCCTGCCGCCTCGCCGGGGCGATAAACCTCGCGGTCGAGCGCCAGCCCGAGGCTGAGGTCGGAGGCCGCGTCCACGACGACGAGCCGCGTGTCGCGCGTGATCCCGCCCCAGGTGAGGATCTTGTAGGCGTGCAGCTCGAGCGTCCCGTAGAGGTCGGGCGTCAGGTCCACGGCGACCTCGGCGCGGCCATCGGTGATGGAGACGGCGCGGGTGCTCACGGTCTGCCCCTCGCGCACGAGGTCGAGATAGACCGTGCCCTGCGGCTGCGAGGTGAGGAGGGTCAGGCGCATTGTGTCGCCCACGCGGTAGGCGGGCCGGTCGGGGCGAAGCAAAACCGTCTCGTCGAACCACTCGCCCTCAAAATAGAAATCGCGAGAGGCGAAGTTGCCGCGCGAGTCGCGGGCGTCAATGCGGAATGGCTGATACGGCGAGTTCGGCGTGAGGCGGACTTCGGCGAGGCCGTAGGGGCCGGCCTGTGCAGCGAGGGGGCGCTGGCTGCCATTGCCATCGGAGAAAGTCAGCGTGAGGCTGGTCTCGGCAGGCGTCCCATCCGGATAACTCGTGAGGACGTAGAGGATGTTCTCGACGCCCTGACGGAACTGACCGCCCTCGGGGATGGCCTCAATCACAAGGGCGTTTTGGGAAACGGGCAGGGAAAGGTTGGAGATTTCGGTGTGCTTGGCGAGGTCGGCGACGCTGGCCTGGAGATAGAAGCGCCCCGCGCCGCCCTCGAGGTCGGTCCCGGCGATGTACGCGGGCAGATCGAACTCAAAGGTGAAATGGCCCTCGGGGTCGGTCGTCCCCTGCAGGCTGAAGACGACGGTCCGCTGCACGTCAAAGGTGTAGCCCTCGACGAGCACTTCCCCGCCAGCCACCGGCTTGCCGAAGAAGTAATCGGCCTGGAGCGCGCCGCGCACGTGCTCACCGGGGAGGTAGTACGGGCGCTCGGTGGTCAGGTCAACCGCGAACTTGGGGAGGACGTAGTGCTCGACGGTGACGGTCTTTTCAGACGAAGTGTTGCCGAGCGCGGCCGTAATTTTGTAGGGGCCGGTGTTGACTTGCGTGGCGAGTTGAAAGTCGGTCGCCGCCACCCCGTAGTCGGAGGTCTCAAGCGTTTTGCGGAAGACTTTGTTGCCCTTGCCGTCGGCGATGATAATGTCGAGGTCTTGCCCGGCGGCCGGCTTCAAATCAAACGCGCTGAGGGCGAGGGCGCGGAGGTGGATCACCTGCCCCGGCTGGTAGAGCGGCTTGTCGGTCGTGAGCAGGACGCGGTAGTCGCGGGCGATGGTGACGGCGCGCTCCACGTGGTCAGACCCCAGCCGGGATTTGGTCTTGACGATGAGCGTTTGCTGGGGGGCGAGACCCTCGGGGACGGTGAAGGCGATGTCGGCGGTTCCCTGGCGGTCGGTGACGCCCGTGAAGAGGGTCTGGGCCGCACCGCCGCCCGCGGGCTGCAGGGACAGTTCGATCTGCGCGTCGGGGAGGGGGGAGGCGTCTTTGCTGTCCCGCACGACGACGCGCAGCGCGGCCTGGCTGCCGGGGACAAAGCGGCTTTGTCCCAGCACAATCGTTTCGTGCTGGCTGATGCGCTGGGGCAGGTCGGCGTAGTAGGCGGTCAGCGCCCACAGGCCGCCGGCGAGGGCGGCGAGAAGGACGAGCGGGCTGAGGCGGAGCAGGGTGCGGCGGGACATGGGAGGCTCCTTTGGTCAAGGGATGGAACGGATGATGAGATGAGAAGCAGTGAAGACGAGCACAGTTCAGGCCGGTATGGGTAAGACGTGGGGGAGTGGGGAAAGGTTCCTCAGGAAAAAGACCAACGGGGTCATTCCGCAAATGAGCGGATTAATTCATAAATCGCCCAGCACCCTGAGCAGAGGCCTACGCCCCTGAGCCAAGCCAAAGGGGTGCGGGCCGTAGTTGAAGGGGGCGTATAGGCTGACCGCATCCTGAGCGAAGCGGCGAGCAGTTCCGCCGCTTCGCTCAGGATGCTCCCACCAATGCGTGGATTATGCTGAAAGGCGACAATGAGACCGTGTGTTAGCCTCGGACTTCCTTCCACACCGCCTCGCGCCGGGCGCTGCCCTCGGGGTCGAGCGGCATGCCCGGCTCCAGTTTTTGGATCACTTCGGGGGGCGGGTAGAGGGACGGGTCGTGGCGGAGGGCCTCGTCGAGCAGGGCGAGCGCAGCCCGGTTGCCGGTGGCGTAGCGGGTGTAGCGCGCTTCCTGCGCGGCGACCTCGGGGCGCAGGACGAAGTTGAGGAAGGCGTGCGCGGTCTCGGGGTGAGGCGCAGATGCGGCGATGGCCCAATCGTCTTCCCAGAATTGCGAGCCTTCAGATGGCACGACGTACTGCACCGGCACGCCTTCCGCATTGAGCGCGGCGGCGTCGCCGTTCCAGCCGAGCGCGAGGCAGGCCTCGCCCGAGGCGAGGAGCGGCCGGTAGTTTGTCTCGAAGGCGCGCAGGTGCGGTTTGAGCTTGAGCAAATCGCGCCGGGCCTGTTCCAGGGCTTCGGCGTCGGTCGCGTTGTAAGAATGCCCCCGCAGCTTGAGCGCCGCGCCGATGACCTCGCCGGGCGAGTCGAGCACCGTCACCTTCCCCGACTGCCTTTCGGCGAGGCGCCAGAAGTCTGCCCACGCTTGCGGCGACTCTTTCACCACGTCCGTACGATACATGAAACCGGTCGTGCCCCAGTCCTTGACGACGCTCACGCGGCTGTCCGGGTCGTGCGCGCGGCCATGCCGGAAGCGCGGCTCCAGATGTTGGAGATTAGGGATGCGGGAATGGTCGAGGGCCCACAGGCGGCCTTCAGCATTCAACGCGCGCACGGCGTAGTCGGGTGGACAGAGCACGTCGGGCGGCGCATCGGGCATCCGCATCCGCTCCATCATTTCGACTGCGCTAGGCACCACCTCCACTTTCACTCTAGCGCCAAGTTCTGCCTCAAACTGTTCAAGCGTGCGCGGGTTGATGTAGTCGGGCCAGGTGAGGAGGATGAGGTCTGTGTCCATTTCCCAAGATCTACAGCAAGCCCTTCGTGACCCGCGCGCTCTGCGCGGTGAGATTTATTCCGAACGCCGGATCCGCTCGGCGACGAACACCAATGTCAGCGTGCCGATCATCAGCAACACCGCCAGCGCAATCATGATCGGCAGGCGGTTGGCGAAGCGCAGCTGGCTGAAGAGATAGACCGGGAACGTCGGCTCCGTCCCTGCCAGGAACAGCGCCAGCGCAAACTCGTCGAAGGAAACGGTGAACGCAGTGAGCCAGGCCGAGACCATCGCCGGGAAGATAATCGGGACGACGATGCGGCGCAGGGTGGTGGGATAGTTCGCGCCCAGGTCCATGGCCGCCTCTTCGAGATGGGGGTCAAACCCGGCCAACCGCGCGACGACGATGAGCAGGACGTACGGCAGGGCGACGACCGTGTGGGCAGCGCCGACGGTCCACAACGACCGGTCAATGTGAAAAGCCGAGAACAGCAGCAGCAGCGCCACCCCCAGCACGATGAAAGGGACGATGAGGGGCAGCACGGCCAGGGTGATGAGCAGGCCCTTGCTCCGAAACTCGTAGCGCGCGGCGAGCAGCGCCAGCATCGTCCCCAACAGCGTCGCGGCGAAGCTGCTCCCTGCCGCCACGATCAGGCTGTTGCGCGCCGCGCGCAGGACGGCCTCCGTCTCGAAAAGCTTCTGATACCAACTCAACGTCAGCCCCCGCAGGGGGAAGGAAAGCGATGTGTTGGCGTTGACGGAGAACAGGAACAGAATGGCGATGGGCAGGTAGAGCAGAGCGATGAGGCCGAAATAGTAAACGGTGATGAACGGCGGCAAGCGCTGAAGATTCATGCGATTGACTACAGACCACAGCGGCGTGGAGAAATCGGGGACGGGACTCAGCCGGCTTCACGGCAGGGAATCGAGGCCGTGCGTCCTTTATTCAACCAGTCTTCGCAAGTCCACGAGGCGCACGGCCACGGCGACGAGCGCCAGCGTGGTCGCCAGCATAATCATCGCCAGCGCAGAGCCGAACGGCCAGTTGGCGGCTTTGGTGAAGAAGTCCTGAATGATGTTGCCGTACATGTTCCCGCGGCTGCCGCCCACCAGCAGCGGGGTGACGTACTCGCCCACCGTCGGGATGAAGACCATGAAAAACGCGGCGAAGACGCCCGGCAGGCTGAGGGGAAACGTCACGCGCCAGAAGCGGTGGAAAGGCGTTGCGCCCAAATCGGCGGCAGCCTCGAAGAGCGAGAGATCAATGCGCTGCAAAGCGGCGAGGATGGGCAGAGCCACGAACGGCACCCAGACATAGATGAGGGTGATGACGACGGCGTTGCGATTGTAGAGCAGGGCGCTTAGCGGTTCCTTGATCAGGCCGGTAAAGAGCAGGAAGGAATTGATCACGCCGTCAGAGCCGAGCATGAACTTCCAGGCCATGACGCGCAGCAGGTAACTCGTCCAGAATGGGACCAGGAGCAAGACGAGATAGAAGCCCGCGCGACGCCTGGCCCGAAAGGCGAGGAAGTAGGCGATGGGATAAGCCAGCGCCGTCGCGCCGACGCCGATGACCAGCGCCATGAAGGCTGAATCGCGCAATAGTCGCAGATAACTGGTCGTGGCGAACACGCCCGTATATTGCTGGAGCGTGGGAGGCTGCCACTGGAGCACTGCGCCGCGCATGTCGGCGCGAAAGCTGAAGGCCGCCATGAGCGCCAGTGGGACGAGGAAGAAAGCGCCCAGCCAGAACAACGGCGGGAGCAGGAGAAACCAGAAGGTGAGGCGGCGGTCAAGCATGGCGAGGAACCTCACCCCTACCCCGTCCCCCCTCTCTGAGCCAGAGGCTCAGGAGAGGGGGAGGGGTGGCGCGCAGCGCCGGGGAGAGGGTGAGGTTACGGAGCGGCCTTCACCTCCGCCCACATCGCCGTCCACGCATCGCGCTGTTCAGCGGTCAGGTTGGGGGTGAAGTTCGTCTTCTGTAAAATGTTGGGGTCGTCAATCGAGAACGCCTGCTTCAGCGTTTCGTCGGTGATCCCGTTCATCACCTCCTGATTGGAGTGGCCGTAGTAAAACAGGTTGACGACGTTATTGCCGGTCGCCTGGCCGAGTTTGGCGTCGAGGAACTTCAGCGCCAGATCGTAGTTCTCCGTGCCCTTGCGGATGCCGTAGACGCCGACCCACGAGTTGCGGCCTTCCTTAGGGTTGGCGTAGGCGACGGGCACGCCCTCGCCCAACAGCAGCGCATACGCGCCCTGCCACGCGTAGGCCACCCACACGTCGCCGGACTTCATCCCCTCCGCGAGTTCCGGCTCGCCGGCCCAGTAAAACAGGTTCACGTCGCGCTGTTGGATCCACTCCTCCTTGATGGTCTGCAGTTGGTCGGCGGTGACCTGCGTCTCGTCCCAGCCATGAATATAGGACGAGATGGTGACTGCGCCGGGGCCGTCGTCCCACATGGACACGTGGCCCTCGTATTTCGGATCCAGCAGCGCGGCCCACGAGTCCACGCCCTCTGGAATCTTGTCCGTGCGGTAGAGGACGGAGGTGAACCCCCAATCCCACGGGAGGAAGTATTGCTTGCCGTTGATCTGGCCGATCTGTTTGAAGGAATCGGGGACTTTGTCCCAGTTCGTCAGTTGGCTGGTGTCAATTTCCTCGACCAAGCCTTCGTCCACGTAGAACTGGAGCCAGCCGGTGTAGGGGTGGAAGACGTCGGCCTGGTCCCCAGCCTTCATCTTGGAATAGATGTCGGCATCCGAAGCGCCGATCTCGAAGTTCACGGTGACTTTGGGGTAGGCGTTTTGGAAGTCTACCCAGAAATCGGGCTGATCGTAGCCGGCCCAGTCCAACACGGTGAGGCTCCCGGTCACTTCAGCAGGCGGGGGTTGAGTCGGCGGTGCGGCGGTTGGAGCAGGCGTGGTCACTGCGCCGCCGCAGGCCGAAACCAGGAGAGCAGCGACGAGCAGGCTCCCGAAGAGCGGAGAAAAGAAACGTCGGATGCGATTCATAGCGGTCTCCTCCTTTATGGAATCGCGAAACGAGGTTGAGCATCGTTCAAGAGCAGGGGGAAATAGCATCAGAACTGTTCAGCGATTTCACCTCCTTAGGAGTTGTATAAGGCATAACTCCTCAGTTTGTCACGCTGAGCAAAGCGAAACCTCCCCTATTTCGGGCTGGAAGACCCTACGCTTCACTCAGGGTGGCAACGCGCTGGAACACTACTATATACCGAAACTAAAATCAGTCAATTTGGAGTTAACTTGGCAGGATAGAGCAGAGGCTGCAGCCGCTCGGGAAGAGGAGTGGGGCGTGATCCGCGAAATCCGCCTCACCCGCGCCATCCGTGTACGAAGGTCGTCAATCCGCCAGAAACGGATTCTCGGCGCGTTCCCGGCCGATGGTAGTAACCGGGCCGTGTCCTGGGCAGACGGCTGTCTCGTCGGGGAGGGCGAAGAGCGCCTCGCGGATGCTGCGCATGAGCGTCTCGTAACTCCCGCCGGGGAAATCCGTGCGCCCGATGCCGTCCTGAAACAGCACGTCGCCGCTGAAAACGGCTTTGGCTTGCGCTGCGTAGAAAGCCACATGCCCTACCGTGTGCCCTGGCGTGAACAGCACCTGGAAGCGCAACCCCCCGACTTCGACGACCTGCCCCTCTTGCAGCAGCACGTCCGGCTCGGGGCAGGGGCGGAGGTGAAAGCCAAATTCCTGTGCGCCGCCGCCGTGGCGCAGGAGCGGCAACTCCAGCGGGTGGATTGCCAGCGGCGCGCGGGTCGCGTCAATCAAATCCGCGACCGCGCCGACGTGGTCGAAGTGCGCGTGCGTGAGCAAGATGTATTTCAACTGCCAGCCACGCCGGTCAAGCGCGGCGAGCACATGGGGCGCGTCCCCGCCAGGGTCAATCACCACCGCGGATTTCGTCTCGTCGTCGCCGACGATGAAGCAATTGGTCTGGAGGGGGCCGAGAGGCAGTTGAAGGATATGGATAGTCATGTCTTTTGGGAGAAAGCAGTGAGCGGTGGGTAGCAGGCAATGGGTAACTGCTTTCTGCTGGCTGCCTTCTGCCTGCTATCTCGGCCACTCCGGCAAGGCATCTCCATGCGCCGCCATCAGCTCGTCCACCATCGCCCAGATGCAGTCGAGCGGCATGGTCGCGGCGACGAGCGGGTCGAGCATGGCGGCGTGGTAGACGTGTTCGCGTTTGCCCTCCAGCGCCGCGCGCACGGTGAGCTCCTGCACGGCGACGTGCAGGCGGTCCATCGCCGCCAGCTGCGGGGGGAGCGGCCCCACGTGCGTGGGCTGAATCCCGTTGCGGTCCACGAGGCAGGGCACTTCCACGCAGCAGCCGGCGGGCAGGTTGTCAATCAGTTGGTCGTTCCGCACGTTGCCGTAGATCACGCGCGGCTGATGGGTTTCCATCGAGTGAATGATGAGCGAGGCATATTCGGCGCTCCGCTCGATCTTGAATGACTCGCCGCGCTGGAGTTTGGCGCGCGTCGCCTCGAACTCCTTCAAGTTCTCTGCGCTGCGCCGGAGGTATTCGTCAATCGGGATGTTGAACTTCTCGATCTGCCCGGCGTGCGGGATGAAGTGCGCGTTGTACTCGGCGTTGTGCTCGGACGACTCGGTGACGTAATAGCCGAGGCGGCGGAAGAGCTCGGCGCGCACGAGGTCGTCCCGGGGAATGCGGCCTTCTTCGAGCGCGCGCCGGAGAAGAGGATAAGCATCCTGCCCGTTGTGCTCAAAGCGCAAAATCCACGCCACGTGGTTGATGCCCGCGCCCAGGTAAGTCACCTCGTCGTAAGGCACGCCCGCGTAGGCCGAAATCTGCTGCGTGGTCCCCTGCACGCTGTGGCACAGGCCGACGATGGGGAGGCGCGTCGAAGCGAACCACGCCCAGCACAGCATGGACATGGGGTTGGTGTAATTGAGCATGATCGCGCCGGGGCAGACGGCCTCCATGTCGCGGGCGATGTCCCGCATCACCGGGATCGTCCGCAGGGCGCGGAAGAGGCCGCCGACGCCGTGCGAGTCGGCGATGGTCTGCTTGAGGCCGTATTTGCGGGGGATGTCGAAGTCAACGAGCGTGGCCGGGTGGCCGCCCACCTGGATCATGTTGATGACGTATCCTGCGCCGTCGAGCGCCTGGCGGCGGTCGAGATGGGCCTCGATGGCCGGCGCGGCCCCGAGCGCTTTCGCCGTCCAGCGCGCCATCCTCTCGGCCGTTTCGAGCCGCGCCGCGTCAATGTCGTGCAGACTGATAACGCTGTCTCGCAGCTCCGGGAACGAGAGGATGTCGCCGAGCAGGTTTTTGGTGAAGACCACGCTGCCCGCCCCGAGGAAAGTGATTTTGGTCATAGGATGCGCTCCGCGTTGCGATAGTAGACTTTCTCCAAAACATCATCCGGCAGATACAGGCCGTAGATCTGCCACCGCCCCTGGCTGGGAATCTCCTGCCCGCTGTAATTGAAGTACTCGTCGTCGGTCTCGAGGAAGCGGTAGTAGCGGCGGTAGGTGTTGACGTTCGGGCTGGAGTCTACGCCGAACAGGATACGGTCGGCGTATTGGAGGAAGAAGCGGCGGGCGGTATATGGCTGCCGCCCCAGCTCGCCGAGGCGCGCGCTGATGTCCACATAGAAGTTCGGGCAGCGCTCCAGCAGGCCGCCGACCCAGCCCAAGTTTTCGGCGTAGCAGCCCACGTGCGCGCCGATGAACGTCGTCTGCGGGTGACGGGCGACCAGGTTCGCCAACCCGTTCACGATGGACATGAAAGATGGAAACGGCGGGCTGGGGAAATGCCAATCGGGATGGGCGTGCAGTTCTTCCCAGCGTTCGTTGTGGACGTCGAGCGGGTCGAAAAAGGCTGCCGGGTCGGCGACGTGAATCATGACGGGCAGCTTCAGTTCCCCGGCGGCTGCCCACAGGGGGTCAAGGCGCGCGTCGTCCACCGCCGCCAGCGCGCCGTGCTGATCGCGCACGTGCAGGCCAAAGGGTTTCCAGATTTTAAGCCCCTCGGCGCCGCGCGCGGCCTGGGCGCGTAAGCGGGCGGCGGCCCATTCCCCAAAGCGGTCGCCCCGCTCCGGCCACTGGCGCCAGTCCACGCCGCCGAAAATGCGGAAGCGCTCGGGCGCGGCGGCTTTGAAGTGGTCGAGGTGCTGGTGCAGGACGTCCTCGCCCCAGCCGCCGTCGAGGTCAACGTACAGGCGCACGGCGGCTTCGTCGAGCACGGCGAGCAGTTCCGGGAGGGGGCGAGTGTCCCATCCGCCGCCGAACAGTTTGCCCAGGTGATTGTGCGCGTCAACCACCGGAAAGCGCGGTTTGACGACGTCGGTGGTTTGGGCGACGAGTCTGGAGTGAGGGCGGTAATCGGAGAGCAGCATGAGGCGCCGGATGATCCCTGGGAAGGTTGGAACCATAGAGGCCGGTCGTCAGCCGCTTTCCGCCATTTTCAACGCCGCCCTCAATAATACGTTCGCCCCGTTGACACAATCCTCCCACTCCGTAAATTCGAGCGGCGAATGGCTGACGCCGTCGCGCGAGGGGACGAAGATCATGCCGGCGTCGGTGAGAGGGGCGAGCGATTGCGCGTCGTGCCCGGCACCCGACGGTATCGCTATGTGGGAGAGGCCCAGCGACTCGGCGGCGGCGGCGATGGCTGCGCGCGTTGTCAGACTCATCGGCGCGGGCGTGCACGCGCCTGCCGGTTCCAGCGTCAACTCAAGCCGGTATTGCCGCGCGATAAATTGGGCGAGGCTCAACAGGGCGCGCTCCAGGTCGGCGAACTGCTTTACTTCAGGCGACCGGAACTCCAGCGCAAACTCGGCCGCGCCGGGGATGATGTTGAACGCGCCCGGCTTGAAGCTCATCTGTCCCACGTTGACGACGCAGCCGGGGTATTCGCGCATCACCAGCTCGCGCGCGGTGAGGATGAACGCGCTCGCGCCGAGCGAGGCGTCAACGCGCGTTTCCATCGGCGTGGTCCCGGCGTGGTTGGCCTGGCCGTGATAGGCGAGCCGGTACGACTGGATGCCGACGATGCCCGTGACCACGCCGATCTTGACGGCGGATTGTATGAGGCGCGGCCCCTGCTCGATGTGCAGTTCGAGGTACCCGGCGAGGGATTGGGGGTCGCGTCTGGCGTCGAGCAGGCCGGCTTCGGCGAGGCCCGCGCGGGCCATGCCTTCTTCCAG
>DATDRS010000187.1:0-3069 GCA_035291605.1 Anaerolineales bacterium | reverse complement strand
TCCGTCGCCCGAATTTCGACCGCATACAGGCGCAGCGGCATTTCCAGGTCGGCGGCGATCTCCACCGGCGCGGGGGTGATCACCGCCGCCGTTTCAGCCGCCGGGCCGGTTGGCGGCTGTGGCTGCCAGACGCCGACATCGGGGCGAATGCCAACCGGCTTCGTCACCTCTACCATCTCATACGTCACGCGCGGCGTGATCCGGGCAATGTAGCGCGGGCTGATGACGGCGTTTAGCCGGCGGCTCATTTCTGCCGGCAGACGGCTGTGAAAGTCGCTCCAGACTTCCGGGTCCTCAATGTACGGATCCATGCCGGGGAAAGGAGAAGACATCACGCACCCTTAAACATAAGAGAGTGTCCTCAAACGCTCCCCAACCGCGTCCCCGCAGCTGGGAACGTCCGCGGGGACGCGGACTTTGAGCGAGTTTGAGGATGCTTTCTAAGGGAATTCACGATAGTATCAGCCGGTCTGCCGCCATGAGCGCCAGCAGCATTGGCAAGTATATCACCGAGGCGAGATAAAAGCGGCGGGCGAACTGGTTCGTCCGGCTGACGGCGAAATAAAGGCTCAGGCTAAAAAAGGCCAACCCGAGGAGCAGCGCGCCAAAGAAGTAGGCGCGCCCGGCCAGGCCGATCATCGTCGGCGCCAGGCTGACCGGAAGCAAGGCGAGCGTGTTCAAGGCAATCTGCCGCGCGGTGCTCTCGCCGTCCGGGTCGAGCGTGGGCAGCATGGGAAATCCGCCTCGGGCGTAGTCCTCCCGATACATCCACGCCAGCGCCAGGAAATGCGGCAGTTGCCAGAAGAACAGGATCAGAAACAACAGCCAGGCCTCCATGCCCAGCGCGCCCCGCGCGGCCGCCCACCCGCCGACAATGGGCAGCGCGCCCGGCGCTGCGCCGACGACCGTGCACAGCGCGGTCCTGCGCTTGAGCGGCGTATACACGAACAAATAGCTGGCGAGGGCTGCTGCGGCCAGGACGCCGGCCAAGCGGTTGACCATGAGCGTCAAATACAGGACGCCCATGGCCGAGAGGGCTACCCCGAAGGCCAAAGCCTCGCCTGGCTTCAGCCGGCCGGCCGGGAGCGGACGGTTGCGCGTCCGCCGCATTTTGGCGTCGGCCTCGCGCTCGAGCACCATGTTGAGCGCGCTCGCTCCGGCCGAGGCCAGCGCCGTGCCGAGCAGCGTGTGGGGCAGCCGGCTCCAATCCAGCGCATCCCGCGCGCCCAGGTAAAAACCGACCAGCGTGGTCAGCAGGATCAATAGCGTGATGCGCGGTTTGGTCAGCTCCCAGAAGTCCAACGCCCGCGCCCATAGCCGGGCGCGGCTGCCGGGGTCTCGAACCGAATCAAGTGAAACGAGGACTCGCATAGCGTTAGTAGTGACGCACGCCAGTGCGTCGGCAGCCTCCGCGCGACTATCGTCGCGCACTACGAACCATTAATCCGCGCACTACGAACCATTAATCCGCGGCCGGCGCGGCCGCGGCTTGGGCGGGTCTCTTCTCCGGCGCCGCGCCGGCCAGCGCCCGGTTCTGCGGCAGCCAGTCCTCAGCCACCTCGGGTGAACTGTATTCGTACGGGCCGCGATAGACCACCGGGGTGACGGCGAAATTATGCTCCGGCGGCGGCGAGGTCGTCGCCCAGTCCAGCGTGTTGGCCTCCCACGGGTTGTCGGCGGCCTTCTGACCCCGGAACAGGCTGTAGAAGAAGTTGACGAACAGCACCAGTTGTGACAGGGCCAGGACGTAGGCGCTGATCGTCATGAACTGGTTGAGCCCCTGGAGCGGCGCGAGGAAAGCATAGTTGGTGTAGTCGGCGATGCGGCGCGGCATGCCGTACGCGCCGAGGATGAACATGGGGAAGAAGACCAGGTTGAAGGCGGTGAAGGTGAGGACGAAGTGCGCCTTTCCCCAGAAGTCGTTCATCGTCCGGCCAAACATCTTGGGGAACCAGTATTGAACGGCCGCGAACACGCCGAACAGGCTGCCGCCGAAGAGCACGTAGTGGATGTGGCCGACGATCCAATAGGTGTCGTGGATGAACACGTCCACGGGCGTGGCGGCGGCGAAGACGCCGCTCAACCCGCCGATGACGAACGTCGAGACAAAGGCCAGCGCGTTGAGCATGGGCGCCGTCAGGCGGAGTTGACCGCCCCACAGCGTCGCCAGCCAGTTGAACGTCTTGATGGCCGAGGGCAGCGCGATCATCATCGTCGAGGTCATGAAGAGCGTGCCGAGCACCGGGCTCATCCCGCTCTGGAACATGTGGTGGCCCCACACGATGAAGCCCAACCCGGCGATGGCCATGATCGAGAAAACCATCGGCTTGTAACCGAAAAGCGGCTTGCGCGCGAAGCACGAAATGATGTCCGAGGCCATGCCCATCGCCGGCAGGATCATGATGTAGACCGCGGGGTGCGAGTAGAACCAGAACAGGTGCTGCCAGAGGATCACCTGGCCTCCGCCGCTGGGCGCGAAGAAGTGCGTGCCGATCGTCCGGTCGAGGAAGATCAGGATGAGCGCCGAGGTGAGCACGGGCGTCGCCATGAGCACCAGGATGGCGGTGATGAACAGCGCCCACACCGTCATGGGCAGCCGGAACATGTGCATGCCCTTGGCGCGCAGCATCACGATGGTCGTGATGTAGTTGATCGCGCCCATGATCGAAGACGTACCGACGAGGATCAGGCTGACGATCCACAGCGTCTGCCCCATGCCGGAGCCGGGCATCTTATCGGGCAGTGCGCTGAGGGGCACGTACGACGTCCAGCCGGAGGCCGCCGTCCCGCCCTCGACGAAGAACCCGGCGATCATCACCAGGAACGCCGGCACCATCACCCAATAGGAGAGCAGGTTGAGCCGGGGGAAGGCCATATCCTTCGCGCCGATCAGGAGCGGGATGAGGAAATTGCCGAAGGCGCCTGACAGGATCGGGATAATGAAGAAGAAGATCATGATCGTCCCGTGCATCGTCACCAGGGCCGGGTAGGCTTCGGGCGCGAGGATGTTGCCGCTGTTCCCGTAAACCAACCCGCCGACGACCGGGATTTCTTCCCACGGCCAGGCCA
>DATDRS010000186.1:0-4865 GCA_035291605.1 Anaerolineales bacterium | reverse complement strand
CCACTCTATAAACCTAACGCCTCTCGTTGATTGCTGATCAATCGGATGGCCTTCTTCACTCGCACCTGGTTCTCCGGTTTGTTATACCACGTGCTCGCACCGGAGGGGTGCGGCAGGGGGATGATGACTCGCCCGTCGCATTCGATTTGCGTGCCAATGATTTTCTCCAGTGGTCGTTTCGTGTCGAAGAACAGGCCGATGGCGAGGCGGCCAATCGGGATGATGAGGCTCGGGTTCACCAGCGCGATTTCCGCATCGAGCCAGGCCCGGCACAACGCCTGCTCCTCCGGCGACGGCACGCGGTCGCCATGCCCGCCGTTGCTTTTGCCGGGATAGCATTTCGTCACCGCCGTCATGTACTCCGTGGCGCGGAAGGTCGCTTCGTCAAAGCCCGCTTCGCCCAGCCATTGAAAAAGCCGCTTCCCGCTCCCCGCGTTGAACGGGCGCTTGGCGACGACCTCCGTCGGGCCGGGGGCCTGCCCGATGGTCATCACCTTCGCGGTGTGGGCACCGTGCACCACCGGGCCGGGCGTGATGGCGTGGCCCGCCGCCAGACATTTGCGGCAGGCGAAGATTTGGGCGTGGAGCGCGGCGAGCGCGTCTTTCTTTTTTTCGACGGGTGGAACGGATTGCATGGATTTCTGCTGGCGGAGGCAAGGATGCGGCCTGTCCAGGCAGCCACGTCCTTCGACTACGCTCCGCAATCCTTCGGCTTCGCTCAGGAGCGCGGAACTCCGCTCAGGACGCTGCGCCGTTTTTGTGAATGACCAGGTATGCATTCCAGATTATACTTCAGCGCACAACGGCTGATGTGATGATCCGCCCACGCGCCTACCTCGGCCTCTTCCTCCTCTCGGCGGCGACGCTCGCCTTCGAGATCAACCTCACCCGCCTGTTCTCAGTCGCCCAGTTCTACCACTTCGCGTTCATGATCGTCAGCCTGGCGCTGCTCGGCTTTGGCGCCAGCGGGACCGCGCTGGCTGTCAATCCAGGGTGGGGCCATGTACCCCCGTCGTCAAGTCTGAGCGGGATGTCCCTCGCCTGTGCGGTAAGCATCCTGGGCGCGTACCTCCTCGCCAACTGGCTGCCTTTCGATTCCTTCAGCCTCGCGTGGGATCGGCGGCAGGCGGCGGTGCTCGCGCTGCACTACGCGGCGAGCGCCGCGCCCTTCTTCTTCGGCGGGATGGCCGTGGGGATCTTGCTCACCGCCTCGCCGCAGACCGCGAGTCAGACCTACGCGGTCAGCCTGCTGGGCGCGGCGATGGGCTGCGTCGTCGCGCTCGTCGCGCCCTCCCGTCTGGGCGGGGAGGGGACGGCGGTGCTGAGCAGCGGACTTTCGGCGCTGGGTGCGCTCGTCACCTACCCGGCCAGAGGAAAAGCCGCCGACGGAAGAAAAGCCCCTCTCTGGCGATTGCCCGGCTGGCTGCTGATCGCCGGTTTGCTGGCCTTCTGGTTCCTGGATTCTGGCCTGCGGCTCTCCGGGCAGCCGGCGCTTCCACTCCTGCAACTGCGCCTCTCGCCCTATAAGAGCCTCGCGTATGCCTTGCAGTATCCGGGAGCAGAGGTGATCTACCAAAAATGGAACGCCTTCTCGCGCGTGGACGTGGTGCGCAGCCCCGGCGTCCGCTCGCTCCCCGGTCTGAGTTACCGCTACTCGCAGCCCCCGCCGCCCCAGCACGGCCTGCTTGTGGACGGCGACGACCTCAGCCCGATCGTCCTCCCCAATTCCGACCCCACCTTCGCCGATTACCTGCCCACGGCGATTGCCTTCCACCTGCGCCCCAATGCGGAGGCCCTGATCCTGGAGCCGCGCGGTGGTCTGGATGTGGCGACCGCGCTGGCCCTCGGCGCGCGGCGCGTGACCGCCGTCGAGATGAACCCGCTCATCGTCGAGGCCGCGCGCCATCTCTACGCCGACCCGCGCGTGCGGGTGATCGTCGAATCCGACCGCAGTTACCTCCGGCGCGCCGAGGCGCAATACGACGTGATCGTCCTCTCGCTCGCGACGACGTATCACCCCGTGCGCTCCGGCGCGTACAGCCTGGCCGAGGACTATCGCTACACCGTCGAGGCCTTTCAAGACGCGCTCGCCCGGCTGAACGACGACGGCGTGTTCGTCGTCACCCGCTGGCTGCAGGTCCCGCCGAGCGAGGAAGTGCGCGCCTTCGCGCTGGCGCTGACGGCCCTCGAGCGGATGGGCCGGGACCCGGCCCAACGCCTCGCCGCGTTCCGGGGATACACCACGGCGACGCTGCTGGTCAAAAAGGATCCCTTCACCCCGGACGAATTGGCAAATGTTCGCGAGTTCGCCGCGAGCCGCGCCTTCGATCTCATCTATGCGCCTGACATCCAGCCCGAGGAGGTCAACCAATACAACGTCCTGCCCGAGCCGGTTTACTATCAAGCGTTCACCGGGTTGCTGCGCGCCTCCTCGCGCGCGGCGTGGTATGCGGCCTATCCGTTCGAGGTCGCGCCGCCGACGGACGACCGGCCTTTCTTTGGACACTTCTTCAAGTGGTCGCAGGCCGGCCAGGTGATGGCCGAGTTGGGCAAGACGTGGCAACCGTTCGGCGGCGCGGGCTATTTTGTGCTGCTTGCGCTGTTGAGCCTGGCGCTGGTGATGGCGGGGGTGCTGATCCTGTTGCCCGTCGCCGTCGCGCGGGTTAGCAGAAGACCTGACGGGCCTTTAGCAGCCCGCCAGGTCCTGGCCGTGCTGATCTACTTCGGGTTGATCGGCCTGGGCTTCCTGTTGATCGAGATCCCGCTCATCCAGCGGTTCATCCTCTTCCTCGGCCATCCGGCTTATGCGCTCACCGCCGTCCTCTTCACGCTCCTGCTCTTCTCCGGGTTGGGCAGCCAGCTCTCGCCTCATGTGGCTCATACGTGGGCGCTCGTCGCGCTGGTTGTCGGTGTGCTGAGCATTCCACGGCTGTTGCCTGCCGTCTTCCATCTCGCGCTCGGCTTCCCGCTCGCGCTGCGTCTGGGCGTGACGGCCATCGTCCTTGCTCCGCTTGGGTTTCTGATGGGCATCCCCTTCCCAACGGGAGTGCGGTGGATGACGGGCACGGACGACTACGCGCGCCTGATCCCGTGGGCCTGGGCGGTGAACGGTGCGGCCTCGGTCATCTCGGCGGTGCTCGCCGCGCTGCTCGCGCTGTCCTTTGGGTTCAGCGTGGTGCTGTTGGTGGGCGCGCTGTGTTACGCGGGCGCGTGGCTCACGGCGCTGGTTCAGCAGAGGGCTGGAGGCCCGTCCCCGCGCCGGTGAGAGGCACGAAGGCGACGCTGCCCAGGTTGTACGCCTTCAGCTCGCCGCCCTCCTTGGCGAACTGCCATAGCGTCTGGTAGCCGCCCGGCAGCCCGATCGGGATGACGAGCCGGCCGCCCTCTTTCAGTTGGTCCGCGAGGGGCTGAGGCAGATGGTCAGGGGCGGCCGTGACGATGATCGCGTCGAAGGGCGCGTGCTCGGGCCAGCCGTAATAACCATCGCCTTGTAAGAGATAGATTTGAGCGTAGCCCAGGTCGCGCAGGCGAGCGGCGGCGCTTTCGGCCAGCTCCGGGACGATCTCGATGCTGTACACGTCCACGTACCCCAATTCGGCCAGCACGGCCGCCTGGTAGCCGGAGCCGGTGCCGATCTCCAGCACCTTCTCGCCCGGCTTCAGGTCGAGCAGCTCGGTCATCCACGCGACGATGTACGGCTGCGAGATGGTCTGGCCGTAGCCGATGGGCAGTGGATGGTCGGCGTAGGCGTCGTTCAAGTACTGAGGCAGGGCGAATTTGTGCCGTGGGACGGTGCGCATGGCGCGCATGACGTCGGGGTTACGCACGCCGCGCATTTCGATAGTGTCCTCGACCATCGCCAATCGGTCCTGAAGGAAAAGATCCTCTTCGGGGGTCGGAGCGAGGTGGGTGGTCGGCTGAGGCACCGTTGCCCCGGCCGGGGCGGTGAGCGTAGTGACGGGCGGCGGCCCGGGCGTAACCGCGCAGGCTGCCAGCAGCAGGCTGAGAGCCATCGCCACGCCGCGGACCGCAATCCGATACTTGCCGCTCAGGCTATCAGGTCTCACGTTCGCACACTATATAGATGATACCACCGACGCAGCCATCCTGATCTCCCTGGTCGTTGTGGAGGAGGGAGTTACTGGTTCGCGCGACTCACATGAACGATGCGTATTCCAAACAGGATCATCAGCCCGCCGGTGATCTGCACGAGGCTGAGCGCCTCGCCCAGCAGCGGGACGGCGAGCAGCGCCGTGAAGACGGGCTGGCCCAACAGGGTCGGCGAGACGATGGAGGCAGGCAGGTGGCCGAGGGCGTAGTTGATGGAGATGTAGCCGCCCACCTGGGTAATGAGCGCCAGTCCGATGAGGCTCCAGTAAGTGACAGCCGTGTAGCCCCAGAGCGGCTGCCCGAGCAGGAGGCTGTAGGCCAGCAGGGCTACAGCGCTCGTGATGGCCGAGAGCCACCACGAGACGAGCGCGCTCAACCCTTCCCGCGCCCGCTGTGTGGCGAGGAAGAACCCGCCGTAGAACGCGCCCGCGAGCAGAGAGAGCAGGTCGCCCATGCCCAGCGTCGGGTGCGTGAGGAAATCTCCTCCCAGGATCACGACTGCGCCCAGCATCGCCAGGGCGAGGCCGGCCCAGAACCGCGGGCGCAGTTCTTCTTTGAACAGGATGAGCGCGCCGAGGCTCACCCAGAACGGCGAGGTGTTCCCGAACAGCGTAGCGTTGGCCGCATTCGTGATCAGCACGCCCGTGTTCCACGCCGCCAGGTCGCCCGCGAAGAACAACCCGGCCAGCGCCGCAAACCAGAGGTGCCGGCGCGAGAGCGGCGCGCGGCGTCGGGCCTGCAGGGCAAACGGAATT
>DATDRS010000185.1:0-10013 GCA_035291605.1 Anaerolineales bacterium | reverse complement strand
AGCCAGAGGTAAGCCTCGGCGTCCTCGGGCGGATTGGCGCCCGGCGCGATGCCCAGTTGAAAATCCCTGCCCCCGAGAGTGTTAGTCCGGTTCCCCGGATCGGTGTCAATCCAGATTTCCAGGCTGTCTTCCTTGAAAATCTCTTCGCCGTGCGCCAGCTTCACAAAAGCGTCGTCTTTCACCTTGACGGCGAGATAGAGATACTGGTCGTCCCACGCAATACTCCAGATCGCCGAGAGGTCATCTAAGCCTTGCCAGTTCTCGGGACCAAAGGAAGGCTTGTCTACCAGGTACGGCCAATACGTCCATTCGGTCAGGTCGCCATCCGTTGGCGGCGCGGAACCGACGATGGCGGCGGCGTGTACGACTTTTTCACTTTCGGGAAGAAGCGTTGCGCCGGGCGTGGGCGTGGCGTGGGGAGTCCGAACCTGCGCCGGACACGACTGGTAATCGCTGCCCAGCACCACGCGGAAGGGGTAGGGGGCGTTCGGGTCGGGCGCGGCGATTACATTCGCGTCGCTCACGTTGACGACGCTCTGCAGGTCGCCGCGCGCCGCGCCTGTGCCTTTGGGGTTGGTGGTGTAATCGTAGATCGTCGTCGTCGCATAGCCTGTGGAATCGGCTTTCCCGATCACGGGAACCAGCCCGGCCCACTGGAGGTTGTCGGCGGCGAGGACGGCCCAGTGGGCGTACGGCGCGCCGTTCCAGATTTCCACCTGGATTGGCTCGCGGGTCAGCACGTTGGTCGAGGGCGGCTGGAAGGCTTCGTCAAGCAGGCGGGAAATCGCGTCCACGTCGGGGAGGAGCACTTTCGCGCCCTGCGATGTGACCCAGTCATAAGTGTGGTCGCGCCCGATGAAGCGGCTCTTGATGCGGCTGCGGTCGAGCTGCGCCGCCAGCGGCGCGAATTGCAGGATGTCGCCCAGCCCGAGGTCTGTGTCCACGATCTGAACGTATTGCCCATACAGTTCAGGGATCTTCGGGATGACGTCGAGCTGCAGCGCCTTGTCGAACATCGCGCGCAGGACCTGATGCTGGCGGCGCGAGCGGTCAAAGTCGCTGCTTTTTTTGCGTGAACGCGCATACCACAGCGCGTACACGCCATCCATGTGGACCACGCCCGGCTCGACCGTATACAGTTCCCAGTGGTCGGCGTTATCGTCGGTCAGTGAATAGGAGTCATCCTTCAGCCGCCACTCGGTGATCTGGCAGCTTACCGGGACTTCCACCCCGCCGAGGATATCCACGACGTCCTTCAAGCCCTGGAAGTCAATCCGCACCCAGCCGTGAATGGGGATGCCGAGGTTGTAGAGGAGAGTCTGCTCGAGCAGCGCCACGCCGCCGCCCGCATACCGGATGGCGTCGCCCCGCTGGGATGCGGTGTTGATGCGATTCATCGTCCAGCCGGGGATGTAGACGTACAGGTCGCGCGGGATGGAGACAAGCGTGACCGAGTTCTCCTTCTTGTTGATCGAGGCGACGATGATCACGTCCGTGCGGTAACTGCTGGCGTCGCGCGCGGTATCGCGTCCTAAGAGCAGGAGGTTAACCACGTCCTTGTCTAGATGGAATTGAGGGACGGGCGGCGGGATAGGGATGTCGGGCGTGACGTTGGGGTCGGGCGTCGTCGCGCCGAGGGTGGGGTCAATGCCGGGGCGGGCCGTCGGCGAAGGGGTGGGCGTGACGGCGATGAAAGTGGGCGTCTCGGTTGAGAGGAGGGGCGCACCCGTTGGGGTCGGGCCAGGTGTCAGCGGTGTGGGGAAGGGGATCAATGTATCCGTTGCCTTGAAGGGCAGAGTCCAGGTGGGCACGGGAGTCCGCGCGGACCGGGCCGAAATGGGGTCCGCCAGCAAACGGCACGCGGAGAGAAACAGCAGGGCGCAGAGCAACAGTCGTCGGGGAGTTTTCATAGGCGGGTATTGTAGTCGAATCCGATATGGATGTCCCGGCCGCAACCCGTTTTCTCGCAGACAACGGGTTGCTGACCCAGGTTTTGGGCCACGCGCTCATCTCATCGACCGGCGCGCCATCAGGATAAGAGACCAGGTTCACCGCTGGTTCACTGCAAAGTTACCGTTTAGTAACTTTGCAGATTTGCCTTGATTCTACGCTCTGTCTATACTCAGCACAGGAGAGAGTTCATGCCCAACGCGCATCTTTTCGACGGCCGATTGGCCATGCTGTACTGGACGCCCCGCTCGGTGCCGGAGACGACGATTGGCCAGATGGCCGCCGACATCCGCACGGGCGCGCCTAACGTCAACGCGGTCTTCGTGAAAACGAACAACGGCACGATCTGGCAGGGCGCGTACGACTCGACCAAGCCCAACCTGGCGATCAACTCCATCGCCGACGTGCAGCGCTGGTCGAGCGCGCTGGCCGCCCGCGGACTGGAGTGCCACGCCTGGTGCGTGGCGCGCGGCATCTCGCCAACGCAGGAAGCCGAGATGATCGCGAATATCTGCCTGCAGGGAGGGGTGAAGTCCATGCTCCTCGACCTGGAGAGCGGGCCTTCGTATTTCGTCGGGGACCAGAGCGCAGCGCAGGCGCTGGCCGTGGGCATTCGCCAGCGGGTGGGGCCGGACTTCCACGTCGGACTGATCTTCGACGCGCGCGGGAACAGGCCCCAGCAGTTGTGGGTGCAGAGCATCTGGTTCCCAGAAATTGACAGCCTGATGCCGATGGTCTACCACTACCATTTCGGTATCAGCGCAGAGCAGGCGCTGGCGAACTGCTATGCGGCTATCGGCAACTGGGACAAGCCCGTTTATCCCATGCTGGAGGCCTACACGCCCGACGGCTTTTCCACGCCCTACCCACCCTCGGAGGCGACGCACGCCGCGAACGTGGCGATCAACACGCACCGCGCCGCCGGCCTGTCCTTCTATCGTTACGGCATCGGGCTGACGACGAGCGACGGCGGGATGAACATGAGCGAGCTGGCCGCGGGGATTGCGCCGATCGGCCTGCCGGTCCCGCCCGCGACGGTGGAGGTCGGGTCGCCGCCGGTTCCCCCGCCGACGGGCGGGGTGGTGGTCGGACCGCCGCCTGTGCCCGGCCCGATGGTCCCCACGCTCGTGATCATTGACCCGAACAACGAGCGCACGGGCGAGTTCGCCGTCAACTATTACGGCGACCCGGCCCAACTCAGCCCCGGCTGGTCGGTGGACGTTGACGTGAACGGCCGCCCCTACGCCTATCGCGCCGCTTCGTACAACACCCAGACGCTGTACGTCAGTTATGCGCCGCGCCTGACGGGCAAGGGCAAGTACGTCATCGAGGCGTTCATCCCGCACGAGCACGCTTATGCGCGCGACGTGCACTACGTGATCGTGGATTACCCGGACGGGGTACGCCGGGAGACGACGGCGATCCTCGATCAATCACCGCACAATGACGTGTGGGTCCCGCTGCAGGGCGACATCATCAACGGGCAGCCGGGCGGCCCGCTGGTCTCCGAATTTGATCTCGACCCGGCTTTCCCCGACGCCGGACGGGTGAACGTGGCCGATGTGACCTTCATTGACCCGCAGACCAGTCCAACCGGGAAATTTGAGATCACCTTCGGCGCCATCCGCTGGAGGCCGGCCAGCATGGTGATCACGGGCTTTGATGCGCCGGTAGGGACGGAGGCCGAGCGGGCCGGGGCCTTGGCGGTCGGCAACCAGTTCAACGGCGATCCCATCTGGGTGGGGAACTGGTACGACGCCAACCCGTTCCTCTCCCGTTACCGGCTGGGGAGCGGCTATGCCATCCATACGGGCGCCGACCTCAACCTCATCGGCGCGGCGATAGCGGATAAAGACGCGCCGGTCTTCGCCGTCGCCGACGGGCTGGTGACGTGCGCCCGGTTCCTGAGCACGGGTTGGAAGAACGTCGTCGTCGTCGAGCATCCAGTGCAGGGCGAGAACCGCGTGGTCTACGCCCGGTATGCGCATCTGGGCAATCTGTTCGTGCAGGAGGGCTGGCAGGTCCAGCGCGGCCAGAAGATCGGGACCATTGGCGAATACGCGCCTAACAACTATCACCTGCACTTCGACATCTCGCCGACGACGATCCTGAAAACGACGCCCAACCATTGGCCCGGCGACAACCTGCCCGCCGTCCGGCAGGACTACGTTGACCCGCTGGCGTTTATCAAGCAACGGCATGTGCTAAGATAGTTGGGCGAAACCCCAACTCCCAAACTCCCAACCCCAATCTGATCTCTGGCTACTGACTACTGGCTACTGATACATGCCTGCCACCCTCCTCTCCCGCTTCCTGCGCTACGTCCGCGTGGACACGCAGAGCAGTGAAAATTCGGCCTCTACGCCGAGCACGCCCGGATAGTGGGTGCTGCTGCGGATGCTGGAGCACGAGTTGGCAGTATCGCAACATGGCCTATTGGCTGAAGCGCGACATGACTCCGGTCAAGCTGGCTGACGAGGCGATCCGCGCCCTCGGCCTGGAGCCGCACTCGACGCCCACGCGCGGCGGCACCGACGGCTCGCGCCTCACCGAGCGCGGCCTGCCAGCCCCGAATTTGTTCAATGGCTCGCACAACTGGCACGGCCCGCTCGAATGGGTCTGCGTGCAGGACATGGACCTGGCTGTGAAGATGTGCGTTGAACTCGTTCAACTGTGGGAGAAGAAAGGCGCGGGCTACGCGGGGTGGGGCACGAAGAAGCGAAGGCGGTCAAGAACGCGGGCGGCGAGCACGAATGGTCGCTGGGCGAAATTTTCATGCACCTCGCGATTGACGAGCATTATCTGCGCGAGCGGTTTTGTTCGTCAAAAACCATCAGGTTCCAGGCCCTGCAGGAGGATGAACCATTCGCCCCATCTGTGAGTATTCACTCCTCACCTGCTTTTCTCCCGGAAATTGGTCGAGCGAATTGAAAAATCGGAGTTGACAAACCCGGAAATTCGGCTTATAAATTGATTAGAACGTGCGTTCTATTCATCCCACACAAGAAAGGAAATCCACCCATGTCTCTGTTCAAAAATGTCAATGTCGTGTCTCTCTATATCGCCGACTGGGAGCGCGCCAAGAAGTTCTACGGCGAGACGCTCGAATGGCCGATTGCCTGGGCCAGCGACGAGTTCGGCTGGATCGAGTATGGTCGTGATAATGAGGCGCACGTCGCCATCAATCGCTGGGAGTCGCACGACGGCCACGCGAAACCCCCGGCGGTCGGCGGGACGACGCTCGTCTTGACCGTGGACGACGCGCACAAAGCCACCGAGGCCCTCCGCGCCAAAGGCGTGAAGTGCGACGACGTCCTGGTGATCCCCGGCGTGGTCGCGTATGGGACCTTCTACGACCCGGAGGGCAACCGGATTCAGTTTGCCTCTTCGACCCCGCCGCCCGCCGCCTGATTGACTGACCGCCGTTGACCACAGAGATGCAGAGTTCACGGAGTTTGCGGATTTTCTCTGTGGTTTCTGTGGCCCTGTGGCTTGTCCGCTTCGGGCCACACAAACGACGACACACATGTGGCGCGGGGGTGGGCGACGCAGTGAAGGTGGTCCTCGAAGTAGATGTCAAACCCCGCCCGGTCGTCCCCGACGATTTGCGGAAGGCCCTCGCGAAATCCAAAAAGGCAAAGGCTGCCTTCGACGCGCTCCCGCCCTCGCACAGGCGGGAGTATATTGGCTTTTGGAGAACATGATGGCTCAAACTAAACCCGCCTCCCGTTCAAAATCCCGCTCGACCAGGCGCTCCCAACCGAAGGCGACCCCTCGCAAAGGTAAAACGCGCGTGCTCGTCCTCGTCGGCACGCGCAAGGGCGCGTTCATCTTCGAGAGCGACCGCACGCGCAAACACTGGAAACTCAGCGGGCCGCACTTCGCCGGATGGGGTGTCAACCACCTGGCCCTCGACCAGCGGCAGGGCAGTCCGGGCAGGCTTTTCGCCGCGCTGTATCACGACGTGTACGGCGCGAACATCCACCGCTCGAATGACCTGGGCCAGACGTGGAAGATGGCCGACGGCCCGGCGTTTCCCAAAGAGGACGGCCGCACGGTCAAGCGCGTCTGGCGCGTGGAGCCGGGGCACGCCGCGCGGCCCGGCGAAATGTGGGCCGGCGTGGACCCGGGGGCGCTGTTCAAAAGCGAGGATGGCGGGACGACCTGGGCGCCGGTGGACGGCCTCAACAACCACCCCACGCGCGAGAACTGGTCTCCAGGCGCGGGCGGCCTCATGGTGCACTGCATCCTCCCGCACCCGGCAGACCCCAACCGGATGCACGTGGCGATCTCGGCGGCGGGCGTGTTCCGCACCGAGGACGGCGGGCAGACGTGGGCGGCGAAAAACAAAGGCACGAAGGCGTGCTTCATGCCCGAAGGCCAGCAGTGGCCGGAGGTCGGGCAGTGCTGCCATCACCTCGTCCGCAGCCCGGCTCATCCCGATTTGTTTTTCCAGCAGAATCACTGCGGCGTTTATCGTTCGGACGACGCAGGCGACGCGTGGACGGACATTGGCGAGGGCCTTCCCGCTCGCTTCGGCTTTCCGATCGCCGTTCATCCGCGCGAAGCGCAGACGATCTACGTATTGCCCGAAGTGAGCGACGAATATCGCTATGCCCCCGAAGGCGCGCTGGCCGTTTATCGTTCGCGGGATGGCGGGCGCAAATGGGAGCGGCTCGCGCGGGGCCTGCCGGACAAAGGCGCCTATCTGAATGTGTTGCGCGAAGGCATGGCGACGGACTCCTGCGACCCGTGCGGTGTGTATCTCGGCACGAGCACGGGGCAGGTCTTCTACAGCCGGGACGAGGGCGGCAAGTGGGAATTGTTGGCCGATTTTCTGCCGCCGGTCTATTCGGTTTCAACGGCGGTGGTGGAGTAGCCTCGCCCCGCTTCGCGTCTCCTGACTGTGCACTTCCGTCAGAAGACGCGAAGCAGGCCGGGGGGTGAGGTACAATACAGTCATTCCAACGCGAGGCGGCGGAGCAAGCCGCCTCGTTCTTTTATCGCTGATTCCAGTTTGGCTTACGGCCAGACCTTTCGGGTCTCGAAGACCCTAAAGGTCTCTGCGCTCGTAAAGCGACTCGGAAACTGCTCTAGATGAGGCTGTATGCTCGGAAAGATTTTCGTCACGCGCTGGAGCGGCTGGCGGCAGTTCGCCCGCGATTTCCTCGTCATCCAGTTTGGCTTTGTGCTCTTCGCCATTTCGATTGACATCATGGTGCAGGCCGGCCTCGGCACCTCACCCTGGGTCGTGCTCGAGAAGGGGTTGACACTGCACGTTCCCATCACGCTGGGGCAGGCGACGATCCTGGTAGCGGTCGTCGTCACCCTCCTCGACGTACTGCTCCGGCAGCCGCTGGGGTGGGGCACGATTGCAAACATGCTCTCCATTGGCGTGTGGGTGGACTGGCTGAAACCGTTTGTTCCCGCGGCCCCGCTGGCGTGGTGGATCCGGGTTCCCTATCTGCTCCTCGCCGTGCTTGTCATGGGCTTTGCGACGGCGGTCTACGTGGGCGTGAACGCGGGCGCCGGCCCGCGCGACAGCCTGATGCTCGCCGTCTCGCGCCTGGGCAAGGTGAGCGTGCGCGTGGCCCGCACCAGCATCGAGATCGGGGTCGTGCTCGTGGGCTGGCTGCTGGGCGGCCCGGTCGGCGTCGGTACGCTCCTCTTCGCGCTCAGCATCGGCCCGGCGGTGCAGTTGGCGTTTCGGCTGCTGCGCGTCCGGCCGCTCCAGCCGGTTGAGGCTGCTCCCTTGCTGCCGATTGCTGACGAACCCTGATTGACCGGACAGGAATATAAGCGCATAATGGCCTAAGGTTTTGCCTGCTCGCCTCAGTTGGCGGGCAGGCCCTGGGGTGCCATGAGCATTGCGCCCGTCGCCCGGGCCACAACTGAATTCTCTGGTTGCCGCGGGAACACGCTCCAGAAGCAACTGTCTTGGGTCACGCCACGCGGCCTCCCCGCAAGGGGTTTTCCCCCTGTCCCATTGAGGGGAGAGTCTTGTTTCGGACAAGGCTCTTTTTGTTTAAAGTGACAGCACAGGCACAGGTGAGGCCGCCAAGGAGAAGTGGAAAGATGACAAGCATCCTTGGCGGCAGGAGGCAGGCGTATGAAGTGTCCTAGCTGCCAGCATATCTCGGACACGGCGCTCGTCAAGTGTTCGGAGTGCGGAACCGTCTACGACCGGGCAGCGCTCGAAGAGTTCCAGCACCTGGAATATCTCCTCCGCTGGCTGAACGCCCCGGAGCGTGCGAACGATCCCCAAGCGGAGGTTCTTGACCAATTGTATGCTGAAGCTTTAAGCCAGCTCAATGCCGTGCGAGCGGAAATGGGCCTCCCGCCCATCGCGCTACCTGTGGCTTCCCCTTCTCTGCCCGTTGCGCCACCGCCTACCGTAGTTACCCCGTCTCTCGCACCCTCTCCGCCATCTCTCCCCGTTGCGGCCCGCTCCCCTGAAGAAATCGCACGTGAACTGAGCCTCGTCGAGGCCCTGCTGAAGCAAGTCCAGGATTGGGGTGAGGCCAGCGGGCTTGGCCTGATAGCGACCAGAGACCTGCATGTCGAGCTTGCAGCGCGGGCGGAGGCGTTGAAGACCGAACTTGCCGGACGCTCCGCCCCAATTGAACCGCCCTCTGATTTGGAAGTCATTGACTTTGCGATTGCGTCTCTGCCGCCGTGGACAGTGGCTTCGTTGAGGTATTATCTCAATCGAAAACGCGCCGAACTCGCTCGACCGGCCCAGCCGCCATCAGCCGCGCCTGCGCCGCCCACCCCGGTTTCTGCCGCGCAGGCCGAGCCAGAACTTGTGATTACTCTGCCTTCTCTCACCCCACCGGTCGCATCTGCTCTTGTTACAAAGCCAGCGCGACAACCGGTTGCTCCTCCGTCGAAACCGGCCCCTCCACCCAAGCCTCCCGCGCCGCCGATAGACTGGGCTAAAGCCTGGGAGCGTGCGTGGGGGCTGGTCGTCTCCGGCGCGTTGCTGCGCGGCCTGCTGTATCTGGGCGCGTTCATGTTCGTCGTCTCGGTGGTGGTGCTAGTCGTGGTGTACTGGCGTTACTTCCATCCCCTGCTGCAAATTGGCTTCGTGGCCTCCATGCCGCTTGCGTTTTACGCCGGCGGTTTCTGGCTGAGGACGCGGCTGAAAATTCCGGTGGCGGGCGGCGTGTTCACCGGCACAGGCGCGCTGCTGGTGGCGGTGGATTTTGCCGCGGTGTATCAACTCGGCGGCCTGGCCGGGCGCGTGAACGTGAACGCCTACTGGCTCGCAGCCTCGCTGGTATCCACAGCCATTTATATTTTCACCGCGTGGCGCATCCCCCGCGAATTTTTTGGCTACATCACGCTCGTCGGCGCAGCCAGCACGGTGCTGGCGCTCACGCGGATTCTACGCCTGCCGCTCGAATGGGAAATCGCCTCGGTGGCAGCGTCCAGCGCAGGCATGGCCGGGGGCGCGATCCTGCTCAGGCGGGCGACCCGAGGCTGGGATCACCTCGCCCTCGCGGCCCGGCGTCTCCCGCAGATTCTCATCCCCGCGACTCTGGCCGTTGTGTTGTTTGTTCCAGGCAAACCTGCATGGGGGCAAATGGGCGCTTTCCTGTTCGTGTCACTCGCCTACGGGTTGCTGGCGTGGGGATTCCCCGCGGCGGTCTTTGCCCATGCCTCGGTGTGGAGTTCCATCGGCGCGGCGGGGTTCGCGCTCCTCGCCGCCGGCCTCCGAGCCGAATGGTATGCCTCGGTCAGCGCCGCGCTTGCGCCGCTCTATATTTCAGCCGGGCGCGGCCTCGCGCGGCGTCTGCCTGAAGATTTCGTACGGCGGCGCAGTTATCTGACGGCGATTTATGCCGCCGGTTTTGGGTTGACGGCGATTGCCATCGTCGCCGGGCTTATTTCGCTGCTCGTTGATCTATGGGCGGGAATATTGGCCCTGGCACTGGCTGCGCTGGTCCTTGCCTGGTGCGCCTACCTCTTCCGCCGCCCGGCGCTGGCGTTTTTTGCTTCTGGACTGTTCATCGCGCCGTTCTCGCTGGCGATTGCGCGCCGTCTGCTCGACGCCCGCGAGT
>DATDRS010000184.1:0-3749 GCA_035291605.1 Anaerolineales bacterium | reverse complement strand
GGGCCGTCGGGCGGCGCGAATCTCTTGACTTTTGGCGGCCCCATCTTTCTTCGCAATTCGATTATCGCCAATAGCCAGCTGAGTGGAAATTGCTTTGCGAATCCGTTCCTCATCTTCAATAGCGGTCACAACCTGCAATTTCCGAATGCGACGTGCGGCAGCACGATTCCAATTGCCGACCCTCTGCTCGGCCCGCTGCAGGACAACGGCGGCCCGACGTTCACACATGCACTCCTGGCCGGCAGCCCGGCGATCGACGCAATTCCCCTGGCGGCTTGCTCGGCCGCCGCCGCCGATCAGCGCGGTGTAACCCGCCCGCAAGGCCCGGCGTGTGACATCGGCGCGTTCGAGGTTGTCGTTAATCAACCACCCACCGCCGAGGCCGGCGGGCCGTACAGCGGCGATGAAGGAAGTTCGGTGATCGTTACCGCCTCCGGCAGCGACCCGGAAGGCCAGCCCCTCACTTACGCCTGGGACCTCGACAACGACGGAACCTTTGAGACCCCCGGCCAGAGCGCAACCTTCTCCGCCGCCAGTCTCGATGGCCCGAGCAATCACACCATCGTCGTACAAGTCACCGATAACAGCGGCCTGATGGCCACCGACCAGGCGACCGTCAATGTGCTCAACGTCGCGCCGACGGCCAGCTTCGCCAGCACGTCGGGCACCCTGATCGAGGGGCAGTCGGCCACGTTAGCCTTCAGCGACCAGTTCGACCCGGGCGCGGCGGACACGGCGGCTGGTTTCCTGTACTCCTACGATTGCGCCAACGACGGTACCTTTGAACTGGTGGGCGCTTCGGATACATCGTACACCTGTGCGTACCTGACCGCCGGTACCTTCGCGGCGCGCGGCCGCATCGCGGACAAAGACGGCGACTCCACCGACTACACGGTTCAAGTCACGGTGCTGACCCCCCGCCAGGGCAGCGAGGGTCTCATCGAGCAAGTGCAGGTGCTTATCCCAGGAACATTGAATGGCGGGCAGGGTAATGCCCTCATCGCCAAACTGGAGGCGGCCATCCAGCAACTGGAGCAGGGCAACGTCGCGACGGCGATCAATCAACTGGAGTCCTTTGTCAACCAGGTGAACGCGCTGATCAGTTCCGGTGTTCTCCTGTCAGTCGAGGGGCAGCCCCTGATTGACGCGGCCAACGCGATCCTGGCCGCGCTCGGCGGCTAGAGGCCGACGAGGAATATCTCATGCAACGCCCATTACACTCACACTAACTCTGGTCATTGCGCTGGCGCTGGTTCTGGTCGCCATGATGCTGGCCGCGAGCAGGGCCGTTCAAAGATGAAGGCCAAGAGCGCCAGCATCATGCCGCCTGCGATGAGTTACCACGCCGTATAGACGGGCAGTGGCGCGGGTTGCCCCCAGTGTTTGGCCGTCACCGTGCCTATCGCCATGCACACTGTCGCGGCCATAGCGGCGGCGCTGCCAACTGCGTCCAGGCGCGCCTGCGGACCTAGCACAAGCAGGCCAGCACCGATGGCACCAGCGGCGGCAGCAGTGATGACGCGCGGTGACAACGGCTCCTTGAGAAACAGGCGTCCCAGTGCGGTGACGATGAGCGGCTGAGTCACGCCGAGGGTGGCAACCACGCCGCCCGGCATGCGGCAGGCGGCGATGAACAGAAGCGGAAAAAAGAGCCCAATGTTCAGCATCCCCAATGTGAGGCTGCGCCACCACCACACGCCTGAAGGAAACATCCGAAAGGCGACCAGTATGAGCAGACCAATTCAGCGTTAAGGTCTTCGCCACTCATGATTGAACACTCCACTGCTCGCACTATGGTCGGCAAGGACTTCGTCGATCGTGCGTCGAGCGTTGCCGACTCCCACAGGGTTGGTGTCCAAGTAGTATGGGATGAAGATTAGCGCTTGGGACAGTGCCCAGCCGCGACCGCGCGCCCACGTCGCGTCATCGACCGCTAGCGCTGCGCGGAACATGTCCCGGCTTTCGCCGGAGAAGAGCCCCCACGCGATCATCAAGTCGCAAGCAGGATCCCCCACGCCCAAGCCAGCGAAGTCGATGACGGCGCTTAACCTGCCCTGCTTGACCAGCAGGTTCCCGGGTAGCAGGTCTCCATGGACCCAGATGGGCGGGCCGTGCCACACCGGCGCCCCGAGGGCTGCTTCCCACGCCGCGGTTGCTGTGTCGACGTCGATCATGCCGCGCAGGGCTGCGATTGCCTTGCGGGTGTACCTGTCTCGCATTGCCAGCGGCACGCCGCGGGAAGCGTTGGGCGGCCCAGGCGGCGGCCAGCCCGTGGCATCGATCCTTTGCAGAGCGGATATGAATTGCGCCAGCTCCGTCGCCGCCTGGCGTGGATCGGCGATGCGCTCGATGGTCGCGCTCTCGCCTTCGAGCCACCGATAGACCGACCACTGCCAGGGGTAGCCCTCGCCGGGTTGACCCTTCGCGAGCGGGACAGGGATGGCAAGCGGCAGGAACGGGGCAAGTTTCGGCAGCCACTCGTGCTCCTTGTCCACTCCGGTGGCCCAATGGATGCGGGGTAGTCGCACGGCCATGTCATCGCCGAGCCGAAAGAGCGCGTTGTCTGTGCCAGCGGAAGGGACCGGCTCGATGGGAAGGTCGGCCCACTGCGGGAACTGCGCCGCGAGCAACCGGCTCACGAGTGATGCGTCGGTGTCTACCTCGTCAACATGCATTTTGCCAGCAGTCATAAGCACCTTTCACTGTCGGTTGATGCGTCCTCTTTCCACAGGAACCGGCTTTGGGGCATAATTCGGCTGCAAATCTTGCGTTTTTGACGTATGATGCACCAAAGCCGGGCAAGACTGCTCTAGGCCGGTAGTGCTTTCTCCATATACCATTCATCATCGTGATCTTTTTCGGTTATGTGGCGGAAGCCGTTTCGGAGATAGAACCGCTTGCCAAGCTCGTTATCCTGGTAAACGAAGCAGAAATAGGTGCTGATGCCCTGCGCCACGACGAAGGCTTCCCCACGTTGCAATAGCTGCCGGCCCAGGCCTTGCCCGATGTAGGCGGGCTGAAGATAGATTCTCAGCAGCTGCGCTCCTGGCTCGGCCACGCCGACATTGCAGAATCCTACAATCATCGACTCGTGTTCGGCGACATCGAAGAACATACTGCCCGAATGAATGCGTGGTAACAATGAGACGGTCACTTCGGGCGCATAATTCCTGCGCACAAAATTCTCAATAAAATGTTCATCGAAGATGGCGCGATAAGTGTAGCGCCAGGCCTCTAGCGCCACACGCCGAGTATAACGACAATGAATAGTATCTTCACGAGCCAGTCACCAGCATGGATGGCGGCGAGCTTCCAGGGTATGTTCTCCCAGACGACGGAGCCTACAAGAAGCGTGATAGGAAACCCAATCCACACCCAGACTCCAAGCTGTACCGCACCCATCCATTCGACGACCCCAAGAAGCACGACAAAGCGCGCGAGCACATAGGCGACGACGAGACTCCGAACAATCTCAACGAGTATCTTCCATGGCTGCGGTGTCTCCATATCGGCCATGGCGTCCGGTTTCACGCCCTGCAGCTTCATCATCTCCTTGCCGAACACGATGTACCACACCGTGCTCACTACAAACGCCGCAACAGCCGCCACGACGACGGCCAAATAGTTTATTCCAAGCATAAATCTGTAGTCCGCCTTTTTTGTGTTGATTCGATTGAACCTTACAGCGCGAGGCCGACCTGCTCTGGGCGGCGGAAGGCCAACCATCCCATGGCCACATACCAGGCCTG
>DATDRS010000183.1:0-10300 GCA_035291605.1 Anaerolineales bacterium | reverse complement strand
GACGTGATCCGGCTCTTCCAAGCGCACCTCGGCCAGCCGCGTTGGAAACTGCACGAGGCGCTCGAAGACTACGAGGGCGACCGTCTGGACTATCCGCTCATCCGCGGCCTGGCGAAGGTGTTGAGCGACGCGGCCACATTTGCTTCCGAGCCACCCGTCGAACCGGCGACGCTGCGCGAGGCCTTGTTTCGATTGGGGGCCGAGCACGGGCCGGTCGTCGCCCGCCCAGATGTATTTCACCCGCCGAGGCGGGACGCGCTCGTCGCCGAGATCGCCGCGGAGTTCAACCTGCCCCCCGAAGCCGTCGAGCGCGCGTTATACGCCGATCTGCTTGAAGAACAAGCAGTCGTGGATCTGGGGCCAGCCTGGTCGCCGCGCGAGTTGCTGGCGCGTTACAACCTGGAACTGGCGCGTGGCCTGTTGTATTGGGCCAGCGAGATGCGCCTCACCGTCCGGGGCGGCTACAAGGACCTGTTCAAGTACCTCAAACTATTCAAGTTGATGCACACCATCCGCCAGGCGCCGGCGGGTGGCTACGCCATCACACTCGATGGCCCCATCTCCCCCTTCGTCCGGGCCACCCTGCGCTACGGGCGTCAGATGGCGAAGTTCCTGCCCGCGCTGATGTTGTGCCCGGAGTGGACGATGGAGGCGGACATCCACCTGCCTTGGGCGGCTGCTCAAACCCTGCGCTACCGGCTGGACCGCCGCAGCGGCCTGCGCAGTCATTATCCGGCCAGCGGGGAGTACGACAGCCGTCTCGAGGCCGACTTTGCCGCCGAATTCGAGGCCAGGTTCGGCGGGGCGCGGCAGAAGTGGAGGCTGGCCCGTGAGGACGAGATCGTCCCGGTCGGCGACACAGTAATGATCCCGGACTTTTCCTTCACCCACGTGAAGGATGGGCGGCGGGCGCTGCTGGAGATCGCGGGCTTTTGGCATCCCGACTATCTGCGGCGCAAGGCGTGGAAGCTGCGCGAGGCCGGGCGGCGCGACCTGATTCTGCTGGCTTATGAGGGGGTGAGCTGTGCGGCCGAGACCCTTCGGCAGGCTCAGGGCAAGCGGTGGGCCGATGTGCCGGGGGAAGTGTTGTTGTTCAAGAACAAACCGGTGCTCAAGGATGTGCTCGCCGCGGTGGAGCGCTGCGCGGTTCCGCCGGGTTGAGCAGCGGTGTCCAAGTCGGCCCGTAAGCCGCGTTCTGTTTTAGGCGATCATCTCTCTCGGCCTGACATTACTGCCAGGCTCTAGCAGCCTACCCGAGTCTCAAACGATGCGAGCCGCATCTCGACTCTGTTTGACCTTGCTCCCGGCGGGGGATGCCTGGCCGCCCGCATTGCTGCGGACGCCGGTGGTCTCTTACACCGCCTTTTCACTCTCGCTCCCTCATCCCATCCCCTCTCCCAGTGGGAGAGGAGTGAGGTGAGGGAGCACTCTGCTTCTCTGTGGCCCTTTTCCAGCAGGTCGCCCCGCTCCGGGCGTTACCCGGCGCCGTGCTCTGTGGAGCGCGGACTTTCCTCGGCGCCAGGGCAGGGACAGGCCCTGTCCCGGCGACGCAATCGCCCGGCCGACTTGGACACCAGAGAAACTATAACATACTTCTGCTATACTTCCGCCGTTCACACCCCGGCCGTGTGCACGCAAAGGTTCAGCCACCCCTTCGACTTCGCTGCGCTCCGCTCAGGGTGCAACTGACATGTTTTACGTGCACACCCCGGCGCGCCCCCTCACCCACTCGTGTCCCGTCTCCGCCTCCTCCTTCCCTATCTCGCCCTCTTCGCGCTCGCTCTCTTCGTCACCCAGCCCCTGCTCAACTCCCGTTTCATCTGCTCGGATGACGGGCCTTTTCACATCAACCGGGGCGTGGTGATCGAGAATGAGATCAGGCATGGGCGCCTCTTGTCCCGCTGGCAGCCGGAGATGGCGCACGGCTATGGCTATCCCCACTTCAACTATTACGCCCCGCTCGCCACGTATATCCTGGTCGGGCTGCATACGCTGGGGCTGATTTACCCGGCCGCGCTCTACACGTTCTTCATCTTGTGCGCCTGGGGGGCCGGCGTCGGCGCATATTGGCTTGGGCGAGAATGGTGGGGCGACGGCGGAGGCTTGATCACGGGCGCCGTCTATCTCACCGCCCCTTACCTGGCGTTCAACATCCTGTTTCGCGGCGCGCTCGCCGAAACTTTTGGCCTCGTCTGGCTGCCCATCGTCCTCTTCACCCTCCACCGCGCCCTCTCTAACCATCACCAGTCAGCTTCTAGCATTCGTCATTGTAGGGAGCGGCAGCTGCCGCCCCTTCATTTGGATTTCGGGGTTTGGGACGTCCTCGCCCCGCTGGCCTTCGCCGCCCTGGTGCTCGCCCATAACGCGACGGCGCTCGGTTTCGCGCCGCTGGCTGCCGCTTACGTGGGGATGCTGGCCCTCCATCAACGCGATTGGCGCAAGATCATTCGCGGGGGAGGCTTGCTGGCGCTGGGCCTGGCGCTCTCGGCGCGCTTCTGGCTTCCCGCACTGGCCGAACGGGAACTCGTTCAGCCAGAGCGGCTGCTCATCCCGCCGATCTTCACCTGGTACACCAACTTCCTCTCGCTCAAGGAACTGCTCTCCCCGCCGCTCGTCGAAGACCCCCTGCTCGTCAACCCTTCGCCGGCCAAAGCGCTTGGCCTGCTGGCCTTCGGGCTCGCCCTCCTCGGCTTCGCCGCAACCGCATATCACGCTTCACGCCCTGCATCCCACGCTCCACGCTCTACCTTCCTCCTTCCTGCTTCCTGGTTCCTTCTTGCCCTCCTTACCTACTCTCTCCTCACCCTATCCGTCTCGCGTCCAGCCTGGGAGGCCCTCCCGCTGATCGCCTTCCTGCAATTCCCCTGGCGCGTGTTGGGCGCGGCCTCGCTCTGCGCCGCTGGGCTGGCCGGCGCCAGCGTGCTCTGGCGGCCGCAGCGAGCCGGTTGGATCACGGGCGCTCTGGTCGCAATAACCGCGCTGGGCCACCTCGGCTGGTGGTATCCGCGCTACTGTGCGCCCATGCGCGAAGCCGACCTCGCCCGAACGCTTGCATACGAGCGTGACACTGACACGATCGGCGCGACGGCCAAGGGCGAGTTCCTGCCCAGGACGGTCCATCGCTTTCCTGAAGACAGGGCCATTGCCGATGCCTTGATCAACGGGCAGGCGCCTCAATATCTCACCGGCCTGCCCGTCGGAGCGCAACTCGCCGTCGCCAACCACTACCCGCTCGACTACCGCGCCGCGCTCACACTCACCGCGCCTGCCCGCCTCACTTTCAACCAGTTCTACTTCCCCGGCTGGCGCGCCCGGCTCGACGATCAACCGCTCGCGATTCAACCCACCTATGACACAGGCCTCATCACCGTCCTTGTCCCGGCGGGCGTGCACACTCTGAGCTTCTATTTCGGCGACACGCCGGTCCGCACGCTGAGCGACCTCATCACACTCGGCGCATTCGCCCTCTTTCTTGCCGCCGCACTTTACCTTTGGCGCTCCACGCTGCCCGCCCCACGCTCCATACTCTCCCTCTCACATCCCACCGAGCGCCCGCCGCTCGCCTTGAGCATCCTGCTTCTTGGGCTTTTCCTAAACCTGCTGCGCCCTCTCGTCCTTAACCATTTCCCGAACCCTCTGGTTCACACAGCCTTTGACTCTGAACGAGGCGCAGTCCACACCGCGCAAACGCCGCTGCTGCTCGATTTCGCCGGGGGAATGCGTCTGCATGGCTACGATATTTCCGCCCCGACGCTGCCTGCCGATGGTTTCACCGACGTGGCGCTGTACGTCTCCGCGCCACAGACGGTGCCTCGCCCCTACTGGTTTGCTTTCTACATCCTGGATGAGCAAGGTTACCTCTGGAACGACCCCAACGCCGGGCCGCCGCGCTGGCATCGCCAACCGCCCCCCACGCCCCTGTGGCCCGGCAGCCATTACGCCCAGTGGGTCAAGCACCTCGAACTCCTCCCCGGCGCGCCGCCCGGTCAATACCAGTTGTACGGCGAAATCTTCGACTTTGACACCGGACAAATCGCGTCCATCCTCGACGAGGCGGGCAACGCCGTCGCTCCGCGCTTCCCGCTTGGCGCGCTCACTGTCACGCGCCCGCCACGCCCGTTCACGCTCACGCCGGAGCGTCCCGCCCTGCACGGCTTCGGCCCGCTGACGCTCCTCGGCTACAACTTGAACCAGGCCGAAGCCAGGGCAGGCGACACGCTCCTGTTGACGCTCTATTGGAGAAGCGAAACCGCCCCCAGCATGGATTACACCGCCCATGTGGACCTCCGCGCCCCAACCGGCGCGCCGGCCTTCGGCATGGATCTGGCCCCGGTCAACGCATATCCGACGAGCGTGTGGCAACCCGGGGACGAGTGGCGCGGTCAACACCGCCTCCGCCTCCCCGCGGCCCTCGCCGATGGTGCGTACCGACTGACTCTCTCTCTTGCCGGAACACCCGGCGCTGCGACGCTTGGCGCCCTCGCCGTCACCGCCCCTTCCCGCACTTTCACGCGCCCTCGCGTGCAGATCGAAAATGGCGCGTCCCTCGACGGGGTGGCCGTGCTCGAAGGTCACGCGCTGACTCGCGAGGCGGGCGCGCTCACCGTCTCGCTTATCTGGCGCGCGACCGGCGCCCCCGAGGTGAGCTATTCCGTCTTCGTCCACCTGGCCGACGCCGCCGGCCGCGTCTGGGCGCAGGGCGATTCCATCCCCGCCGACTGGACGCGCCCCACCACCGGCTGGCTTCCCGGCGAATACATCGCCGACCCGCACACGCTCACGCTTCCCGCCGACCTCCCGCCGGGCGAATACAAACTCCTCGTCGGCCTGTACGACCCGCAAACCGGCCAGCGCGTCCCTGCCTCCGGCCCTGGTGTGCTCTCGGGCAACCGCATCCAAATCGGCGCAGTCACCTTCCCTTGAGAACGCGCGGGGCGCTGACAGACCAAAGGGCCGCGCGGTCTAGCCCTGCGGCCCTTTGGACATTCTGCGGACACAATCGCCGCTCTCAGTTCCCGTTGAGTAACGGCGGGCGTTGAAGCACGGTCGGCAGGCTATGACGCGCCCCTGGCGGCGATCACTCGACCGTCGCGAACCGCCGAACCAGATCGTAGAAGATGTAGAAGTTTGGGATTTGGGGCACGGTGACGCTGGCCCAATTGAACCAGCCCCCCTCCTTCTTCACCGAGATCACGCCCTGCTGAATCTTGATGGCTTTAATCTCCGACCATTGCAGACTTTTGTTGCCGGAGTAGAGGCCCTGCTTGTCTAGAGCCAGCGGGCCGAAGGTGAGGCGCTGGCCGCTCTGCAGCGCCTGCCAGTAGCGTGGGAAGAGGGCGATGGAGGAGCCTTTGACGATCTCGTTTCCCAACTGCTCGATTCCGGGAAGCTTATTATCCAACACTACTTTCTTCTTGTCCCTGGTCTGGATGGTGTAGAAGTACGTCGTGCCGGTGTAGACGCCCCGGCGATAGTGTTTGGTAATGCTTTGCCATACGGCGTCAATGTCGTTCCAACTGACCTGCTGGAGGCCGTTGCGGTCTTTGTAGGCGAAGCCGTTCTCGTACAGGGCCGCCCCTATCTGCCAGTTGCGCCACGTGCTGAATAGACCAAACGCCCCGATGGGAACGCCGAGACATCCAAAACACAAGAGGATAAACGCATTGCCCCCCGAGCTGCCGCGCGAAGAGGCGTAGGCCATCCAGATGAAGGCCGCCACGATCAGCGCCAGCCCTAAGGCCACAAACAAGACGTTCGTGATGATGCTGTTCCGGCGCGATTGTGTGGAGGGGGTGTGGCCGCTTTTGAGCGCGCCCAGACCAACCACCGGAGCAAAGGGAGATTCAGGTTGAGATTGCATCGGGCCTCCAGGTGGACAATGTCCAGGGTGGGATTATAGCCCTGGCCTCGCCCCAGGCAAACACCCAGCAGGCCTCCGCATCTCGGCTTGATGACTCAAATGGGCTATAATCTGTGCACCACTACCATCGCGGGAGGTTTCCATGCTCGACATCACCATCGAATACTGCGCGGTTTGACACTACACCCCGCGCGCCGTCGGTCTGACGGACGAACTCCTGAAAAACTTTGAACAGGACATCAAGGTCCTCACCCTCATCCCCTCGCACGGCGGCGTATTCGAAGTCTCGATCAACGGCGAACTGGTCTTTTCCAAGAAGAGCCTGGGGCGGCACGCCGAGAATGGCGAGATTCGTAAACTTGTCGAAGCGCGGCTCACAACCGCGCGTTGAAGGAAGTCAACATGCCCCGCAAAAGCCAGCGCAAGCCAGCCTCGAGCAAACCTCCGCGCCAGCCCCGCGATCTGAAACAAGCGCCCGAAACCTGGGGCGTGGGCGCCGCTCTGCTCCGCACCTGGATCGTCCCCGAGGACGAACCGCCATCGCGCCCAAACGTCACTCTCGTCCTGGACCTGACCAACGGTTGTGTGCTCGGCCACGACCTGATGGAAGCCGCCGCCGCGCCGGAGGACGTCCGCCGCACGTTGCTCAAAGCGATGACTAAGCCCGAAAAAGGCTGCGGCCGCGCGCGCCGCCCGGAACGCGTCCTCTTCGCCGACGAGGCGTTGACCACGGCGCTCACCCCGGCCCTCGCCGAGATCGGGGTCACGTGCGAAACGCAGGAGCTGCCCATGCTCCCAGAGATCATCCGTGAGCTGGAGTCGTTTATGCGCGACGGCGAGCCGGAACACCCCGGCCTGCTTTCCGTCACCGGCGTGACGCCCGAAATGGCCGGCGGCTTCTTTGCCGCCGCCGCCGAGTTCTACCGCGAAGCCCCCTGGGTTCACCTCCTCAACGAGCAGTCCTTCCGGCTGCGCTTTCCAGCCGAGGGCGGCGCCTCGCGCATCGTCATCGTCATGGGCAACGCCGGCGTGGAATATGGCCTCGCCGTCTACGAGAAATGGGCCGACGTCGAAAAGATGTATCTGGGTGTAGGCGATCCTTCGGAAGCCCTACCGCCGCAGGGCGCGCTGACCCTGTTTTACGAAAACGTCGAGCATCTGCCCTTCGACGACCTCGAAGCGATGCAGCGGTACAGCTGGGAAGTGGCCGACGAACAGGCTTACCCCCTGCCTGCCTACTTTACGTCTGAGGGGGGCTTCCGGCGGCCCACGCCCGCCGAGTTGTCGTGGCTCGAAGCCGCGCTGCGGGCCATCCCCCGCTTGCTGCGCGATCATTTGCGCCCGGATGGCCAGGGGGATTACCAGCCGTTGGAGGCGACCCTGAAGGTCCCCACCCATCGAGGCGAAGTGCTCATCCACGCGAAATATCCGGCGGGCGTCATCGCGCGGGAAAAACTCGCCGCCCAGCGCGACGACTGGATATTTGAAGGTGAAGAAGACGAGGTCGAGGCGGCTCCCCCTGCCTTCGACCGGCGGGCGATGGAAGGGATGCTCGCGGGGATACCCGGCGTCGCCCAGCCGGGCGACAAAAAATTACGCAAGGCGCAGGAGATGATGTACCGCGCCTTTGATGAGGCTAACCCGGCCAAGCGCATCTCGCTCGCGCACAAGGCCCTCGCCACGTCGCCCAACTGCGCCGACGCGTATGTGCTCCTCGCCGAAGAAGAAGCCGACACCGTCGCCCGCGCGCTCGGCTATTACCAGAAAGCCGTAGAAGCCGGGGAACGCGCCCTTGGCCCGGATTACTTCCAGCACGAGGCGGGCTACTTCTGGGGCATCCTGGAGACGCGCCCTTACATGCGCGCTCGCTTCGGCCTTGCCAGTTCCCTGTGGCGACTCGGCCGCCGGGACGAAGCCGCCGCGCACTTCCGCGACATGCTACGCTTGAACGAGGGCGACAACCAGGGCGTCCGCTACCTGCTGGCCGGGCTGCTGTTGGAGATGGACCGCGACGCCGAGCTGCTCAAACTGCTTAAGCAATACAAGGATGACTGGTCTTCGGTGTGGACCTACACGTGGGCGCTGGTCGAGTTCCGCCAGAGCGGGCCGGGCAAGAAAGCCGACAGCCGTTTGAAGCAGGCGCTCAAGCAGAACGCGCACGTCCCAGCCTACCTCACCGGGCAGAAGCGCATCCCCAACCGCATGCCCGACTACATCGGCGTCGGCGACGAGCGCGAAGCCGCCGCCTACGCCGGCGATCACCTCAACCACTGGCGGCGCACCGCCGGCGCGGTCGCCTGGCTCAAGAGCAAACTGTAGACCGCCAATGCCTCCTCGCCCGCCGCGCGGCGAGCCGGTAACGGTTGAGACTGCCAACGGCCTCGCCGCGCAGATCGAGCAGTTGCGCCGCCTCTTTCCGCAGGCTTTCGCCGAGGGCCGCGTGGACTGGGAGGCGCTACGCGCCGCGCTGGGCGATTTCGTTGACGACCGCCCCGAACGCTACGCCTTCACCTGGGCCGGGAAGCGCGACGCCCTGCGCCTGCTCCAGACTCCCAGCCGGGCCACCCTCCTCCCCTGCCCCGCAGAAAGCCTGCTTCCCGAAGGTCGTCCATATTCACAGGCGTCAGACCCTTTAGGCCCCTTCGTGTCCCTTCGTGGATCCAATTTCTTCGTCGAAGGCGACAACCTCGAAGTCCTCAAGCTCCTCTACAAGCCCTACTTCGGGCGCGTCAAGCTCATCTACATTGACCCGCCCTACAACACCGGCAACGACTTCGTCTACCCCGACAATTACGCCGATGCCCTGGACACCTATCTCAAGTTGACCGGTCAGCGGGATGCGGAAGGCAACCTCCTCACCAGCAATCCCGAAACGGGGGGACGCTATCACTCCGCCTGGCTTTCGATGATGTACCCGCGCCTGTTCCTCGCCCGCCAGCTCCTGCGCGAGGACGGCGTGATGATCGTGAGCATTGACGACGCCGAGCTGGCAAACCTGCGCCTGATGCTCAACGAAATTTTCGGCGAGGAGAACTTCGTCGGCACGGTGATCTGGAACTCGACCAAAACCGTGACGAATACCGCGCTCATCTCCGTGTCCCATACCTACAACCTGATCTTCGCGCGGTCAAAGGAATATTTCGTCGAGCACCGCAGTCATTTCCGGCTCCCGGAACCGGGCGAGGGCTTCGCCAATCCCGACAACGATCCGCGCGGCCCGTGGAAGGCCGATCCCTTTCAGGTCGGCGGCGTGCGCCCCAACCAGCAATATCCCATCACGAACCCCAAGACGGGCAAGGTCTATTACCCCAACCCCGGCAGCAGTTGGAAGAACGAGCTCAAAGTCTTCGAGCAACTGCTGGCCGAGGGCCGCATCGTGTTTGGCGCGACGGGTGATGCCGGGCCGCAGCGCAAGCGCTTTCAGTCCGAGGCCGAGGAGCGCGGGCGCGTGGCGAAGACCCTGTGGGACGACGTGGACACGACGGCCAACGCCACGCGCGTGCTGGATGAGTTGTTCGGCCAGCATGTCTTCGACAATCCCAAGCCAGTGAGTCTGATCAAACGCTTCGTCCAGTTGGGTGTGTACGACCCGCGCGATGCTATCATCCTCGATTTCTTCGCCGGTTCCTGCACCACCGCGCAGGCGGTGCTCGAACTCAACCATGAAGACGGCGGGCGGCGGCGCTTCATCATGGTGCAACTGCCGGAGCCGCTCCCCTCGCCTGTCATTCTGAGCGCGGAAGGCGCGAAGAATCTCACCTCCGCTAGAGACTCTTCGGCTTCGCCTCAGAGTGACACTACAACCCTCCGCACCATCGCCGACATTGGCAAAGAACGCCTGCGCCGCGTCGCCGCGAACATGTCCACAACCTGCCGCTCCGGCGAAGATTTGGGCTTCGCCGTCTTTAAGCTCGCCGAGTCGAATTTCAAGCGCTGGCGCGCGCCGGACGTTCCCGGCGCCGAAGCCTACGCCGCGCAGATGGAAGCGCACGCCGACCCGCTCGTCGAGGGTTGGGCAGCAGAGGCTGTCATCTATGAAGTTGCGCTCAAAGAAGGTTATGGGTTGAACATGGACCTGACAGGTCTTGGAGACCTGCCAGGTCTGAAGAGGCTTTATCGCCTCGCCGATCTCAACAGAGGCCAGTCCTTCTACATCTGCCTGGACGATATCCTGCGGCTGGAAGACCTCGCGCCGCTCGCACTGAAGCGCGACGACCTGTTCATCTGCCGTGACCGCGCGCTGGAGGACGAAACCGCCGCGAACCTGGCCCTACAGTGCCGGTTGAAAACCATATAAAGCAAAAATTCGCCGCGCATTACACGAAAGGATCAATTCGAGAAATTCGTGCAATTCGTGGCAAAAAACTCCATGCAATTCAAATTCGACGCTAACCAGGAGTACCAACTCCGCGCCCTCGAGTCGGTCACCGCCCTCCTCGA
>DATDRS010000182.1:0-4140 GCA_035291605.1 Anaerolineales bacterium | reverse complement strand
GAGGCTTCGAGCAGGGAGCGCGGCACTCTTTCGAGCGCGGTCTGGATAGGGATGATCATGTAGGGCAACCAGACGTAGAGGAACACGAGGAACATGCCAATCGGCGAGAACGAGAGTGAGTTGCCGCCGATTTCGGGGAGGCGCAAGACCCATTCCAGCACACCGCCCAAGCCCACAAGGTCGAGGAACCAACTGAGGATGCCTTCTTTGGCGAGGATGAGCCGCCACGCATAAACGCGGATGAGATAGCTTGACCAGAGCGGCATGACGACTGCGAGGTAAAGCGCGGCTTTGGCCTGGGGCGAGGCATAGCGCGCCATAAAATAGGCCAGGGGAAAAGCGAGGATCGCCGCCGCCAACGTCACCGCCGCGGCCATCGCCGTCGTGCGCCAGAAGATGTCAAAGTTCGCGGCGGTGAACAGGCTGGCATAGGTGCGCAGGGTGAACTCGCGCACCACCCGCCCAGTGAAGTCGTCGAGGCTGAAGAAGCTTTGAAGAAGAAGCGCAAACAGCGAGCCGAGATAGACCACGACCATCCAGAGCATGGGCGGGCCGAGCAGCAGCGCCAGCAGCAGCCAGGGCCGCAGGTAAATGAAACTGGAGAGGCGTTGCCAGGGGGAGGCAGAGGAACGAGGGGCCATAGCGCGTTGCGTGCTCAGCGCGAAACCACGATGGTCTGGTTGTGCGCTTTGGACCACAACAAGCGCACCCGCCGCCCGCGCGCGGCCAGCGCACCCATCGAGGTCGTGTTGAGGTTCTGCTCCACCACCGTGAGTTCCCCTCCCAGTTCCAGCTCCACCACATAACGGGTGTGCATACCCAGATACACCACATCCCGGATGCGCCCATCCGCGGAACACATGCCCTCCGATACCGGCGCATCCGGCTCCGCCAGGCGGATCTTCTCCGGGCGGATGTTGAAGGTCTGTGGCTCATCGGACGACGGCTGACCCAGGATCACCCGGGCGACTTTGGCATCCACGAAGTTGGATACGCCCACGAACCCGGCCACGAAGGCGGTGGCCGGGTGCTCGTAGACTTCGGCAGGGCTGCCCACCTGTTGGATGCAGCCATGATCGAACACGGCTAGGCGGTCGCTCATGGTGAGCGCCTCTTCCTGGTCATGCGTCACGTAGATGAACGTGATGCCCACGCGCTGCTGAATGGCCTTCAGTTCGATCTGCATCTGCTGGCGGAGCTTGAGGTCGAGCGCGCCCAGCGGCTCGTCGAGCAGCAGCACGCGAGGGTGGTTGATCAGCGCGCGGGCGAGGGCCACGCGCTGGCGCTGGCCGCCAGAGAGCTGCGAGGGTTTGCGGCGCGCCAGGCCGGGCAGGCGCACCAGTTCCAACATGTCCTCCACCCGCTTCTCACGCTCCGCCTTTGGCGTTTTCTTAACCATCAGTCCATACCCCACGTTTTCCCCGACCGTCATGTGCGGGAAGAGGGCATAGTCTTGAAAAACCGTGTTGACATCCCGCTCGTAGGGTGGGAGGCCGGAGACTTCCCGGCCGTGGAGGTGGATCGTCCCCGCGGTAGGATGGTCGAAGCCCGCGATCATGCGCAGGCAGGTCGTCTTGCCGGAGCCGGAGGGGCCCAATAGCGTGAAGAACTCGCCATCCACGATGTCGAGGCTGACGTTGTCAACCGCGCGCACCTCGCCAAAGTAGCGGCTGACATTTTCAAAGCGGATGGCGGGAGAGGCCGTGTTGGGGGGGTTAGTCACAGTGGCCAATGGCTGAAAGCAGATAGCAGATAGCCGAGAGTCATTGGCTACCTGCCATCTGCTATAGGCTATCCGCGATCAGCGTCCGCCGATCACGGCGATGTAGCTCGTCACCCACTCGTGATACGGCACGCATTCTTGGCGGCCATCACCGCAGTCGGTGGTGGGCGTCTTCCAGAATCTAATCTGGTCGAAGTTGCTGAACCCGTTCGTGTCGCAGCCGGCGTCGGTGAGCAGGGCGTTGCCCTGGCAGGCCTCCGGCACGGCCGGCACCGACCCAAACCACGCGGCCAGGTCGCCCTGCAGCTTGAGGTTCAGCGAATGCTCCATCCACTCGTAAGCGCAGTTCGGGTGCGGGGCGTTGATGTGCATCATCGTCGTGTCGGCCCAGCCCGTGGCGCCTTCCTCGGGGATCACGCTCGCCACCGGCTCGCCCTCGAAGGCCAGGAAGTTGACCTGGAACGGCCACGACGACGAGGCGACCACGCCCTCGTTCTTGAAGTCGTCCATCTGGATGTAGGGGTCGTGCCAGTAGCGGCCCACTAACTGGCGCTGCTGGCGCAGCAGGTCGAGCGCGGCGGTGAATTGATCCCGCGTCAGCGCATAGGGGTCTTTGATGCCCAGCTCCGGCTTGTGCTGCATCAGGTACAGCGCCGCATCGGCGACGTAGATCGGGCCATCGTAGGCCTGCACCCGGCCCTTGTTGGACTTGCCGTCCGGCAGCGTTGTCTCTTCAAAGACGACGTTCCAGCTCGTCGGCGGCTGGTCGCCGAACACGTCGGTGTTGTACATGAGCACGTTCGGCCCCCACTGGTAGGGCGTGCCGTAGTGCTTACCGTCCACCGTGTGCCACGGCGCATCCTGCAGGCGCGAGTCCACTTTGCTCCAGCTCGGGATCAGGTCAACGTTGACCTCCTGCACCCGCCCGCCGGAGATCAGCCGGTTGCTCGCATCGCCGGAGGCGGTGACCAGGTCAAAGCCGCCCTCGTTCATCAGCGCCACCATCTCGTCGGACGTGTTCGCCGTCTTGACCGTCACCTTGCAGCCGGTCTCCTGCTCAAAGCCCGTCACCCAGTCGTAGTTGGCGTCGGTCTCGCCGCGCTCGATGTAGCCCGGCCAGGCCACAATCGCGACCTCTCCCTCGCCGTCGCCAATGGCTTGCAGCGGGGCCCCCTCCGGGAGAGACGTCGGTTCGGCCGGCGGGGGCGTGGCCGTGATCACAACCGTCTGAACCTGCGGCGTGCCCGCGACGACGACGGTCTCCCGAACCGTGATCGTCCCCGGCGTCGGGGGCGGCGCGCAGGCAGCCAGGACCAGGCTGGCCAGCAGGGTCAACCCTATGAGTTTTTGCAACAACTTGGTATTCACAGTCTCCTCCTGAAATGGTAATCAAAAAAGAGTGGCTCAGTCGTGAGATGAAGTCGGCGAAGATTGTCGCGGGAGGTCACTCTCCTTTCTGCAATAGAGCTAAAGGCTGGCAAATTCAGGACGACACAGGATGAGGGTCAAAGTATAATGATTTCAATACCGGAGTCAACTTGGTAGATACTGCGTTCGCCTCCCGGCTGGTCAAAGACAAGGCCAGTGAGCTTGGTTTCAACCTCGTAGGCCTCACCCCGGCCCGGCCCGCGCCGCATCTGCACGCCTACTTCCAGTGGCTCGACGCAGGGATGCACGGCGAGATGGGGTATATGGCCCGCACGGATCGTCAGGAGCGGCGGCGCGATTTGAACGCCAGCCTCCCTGGCGTCCGTTCGCTCGTCATCGTCGGGCTGGATTACCACACGCTCAAACTGCCCGACGCTATCCTCGCCGACCCTACACGAGGGCGCATCGCCGCCTACGCCTGGGGACGGGATTACCACGACCTCATGCTGCCCCGCCTCGAAGAGCTGGCGCACTGGCTCTGTGCCGAGAGCAAAAGCGAAGCGCGACACCGCGCCTACGTGGACACCGGAGCAATTCTTGAAAGAGACCACGCGCAGCAGGCCGGCCTCGGCTTCATCGGCAAGAATACGATGCTGATCCACCCGCGCCGGGGCAGCGATTTTTTCCTCGGCGAAATTCTGACTGAGGTAGAGTTTGACGAGTACAGCCAGCCCCGCCCTGAGACGATGTGCGGCACGTGCACCCGCTGCCTCGCGGCCTGCCCCACCGGGGCGTTTCCCCAGCCCTACGTGCTCGACGCGCGGCGCTGCATCAGTTACCTGACCATCGAGCACCACGGCTGGATTGACCGTGAATTGCGCCCGCTGATGGGCAACTGGGTCTTCGGCTGTGACGTGTGCCAGGTGGTTTGCCCGTGGAACCGGTTCGCCGTGCAGACGCTGACAACCGAATTCTTTCCCCTAAACCCTGACCGCGCAGCGCCGCCGCTCTCCCAACTGCTTGCGCTCGACGAAGCCGGATTCGAGGCG
>DATDRS010000181.1:0-11943 GCA_035291605.1 Anaerolineales bacterium | reverse complement strand
CTCTCGTAGTAACGGATGGCGGAGGTATGCAGGCCTGCCCGCCGCGCGACTTCTCCGATGTTCAGACCCAAAGTATCCATCTCGGACCCTCCAAATCACCCGAAATTCCCCTCTTGACTTCAAGTCCACTTGAAGTGCTATACTGCTCGTCAGACGCCTCAAGAGAGGCCATTCCCTGGACAAGAACAATCTTAGCATAGAAATTCGTTCAAGGAGACCAGAAAAATGATACGGATTGCAGATGGGATCCTGATCAATCGGCCAATTGAGCAGGTCTTCACATTTGTGGCCGACCTGGAGAATACGCCGAAGTGGCAGGTGGGTGTCGTCCAATCGCGGAAAGTCTCCGAAGGCCCTATCCAGGTGGGGACGAAATTCAAGGAGGTGGTTCGAGTCGTCGGGCGCCCGTTAGACACGATCTGCGAGATCACCGAGTATCAGGTGAACCGGAAGATGACCTTCAAGAGTACCACTTCGGCGGCCATTCAATACGAGGGCCAGTTCACCTTCGAATCGCGCAGCGGCAGTACCAGGGTTGACATTGCGGGCGCGGGGGAACTGAAAGGGCTGTGGAGACTGGTCGAGCCGCTGTTCGCGGGCGAAGCCAAGAAATCGGCGGCGGACGAACTGAAACAGATCAAACGCTATTTGGAAGCGCCGGCCGAGTAGGAACAGGGCGCGATTCAGGCGGCGCGCGATGTCCCGGCCTATATTCCGCGAGGAGCGGGCGGGTAAACTTGCCAGAGGTCGAGTGATATGCGACAGGAAGGTTTTTTTGTCATTGCTGATCTTTCCGGCTATACGAGGCTGCTCACCCAATCTGAATTGGAACAGGCACAGGCCGTCGTGAGAAATCTCCTCTCAACGTTGCTTGAGCAGACACGTCCGCCGCTCATTGTCTCCCGGCTGGAGGGGGATGCCATTTTCTCCTACGCGCCTGAAGGGAGCTTTCTTCAGGGGCAGACGCTCCACGAATCGCTCGAAAACATGTATTGCGCTTTCCGGCGCGCGCTGGAACAGGAAGAGCGCAACACCGGTTGTGATTGCCAGGCCTGCTCCATCCGACCCACGCTCGATCTCAAAGTCATCGTGCATCACGGCCAGTATGTGGTGGAAAAGGTCGGCCAGACCCAGGTATTGCACGGAGCGGATGTCATCGTAGCGCACCGCTTGCTCAAGAACAGTATCGCCGAAAGCACAGGGATCCAGGCCTACCTCTTTTTTACCGAGTCGGCCGCCAAAGCGATGGCCCTCGGGTCGCTGGTGGAAACGATGCGGCTCCACACCGAGACGTACGAGCACCTCGGCGAAGTGAAAGGCTATGTCTGCGATCTGCACCCTGTTTGGGAGCGTGAACGCCAGAAGGGCCGGATCCTTGTCGAGCCGGACGATGATCTCTGGTTCGCCTATGAGGTCGAGGTGCCTGTGCCACCCGCGCTGGCCTGGGATTATTTGCACATGCCGGAGAAGAAGCGACAGTGGCTCCAATTGGATGGCATCCGCGTGACCAGTCTCAGGAAGGGGCGTGTGGGGGCGGGGACCGTGCATCAGTGCGTGCAGGGCCGGCAGACCTGGCGTCATTTTTTCGTGGACTGGCGGCCCTTCGAGTATGCAACCGCAGAATACCTCCTGCCACTCCGTGGTATCAGCCGGATAACACTCGCCCTGACGCCCAGGGAGAGCGGGACGCGAGTGTGTGTCCGCTCGGCCAAGCCGCAAGGTTCCCGTCAGCTACAGACTGCCATTATCCGTGGATTCATGGCGCCCTTGAGGAGTGAAATCGAGACGGGATGGCGGAAGGGCCTGCTCAACCTGCGCGAAATCATTGAGGCCGATATTGCGGCGGGCAGGATACTCACGCATACAGAGCCGCGCCGCGCGCAGGCAGCCTAGTGGCACCGTGGCCTGCCCGGCGCTGTTGTGAACACGAGGTTTTACTCGATAGTAGGAGAATGGAAAAATGATAAAGTATCACAGTGAGACAACCATCCATCGGCCAGTGGATCAAGTCTTTCGCTTGGCCACCGATGTCGAGAAGTATTCGCAGTGGACGGACATGGGCGAGAACAGGCTCGTTTCCGAAGGCCCTTTGGGAGTCGGCTCGAAGATGGAAACCGTCATCCAAAAAGGCCCGTTGAAACTGAACATGACTTTTGAGATAACCGATTACGAAGTAAATCGAAGGGTTTCATACAGGAGTAGTTCCGCAGGGCCTCTGCAATGGGACGCCAGCTTCGTCTTCGAGCCCAAAGATGTGTCCACGACGCATGTGATCTCGTCCGGTGAGGTGCGACTGCAAGGGCTGTGGAAGTTGGCAGAGCCGCTCATGGCGGGTGAGGTCAAGAGCGGAGAAGCAAAGGAGCTGATCAGGCTGAAGGGTCTTCTCGAGACCCATACCTAGAGCCTACGGCGTTAGGGGAGAAATGGCCGCGCAGATCAAGGCACATTAGTTATGTGGCTGACTGCCGCGCACCAGCCACCCGAAGAGTAGCGCGGCGACGAGACGGCCTACGCCAGAGATGACAAAAACGGCTTTGTATCCCAGGTCGGCGATGACGAGGCCGCCGACTGCCGCGCCCGCGGCCAGCGATCCCAGCACCACGATTTGATACAGCGCGGTATACGTGTGGCGTTGGTCTTCCGGGACCATCATCAGCAGCAAGTTGAAACTGGCGAGGGTGTATCCGGCCCATAAGAACCCGGCAACCGTATTGATCGGGATGACGTGCCACGGCGCGCGGACGAACACCCACGCAACAGGGAGCACAGGAATCAGCAAGCCGGTGAGCAGTTGCACCCGGCGCGGCCCCCAGCGATCAGTCAGAGTCCCGAAGACGCGCTGGCCGGGCAGGCCTGAGATGGCGCTCACCACGCTCAGAATGCCGACGTCCCCGGCATCGCCTTGCAATCCCTCGACCACGTAAATGTTGAAGAACGGCCCCGCGACGTTGAGCGAAAAACTCCATAGCGCCGTGATGGCGCAGAAGATCAGAAATTCGGGGTGCGCGCGGAAATGCTGGAGTAGCGAATGACGGGGCGCATCCTCGGAGGCAGGCCGGGTGATCGGGGTGGACGGTTCTCGCAGGCGGGAAAAACTGAAGGTCGAGATTATCCCGGCGGCAAAGGCCAAACCGAACGTGAGTTGATAACCGAGGGGGCTGCCTGCCTGCGTGATTAATTGCCCGACCACAAGCGTGGTCGCCATGCCGGCGAGGCCCATCGCAAAGTTGCGCGAGCCGAAGTAGCGCCCGCGCCAGGAAAGCGGCACGATGTCGGCGGTGAGGGAGACCCAGGCGGGCAAGCCCAGGTTGGCGAAGGCCTCGCGGACGACGACCAGCGCAATGGCGAGGTAGACAACCGCCCGGCCTTGGGCGGCCAGCGGCGCGAGGGCCAGCAGCAGCAGGGCCGCCCGCGCAACCCCGCCCCCGCTCACGAGGACCACTTGTTTGCGTCGGCCCAGCCGTCCGGCCAGCGCCGCGCCCGGCAGCAGCATCAGCGCGGCGCTCAGGCTGCCCAGCGCGCTCATCCAGCCGATCTGCGAACGCGTACCGCCCAGCGCCAGCACGTACAGCGAGACGTAGGCCAGGGTGATGGCTTCGACAACCTGCGCGAAGACGCCGTCGAGCCAGAACCAGCGCAGGTTATGCCGGATGTGCGGCGAAACGCGGTCGGTCCAACGGCCCCCGGCCATGAAGCGGGTGGCGCGCCGCCGCCAGTGCAGCCACCGCACCGAGGCTGGCGAATGGGCGGCGAGAGCCGGGGTAGTGATGGGAGGTTCAGCTGGCCCGGCGGGGGCCGGGGTCTCAGATTTGTTCGAAGTGGGAGGCATCAACGACAAACACGGTCGCGCGGTGCTGGCCGGGTTCCGGGGGGGCGCATGTCTCCCGCAGGATGTCAATCACCGGCTGCACCTGCTCCGCCTCTGTGCCGATCAGCAGCGTCACGTTGCCCCGCCGCAGGAAGCCGCCCGTGCTGGCCACGCGCGTCACGCGGTGGCCTTGGCCGGTCAGCCGCTCGACGACCGGGCCGTCGTCCGTGTCGCGCACGATGGCGATGATCAGTTTCATACGCTCTCTACAGTTGCTCGAAACGCTCGACGTCGAGCGCGTAAATCGTCGCGCCGCCCACCTCGGCCTCGATCACCATCCCCACGCCTTCGAGCCACGGCACTTCCGCCTGGGCCGGGATGAAACGCCGCCGGGTGCGGCAGACCTCGCGCACGAGGGCGAGCAGGCGCGGCAGACTCGCCCGGTCGAGGCCGATCAGCAGGGAGACGGGAATCTCCTGCAACACTCCGCCGCGGTCCACCTGCGTGAAATAAAAGCCGCTCTGCTTCAAGCGCTCCGTGAGTTCGCCTAACTGCTCTCCGGCGAGGGTGACAAGGACAAGGTGGTTAACAGCCTGGTGCGAGGTCATTTTCGGGAACACTCGGCGGCGCAGCGCGGGGCTTCAGCCGTTCCCGCAATTATATACCGGCTCGCCAATTGGCTCTTTACGAACTTACCCAATTGTAGTATGCTCTTCTTGTTCTCTATCCGCAAATCCGTCCGGGCCCCTGCCCAAGGTGGGCGACCGCAAGGGGCAATCCAACGTTTATAGATTAGGTTGTCAACAGACTTTCTCCGGGGGTTGCCCTTTGCCTCTTCGCGGGTTCTTCCCCGCTGGCAGTTCATCCTGCCGAACCGCTGCGCTGGCGCTGATGATCGCGCTGGGGGGCGGTTTTTTGTTTTCTGCCGCCAGCCTCCCGGTTTCGGCGGACGACTCGCCTACCCCGACCGTCGAGCCGATCCCAACCGGAATACCTCCGACTGCCGCAATCCCCACTCCAGAATCATCGCCCGCGCCAACCGAAGCGCCGACGCTCCCCCCGGCTGACACGCCAACCGGTATCGCGCTGGTCACCTCAACTCCAGAAACGACCGAGCTTCCCACGGAAACGTCCGCTCCACGCGATACGACGCCCTCCCCGCCAACCGAAGCGCCGACGCTTCCTCCAACTGTCGCTCCGACCGACGTTGCACTGGCCACGCCAAGCCTGGAGGTGACCACACCTTCCACCGAAACACTCACTCCACCGGACACCCCGCTTCCCACGGCGACCGAGACGCCCACCGTGGCCGGCGTGAGCACGGCCGTCCCTGCCCCCGAAACCGCAACGCCTGAGCCGCCGGCCACTATCACGGATACTCCGCTTCCGGCCACAACTTTAACGCCAACCCTCGCCCCATCTAATGCACCCACCTCACCTCCCGCCACAACAGAGACGTTTCCTCCAACAGCGACGTCCGCAGACGTTCCTCTTCCAACGTCAACAAATACGCCGTCTGCTGCTCCATCATCTACGCCAACAGCAACTTCAACCTCGGCCGGTATCCCCGCTTCGACGACTAACACGCCAACCCCGCAGCCCATCGTCGCCGTCGGCCCGCCGCCGGCGCCGCCGGAACGCCGGGCGACCGTGGCGCCGCTGCAGAGACGTCCGTACGCGCCTTCCACTTCGCTGGTCATCAGCCAAATCTATGGCGGTGGGGGCAACGTGGGTGCGCCCTATCGCAACGATTTCATCGAGATTTACAACCTCGGCGGCGCGCCAGTCAGCGTGGACGGCTGGTCGGTGCAGCATGCGGCGGCGACGGGCACAACCTGGCAAGCCACACTGTTGAGTGGAACAGTGGCGCCGGGAGGCTATCTGCTCGTTCAGCAGGCCTCCGGCGGCGCGGACGGAGCTCCCCTGCCGACGCCGGACGTCATCGGGGCGATTGCCATGGGCGCCTCGGCAGGCAAGGTGGCGCTGGTAAGCGGCGCCACGGCGTTAAGCGGCGCGTGTCCCGCGGACGGCAGCATTGTAGATTTCGCCGGCTATGGGGCAGCCGCCGATTGTTTTGAGGGGACCGGCCCTGCACCCGCGCCGAGCAATACCACGGCCGACATCCGCACGGGCGGGGACACCGACGATAACGCGATTGACTTCACGACCGGCGCGCCGAACCCGCACAACAGCGGATTCGCTACGCCCACGCCGATGGCGACTGATACGCCGACGGCCACCCCTTCCCCGACGGACACAGGGACGCCGACAGATACTGGCACACCCGCGAATACGCCGACGGACACGGGCACGCCCACAAGCACCCCGTCGCCGAGCCTGACGCCTACGCCTTCATCAACCCCGACGCCAAACATTACGCTTACGCCGACCGATACGGCTACCTCCACGGACACGCCGCCGCCAACCCTCACGCCTACCCCAACACACACTGACACGCCGACTATCGCCCCCACCCCGACGAGCACACCCACGAGTACCCCGACGCCGACCGATTTCCCCACGCCGTATTCTGCGCTCTCAGTCGTGGTCAATGAAGTCGCATGGGGCGGGACGCTGGCTTCATCTACCGACGAGTGGATCGAACTCTACAACCCCAGTGGCTTCGCGGTGAGCCTGGCCGGCTGGACCCTAACTTCGAGCACGGACGGCACGCCCGCCATCACGCTGACCGGCGTGATCCCGGCGGGCGGTTACTACCTTCTGGAGCGCACCGCCGACACGACCGTGTCTGACATCGTCGCCGATCAGATTTACACTGGCGGCCTGGTGGATGCTGGTGAGACGTTGCTGCTTATAGACCCCGGCGGGAACGTGATGGACTCCGCAAACGGAGACGGCGGCGCATGGCCAGCTGGAAGCCCGAGCCCCAGCCACTTCTCGATGGAGCGCGTTAGCGTTTCTACGCCCGACTCAGACGCGAACTGGCAGAGCAACAACGGCGTCTACCGCAATGGCCTCGACGCCTTGGGCCAGCCGATCAATGGCACGCCGAAACAGGCGAACTCGACGACGCTGCCCTCGCCGACGCCTAGCCCGACCTCCATACCTTCATCGACGTCCACGGCGACGGCGACTCCCACCCTATCACAGACTCCAATGCCGAGCCTGACTCCCACCCCCTCGCAGACCTCTACACCAACTCTCACGCCCATGCCGACGGATACGGGCACGCCCACGAATACGCCGACGCCCTATCCTTCGCTCTCAGTCGTCATTAACGAAGTCGCATGGGGTGGGACATTCGCCTCATCCACCGACGAATGGATCGAGCTTTACAACCCCAATGGTTTCCCTATGGACCTCGCGGGCTGGACGTTGACTTCGAGCACCGATGGGACGCCCGATGTAACCCTGACCGGCATCATTCTGGCGGGCGGCTATTACTTGCTTGAGCGCACCGCCGACACGACTGTATCCGACATCACCGCCGATCGAATTTATGCCGGCGGCCTCGTGGATACCGGGGAGATCCTGTTGCTCAGAGACCCCGGCGGGAATGTAGTTGACTCGGCGAATGGGAATGGCGGCGCGTGGCCGGCCGGGAGTGGCAGCCCCAACCACTATTCAATGGAGCGCGTCAATGCTTCTGCGCCCGACGCGGACTCGAACTGGCAGAGCAACAATGGCATCTACCGCAACGGCCTCGACGCTTTGGGCCAGCCAATCAACGGTTCACCGAGGCGGACCAATTCGACGACGTTGCCCTCGCCGACGCCTAGCCCGACGCTCACACCCACGCTGACTTCGACACCGACTCTAACCGCGACGCCTACGCAGACTCCGACGCCGACTGATACGCCTACACCGACGGCCACCGGCACGCCCACGAACACGCCGACATCGTATCCTTCACTGTCAGTTGTCATTAACGAAGTCGCGTGGGGTGGGACGTTTGCCTCATCCACTGACGAATGGATCGAGCTTTACAATCCCAACAGTTTCGCGGTGAGCCTGGCAGGCTGGACGCTGACTTCAGGCACAGATGGCACGCCTGATATTGCACTGGTAGGCGTCATCCCAGCGGGCGGTTACTACTTGCTTGAGCGCACAGCCGACACCGCCGTATCCGACATCGCCGCTGACCAGATTTATACGGGCGGTCTGGTGGATACCGGCGAGACCCTGCTTCTCACGGATCCCAGTAGGAGCGTGATTGACTCCGCGAATGGGAATGGCGGCGCGTGGCCAGCCGGGAGTCCAAGCCCCAATCATTACTCAATGGAGCGCATCAACTCGCTCGCATCAGACGTAGACTCCAACTGGGCAAGCAATAATGGCGTCTACCGCAATGGCCTCGACGCCTTGGGCCAGCCGATCAACGGCACGCCGAAGCAAGCCAACTCCACGACGCTGCCGCCCCCTACGCCAACCGCGACCCAGACGCCGAGCCTGACCGCCACGCCTTCGCAGACTCCAACGCTAACGGCCACTCCTACGCCTTCACAGACCTGGACGCCAACGATCACGCCCACGGCGACGGATACAGGTACGCCGACGAACACACCAACACCTTACCCCTCGCTCTCGGTCGTCATCAACGAAGTGGCCTGGGGTGGCACATTCGCTTCATCTACTGACGAGTGGATCGAACTCTACAACCCCAACGGCTTCGCAGTAAGCCTGGCAGGCTGGATGCTGACCTCGAGCACCGACGGCTCGCCCGCCATCACGCTGACCGGCGTCATCCCGGCGAATGGCTACTACCTTCTGGAGCGCACCGCCGACACGACCGTGTCCGACCTCGTTGCCGATCAGGTTTATACCGGCGGCCTGGTGGATTCCGGCGAGACCCTGCTGCTCCGGGACCCCGGCGGGAACGTAATTGACTCCGCGAATGGCGACGGAGGTGTGTGGCCGGCTGGGAGTCCAAGCCCCAATCATTACTCAATGGAGCGTATCAGCGCGCTCGCATCAGACGTGGACTCCAACTGGGCGAGCAATAATGGCGTCTACCGCAACGGGCTTGATGCTTTAGGCCAGCCGATCAACGGTACGCCGAAACAGGCGAACTCGACAACGCTCCCCTCGCCGACGCCCAGCCCGATTACACCCACACTGACTCCGACACCCAGTTTGACCCCTGGCGCCACACAGACGGCAATGCCAACCAACACCCCCGCGCCGACAACCACCGGCACACCCACGGACACGCCGACGCCCTATCCTGCGCTCTCAGTTGTCATTAACGAAGTCGCGTGGGGCGGGACGTTGGCGTCGTTCACTGATGAATGGATTGAACTGTATAACCCCAACCCCTTCCTGGTGAGTCTCGCAGGCTGGGCGTTGACTTCGAGCACCGATGGGACCCCCAACGTAACCCTGACGGGCATCGTCCCGGCGAACGGCTACTATCTGCTTGAGCGCACAGCCGAGACAACCATATCCGATATTACCGCCGATCAGATTTACACTGGTGGTCTGGTGGATACTGGCGAGACCTTGCTGCTCAGAGACCCGGGTGGCAACATCATTGACTCGGCCAATGGGGATGGCGGCGCATGGCCGGCCGGGAGTCCAAGCCCCAACCACTTTTCGATGGAGCGTGTTAACACCTCTGCGCCTGATGCGGACTCAAACTGGCAGGGCAACAACGGTATCTACCGCAATGGCCTCGACGCGTTGGGGCAACCAATCAACGGCACGCCGAAGCAGGCTAACTCAACGCCTCTGCCGACCCCTACTCTGACGGCGCCCCCTACGCCTTCGCAGACTTCAGCGCCGATTATCACACCCACGCCGACGGACACGCCCACGAATACACCGATGCCTTATCCCTCGCTCTCGGTCATCATCAACGAAGTGGCCTGGAGCGGGACCTTGGCTTCGTTCACCGACGAGTGGATTGAACTGCACAATCCTAATGGCTTTGCGGTAAACGTCACGGGCTGGACTCTAACTTCAAGCACGGATGGCGCGCCCGCCATCGCGTTGACCGGCGTCCTCCCGGCGAATGGCTACTACCTGCTTGAGCGCACCGCCGACACGACGGTATCCGACATCGCCGCTGATCAAATTTACACCGGCGGCCTCGTGGACACCGGCGAGACCTTGTTGCTCAGGGACCCCGGCGGCAACGTCATTGACTCTGCGAATGGGGACGGGGGCGCATGGCCGGCCGGGAGTGCAAGCCCCGACCGCCATTCGATGGAGCGCGTCAGCGCGTCCGCGCCCGACTCAGACTCAAACTGGCAGAGCAACAATGGCGTTTACCGCAATGGTCTCGACGCTTTGGGCCAACCGATCAACGGCACGCCGAAACAGGCGAACTCGACGACGCTCCCCCCGCCCACACCCAGCCTGACTCCTACGCCTTCGCCGGCTTCGACGCCGACCACCACGCCCATACCAACGGGGACGGGCGCACCCACGAATACGCCAACGCCCTATCCCGCGCTATCGGTCGTTATCAACGAGGTCGCGTGGGGCGGGACGCTGGCTTCGTTCACCGACGAATGGATCGAACTCTACAACCCCAATAGCTTCGCCGTGAGCCTGGTAAATTGGACTCTGACTTCGAGCACAGATGGCGCGCCCGCCATCACGCTGAGCGGCATCATCCCGGCGAATGGCTACTACCTGCTTGAGCGCACCGCCGATACAACCATATCCGATATCACTGCTGATCAGATTTACACTGGCGGTCTGGTGGATACGGGTGAGACCTTGCTGCTCAGGGACCCGGGTGGTAACGTCATTGACTCGGCCAATGGGGACGGGGGCGCGTGGCCCGCCGGGAGCGCCAGCCCTGACCGGTATTCCATGGAGCGCGTCGGCGCTTCTGCGCCCGACACGGACGCGAACTGGCAGAGCAATAACGGCGTCTACCGCAATGGCCTCGACGCCAGCGGTCAACCGATTAATGGCACGCCGCTGCAGGCTAACTCGACCACGCTGCCGACGCCTGCGCCCAGCCTGACTCCGGCGCCAACACAGACTCCGACGCTGACCCTCACGCCTCTGCCCACGGATACAGGCACGCCTACGGACACGCCGACGCCCTCCCCTTCGCTTTTGGTCATCATCAACGAAGTGGCCTGGGGCGGCACGGCAGCCTCGTTCACCGACGAGTGGATCGAGTTGTACAATCCCAACAGATTCGTGGTGAGTCTCGTCGGCTGGACGTTGACTTCGAGCACCGATGGGACGCCTAATGTAGCCTTGAGCGGCGTCATCCCGGCGGGGGGTTACTACCTGCTTGAGCGCACCGCCGACACGACGGTATCCGACCTCGCCGCCGACCAGATTTACACCGGCGGCCTCGTGGACACCGGCGAAACCCTGTTGCTCAGCGACCCTGGCGGCAACTTGGTTGACTCGGCAAATGGGGACGGGGGCGCGTGGCCCGCCGGGAGTCCAAGCCCTAACCACTTTTCGATGGAGCGGGTTAGCACCTCTGCACCGGATGCGGACTCAAACTGGCAGAGCAACAATGGCGTCTACCGCAATGGGCTTGACGCCCTGGGCCAGCCGATCAACGGCACGCCGAAGCAGGTGAACTCGACGACGTTCCCCTCGCCGACGCCCAGCCCGACCCCCACTTCCTCACCGACGTCAACGCCGTCACAGACTCCAACACCGGGGCTGACTCCCACCCCCTCGCAGACTCCAACTCCGATCATCACGCCCACGACGACGGACACGAGCACACCCACGAATACGCCGGCGCCGTATCCTTCACTCTTGGTTGTCATCAACGAAGTGGCGTGGGGCGGGACACTGGCTTCGTCTACCGACGAATGGATTGAGCTTTACAACCCCAATGGTTTCCCTGTCAGCCTCGCCGGCTGGACATTGACTTCGAGCACCGACGGCGCGCCCGCGATCACACTAACCGGTATTATCCCGGCAGACAGCTATTATCTGCTTGAACGCACCGCCGACACGACCGTGTCCGACATCGCCGCCGATCAGATTTACACGGGCGGCCTGGTGGACACCGGAGAGACGCTGTTGCTCAGGGACTCTGGTGGTAACGTGGTTGACTCAGCCAATGGGGACGGGAGCGCATGGCCGGCTGGGAGCCCAAGCCCCACGCATTACTCGATGGAGCGCGTCAACGCGTTCGCGCCTGACGCAGACTCTAATTGGCAGAGCAACAATGGCAGCTATCGCAA
>DATDRS010000180.1:0-4536 GCA_035291605.1 Anaerolineales bacterium | reverse complement strand
CGCGGCGATGGGGAGGTGGGGGAGGACATTACGCCGAACCTGCGAACCATCCGCTCTCTTCCCCTGCGAGTTCCGGTAAAAAGTGATGAAGTAAAAAGCAAAAAATTGCCAATAAGCAATTACTTGGTTGTCAGGGGCGAGGCCGTCATCTTCACCCAGGACTTCGAGAAGATGAACGCCGAGCTCGCGGCGAAAGGGGAGAAGACTTTCGTCAACCCCCGCAATACGGCCTCGGGCGCGCTGCGGCAGCTCGACTCCAGTCTCACGGCGGCCCGGCCCATTTCCTTGTTGTGTTATGCGATGGTCGAGGCCAGTAAAGAAGTCAAGCTCACGACGCAGTGGGAGGTCCTGGAATACCTGCGCGCGCTGGGTTTCCCGGTGACCGACGCGGCGAGGAAGTTCTCCAACCTGGAGCAGGCCATCGCCTATTGCGAGAGTTGGGTTGAAAAGCGCGACACGTTGCCGTTCGAGACCGACGGCATGGTCATCAAGCTGAACGACCTGCGCCTCGCCGCCGATCTGGGCGTGGTGGGCAAAGACCCGCGCGGCGCGGTGGCGTTCAAGTTCCCCGCGCGCGAGGTGACGACGACGCTCAACGACATCGGCGTGAACGTGGGGCGCACGGGCGTGCTGACCCCTTATGCCATCCTGGAGCCGGTCGAGGTCAGCGGCGTGACGGTGCGACAGGCCACGCTCCACAACTTCGACTACATCGCCGAGAAGGATATCCGGCTGGGCGACCGGGTGCTGCTCAAGCGCGCGGGCGACGTGATCCCGTACGTCATCGGCCCGGTGACGGAGGCGCGCACGGGCAAGGAGCGCAAATACAAGACGCCGGAGAGATGCCCGACCTGCGGCGAGCCGGTTGAGCGCATCGAGGGCGAGGTCGCCTACTACTGCGTCAACAGCGCCTGCCCGGCGCAGCTCACGCGCACCGTCGAGCACTTTGCCGGGGTGATGGACATCGAGGGGTTCGGCGAGAAAATGGCCGTGCTGTTGGTGGCTAAAGAGTTAGTGAAGGATGTGGCTGACATTTTTGCACTCAAGGAAAAGCGCGAACGGCTGCTTGAATTGGAGGGTTTCGCGGAAAAGAAGACAGATAATTTGCTTCAGGCGATTGAAGACGCGAAGAAACAGCCGCTCGCCCGCCTCATCTCCGCCCTCGGCATTCGCAGTGTGGGTGAGGTGATGGCGAATGACCTGGCGGCGCACTTCGGCTCGCTCGACGCACTGTCCAAAGCGAAGACCGAGGCGTTGCAAGAAGTGGAGGGCGTCGGGCCGAACGTCTCGCAGGCGGTGGTGGACTGGTTCGCGCGGGCAGGCAACAAGAAAGTGCTGAGAAAACTGCAAAAAGCCGGGGTCCGGCCCACCGCCGAGAGACGCCCGGCCCGCGCAGGCGGGGTCTTCGGCGGCAAAATGTTCGTCATCACTGGCGCGCTCCCCTCGTGGAGCCGCGAGGAAGCCAGGGCGTTCATCGAGGCGCGCGGCGGCAAAGTCACCGACAGCGTGAGCAAAAAGACCGACTACCTGGTGCGGGGCGAGTCGCCCGGCTCGAAGCTGGCGAAGGCGCAGAGCCTCGGCGTGCCGGTCATTGACGAAGCCGCGCTGCGCCGTATGGGAGAGGCATAACGCTATCCTGACAAGTCCCAGCTTGAGCAATCTGTGATATAGTCGTTACTATTCGCGAGGGGAGTCCGATAAAGGAGCCAGGCATGGAGGGAATGGTGCGCGCTGAAGACCGGATTACCGCCCGCATCCAGTACTTTCTGCAGCGCGTGAACGCGGGCAAAGAAGCCGATTATTACTTTTTCAACCAGCCGATCGAGGAATTGCGCGGCGGAACGCGCGTGTACACCGGGGGCCGTGAGATGCTGATGTTCGCCTCCTACAGTTACCTCGGGCTGATTGGCCATCCCAAGATCAACGCCGCCGCCAGGGCGGCGGTTGACAAATATGGCACGGGCACACACGGGGTGCGCATGCTGGCCGGTTCCCTGGACCTGCACGAGGCGCTCGAAGCGGCCATCGCCGACTTCAAACACACTGAGGCGGCCATCACGTTTTCCAGCGGCTACGTGACCAACCTGACGGCCGTCTCGACGCTCGTCGGGCGGCATGACGTGGTGATCTGTGACAAGCTCAACCACGCCTCGATTGTGGATGGCTGCCTGTTGTCCGGCGCGGACTTCGTCCGGTTCCGCCACAACGATATGGCCGACCTGGAGCGCTGCCTTCAGCGCGTCGAGGCGCAGGCGACGAAGCTGGTCGTGGTGGACGCGGTGTTCAGCATGGACGGCGATATCATGGACCTGCCGCGCACGGCGGAGCTGTGCCGCAAGTATGGCGCGTGGCTCATGGTGGACGAAGCCCACTCGATCGGCGTGCTCGGCCGGACCGGGCGCGGCGTCGAGGAGCACTTCGGGATGGAGAACGCCATTGACTTGAAGATGGGGACGCTGAGTAAAACCATCCCCTCGATCGGCGGGTATCTGGCCGGCCGCCACGATCTGATCCATCTGTTCCGCCATGCCTCGCGCGCGTACATTTTCTCGGCTGCGCTGCCGCCGGCGCAGGCCGCGGCGGCCAAAGCCGCGTTCGAGATTATCCTCGAGGAGCCAGAACGAGTCGAAAATCTGCGGCGGAATGCGGCCTACTTCCGGGATGGCCTGAAACAACTGGGCTTCGATACGATGAACACCGAGACAGCGATTGTGCCTGTGCTGTGCGGCCCGGACGAAAGCGCCTACGAAATGACCCGCTATTGCCAGCGCGACGGTATCTTCGTCCTGCCCGTCGTCTCGCCCGCCGTGCCCGAAGGCCTCGCCCGCCTGCGCGCCAGCGTCACCGCCGCGCACCAGCCCGAGGAAATTGACCGCGCCCTGAGCGTCTTCGAGAAGGCGGGGAAAAAGGCCGGCATCATTTGAGTGATACGTGAGGCGTGACGCGTGAACACCTCACGTATCACCCCTCACTGTCCCATGCCCTCGGTCACTCTCAAGCCCGGGCGCGAGAAATCCGTCCTCCGCCGCCATCCCTGGATTTTCTCCGGCGCGATTGAGAATGTTGAAGGCGACCCCCAGCCGGGCGAGACTGTCGAAGTTCGCGCCGCGGACGGGACGCCGCTCGCCTCCGGCGCGTACTCCCCCCGCTCGCAAATCTCCGTCCGCGTCTGGACGTTTGACCCAGCCGAGCCGGTCACCGCGGCCTTTTTCCGCGCTCGCCTCACACGCGCTTTTGCGGCTCGCCAGTCTCTAATCTCCAATCTCCAATCCCCACTTTCCTCACCCGTCACGTCTCACGCCTCACGCCTCGTCAACGCCGAATCCGACGGCCTCCCCGGCCTGGTCGTGGATCGCTACGCCGAATATCTCGTGTGCCAGTTCCTGACCGCCGGGGCCGAATACTGGAAACGCGAGATCGTGACGCTGCTCGCCGACCTTCTGCCCTGCGCCGGCATCTACGAACGCTCGGACGTGGACGTGCGCGAGAAAGAGGGGCTGTCGCCGACCAGCGGGGTGTTGGCGGGCAGCCCGCCGCCTGATCTCGTGGAGATAGATGAGCATGCCTGCCGCTTTGCGGTGGACGTGCGGCACGGGCACAAGACCGGCTTCTACCTCGACCAGCGCGAGAACCGCGCGCTCGTCGCCGAATATGCGGATGGCCGGGAAACGCTGAATGGCTTTGCGTACACGGGGGGCTTTGGCGTGTGGGCGCTGAAGGGCGGGGCGGCGAACGTGGTCAATCTCGAGGCCTCGGCGGCGGCCCTCGACCTCGCCGGTCATAACGTCGCGCTCAACGGGCTCGACGCTTCAAAGGTCGAGAACGTCGCCGGCGACGTGTTTAAAGTCCTGCGGCAATACCGCGACGCGCGCCGCCAATTCGACCTGATCATCCTCGACCCGCCCAAGTTCGCCGAGTCGCGCAGCCAGGTCGAACGGGCCGCGCGGGGGTACAAAGACATCAACCTGCTGGCCTTCAAGCTGCTCAGGCCGGGCGGGATATTGTTCACGTTCTCATGCTCTGGGCTGATCACGCCCGGCCTGTTTCAGAAGATCGTCGCGGGCGCGGCGCTCGACGCCAGGCGCGACGCGCAAATCCTCCAGCGCCTCACGCAGGCGCCGGATCACCCGGTGGCGTTGAATTTTCCGGAGGGGGAGTATCTCAAAGGGCTGGTGTGCCGGGTCGAGTAGTCAATCTCTACTCAGCGCCTGACGCCCGGCTAAGAATACGAGCAATCAGCGGCTCAGCCTCGGCGAAGAGTTGTTCGAGATCAGCACGGCCGATCGGCGTTGTCACGCGCAGAGGATAACGGCTCTCGACGTAGAGATATGTGATCTTCAGACACGCGTCCTCGAACTCGTCAAAGTCCTTTTCGTGTCCAATCAGGGCCTTGAGTAATTGACCCAGATGATGCGTTCGGGCCAGCTTCCAGCCTTTCGACAGCAGGTAGCCCTTTAGATACTTCTCGACTGTTTGCTGCAGGAGCATACCCGCGACCGGCAGAAACTCATCACGGTCTTTGAGCAGCGCCTTTGC
>DATDRS010000179.1:0-8067 GCA_035291605.1 Anaerolineales bacterium | reverse complement strand
ACATCGGCCAGCTCAACAACATCGGCCAGCTCAACAACATCGGCCAACTCAACAACATCGGCCAGGCGGGCGGCGTGGGCACGCTCGTGGCGCTCTCGACGAACCCGGGGGCGACCGCCGAGCAAATCACCCACAACGTGCACGAACTGGCGGGCAACTATTACGTCGCCGTGAACCCGGCCTCGCCCGACGCCATCGGGAAGACGTTCACCCTGTTCACGCAGGTCGCTCCGCCCGTCGAAGCCTACGCGCCCATCGCGACCTCCGTGCCCACCACCTTCACCGTGCCTGTTAGCGATACCAATATCAACACCCTCATCCTGTACCACAGTGCGCGCCTGGACAGCCTGTACGGCGCGGGCGTCTTTGTCTCGTCCGGCTTGAGCGCCACGTTGACCAGCCTGGCCGCCCACCCGAACGTCAAGGGGCAACTCGTGGACCTGGCCGCCTACCCGGAGATTGTCGCGGCCTATACGCTGTGGGACACCCAGTCCGACAACCCTCTGGCCGCCAACTACGTCGCCGGCCACGTCAAGTCCCTGCTCTACCGCCTGGCCGAAGGCTACCCCAATCTCCAGTACATCGTCCTGGTTGGCGACGACCGCCTCATCCCGCACCGCCGCATTCCCGACGAAGCCCTGGTCGCCAACGAGCGCACCTATGCGGACAAGGCTTACACCCCCGCGCTCTCCGGCTCGCTTGGCCTGCGCTACTTCCTGACCGACGACTACTACGCCGGGCTGCTGCCCATGCCCTTCCGCGGCCGCGAGTTCTATCTGCCGCAGGTTGCCGTCGGGCGGCTGGTGGAGAAGCCGGCCGAGATCGTGGCGGCGATCAACACCTATCTGGCCCAGCCGACGGTCACGCCCTCCAACGCGCTGGTCACCGGCTACGACTTCCTGATTGACCAGGCGCAGGCCATCAGCGCGACGTTGACCAGCCAGGGCATCTCCGCCCAGACGCGATTGATCAACAACACCTGGACCGCCGCCAACTTCCGGGTGAGTTTCTTCACGCCGGACGCGCACGACCTCAACTCGCTCAACTCGCACTTCGAGCATTACCGCTTCTTCCCGAATGACGCCAACGACGTGTTCGCGACGGAAGTCGCGGCGGCGACCACGACGTTCAGCGGCACGCTGATCTTCACCGTCGGCTGCCACTCCGGCCTGAACGTGCCCGACGAGCAGGCGCTGACCGCGCAAACCGGCGCGGACTGGGCGCAAGCCTTCACCCGGCGTGGGGCGACGTTCGTCGGCAACACCGGGTACGGCTACGGCGACTCCGACCTGGTCGCCTACTCCGAGCGCGTCATGACCCACTTCGTGGACGAACTCGGCTACTGGCCAGGCGGCCAACCGCCAACGGTGGGGCAGGCGCTGCTGCGCGCCAAGCAGCGCTACTTCAACACCATGGCAGCCGGGTCATTCGGCAGTTACGACGAGAAAGTCCTGGAAGAGATGACCCTCTACGGTCTGCCCTTCCTGCGCGTGAGCATGCCCGTGACCACCACCACACCCCCTGGCGCGTCAAGCCAGGTCGAGAGATGGTCTGTGCGTCTGGCGGCGGGGAACGAGGTGAGCGCGCAGGCCGTCTTCACCAGTTCTGTGTCTCTCAATCTCACGTTTGAGCCTCAGGCGGCCAGCGTCGGGACTTACTACACCCTTCAAGGGGAAGATGAAGTGCAAGTCTCCGGCGGGCGGCCCATCCAGCCGCGCACCAGCCGCGACATTCATCTGCCTGATACCATCGCCCACGGAGTCTTGCTGCTGGGCGGCGCGTTCGACGCAGTGCCCGATTTCGACCCGGCCATCTCGCGCGTGCTCACCGACGACGTGTACGCCAAGACCGAGCCGCCGTTTACGACCACCATCTGGTATCCGGCCGGGCTGGGCACGATCAACCGCTTCCTGAGCATTGATGGTCAACTGCACGAGCGGCTGGTGGTCGTGCCGGGCCAGTTCCGGGCGACCGGGACGGGCGGCAGCGGCCAGACGGTGGGGACGGAGCGCCTGTACACAGGCCTACAGTTCGAGGTATACCACGCCCCCTTCGACGCCACAGACTTCATCGCGCCGAGCATCGCGCAGGTCAGCGCAGATGTAGCGGGTCAAGGAGTGACATTCAATGTGCTGGCGACGGACGACCGTGAGAGCATCTCCCGTGTGGTCGTGCTGTACCGGTCAACGACGAGAAACGTCTGGTCCAAAGCCGAGCTGACGTACAACCCGGCCACCCAGACGGCCACAGGCAGCGTGAGCGGGCTGAGCGGTCAGATCGAGTACTTTGTCCAGGCGGTGGACTCGACCGGCAACGTGGCGCTGGCGCTGGATCACGGCAACCCCTTCGCGTTGGTCACGACGACCTCCCTTTACCTGCCGCTGATCAGGCGATAGTGGAGGGGGCGGCCGCGGCCGCCCTCTACGCAGACCCGCCGGGTTTCGGAAACCCGGCGGGTCTTTTCTCACGAGCGTGCTAAAATCTCGTCGTAACGACTGAAGCCGCTACGATCCCTTCCCTGAGGAGCTTCCTATGCCCGACACGCCCGAATCCAAGCCGAACGGCCAGAGCGAACGCAAACCCACACCCAATGACCAGATCACAGAGACCAAACACACTCTTACCATCGGCGGGCAGACGATTTCGTATACCGTCACCGCCGGGACCATCGTGCTGAAGGAGGAAGCCGAGAAGAAAGGCGAGAAGGCGGGTGAGGCCGAGGGCGAAAAGCCCAAGGCTGCCATCTTCTTTATTGCCTACACGCGCGACGACGTGGAGGATAAGAGCCGGCGTCCGCTGACGTTCTCCTTCAACGGCGGCCCCGGTTCCTCGTCGGTGTGGCTGCACCTGGGCGTGCTCGGCCCGCGCCGCGTGCTCATGGACGAAATCGGCAACCCGCCCCCGCCGCCGCACCGACTCGTGGACAACGAGTATTCCCTGCTCGACCTGACCGATCTCGTCTTCATTGATCCCGTAAGCACCGGCTACAGCCGCCCCGTGCCGGGCGAGAAGGCGAGTGACTTCCACGGCTTCAAGAAAGACGTCGAGTCGGTGGGCGACTTCATCCGTCTCTACGCCACGCGCTACCAGCGCTGGACTTCGCCTAAGTTCCTCATCGGCGAGAGTTACGGCACGACGCGCGCCGCCGGGTTATCCGGTTACCTGCAAGAGCGGCACGGGATGTATCTGAACGGCATCATGCTCGTCTCGTGCATCCTCAACTTCCAGACCGCGCGCTTTGGCCCCGGCAACGACCTGCCTTACCTCCTGTTCCTGCCCACCTACGCCGCGACGGCATGGTATCACCGCCGCCTGGCGGCCAATTTGCAGAAGGACTTACAGGCGACCCTGCGCGAGGTCGAGGCCTTCGCAGCCGGAGAATACACGCTGGCCCTGATGAAAGGCGCGGCCCTCCCGGCGGACGAGCGCGCCCGCATCGTCGAAAAGCTCGCGCGCTATACCGGCCTCGCCGCCGACTACATTGAACGCGCCGACCTGCGCATCGAGATTTTCCGGTTCACCAAAGAACTGCTGCGCGACGAGCGGCGCACCGTGGGCCGCCTGGACAGCCGTTTCAAGGGCGTTGACCGCGACTCCGCCGGGGAGAACTTCGAGCATGATCCCAGCCTGTCTATCGTCATCGGGCCGTACACCGCCGCGCTCTACGACTATGTACGCGGCGAACTCAAATTCGAGAGCGATCTGCAATATGAGATTCTCCACCCCGACTTGTGGTCCAAGTGGAGTTACGCCGATTTTGAGAATCAGTTCGTCAACGTCGCCGAGACTCTCCGCAAAGCCATCGCCACGAACCCGTCGCTCAAAGTCTTCGTCGCCAATGGCTACTACGACCTCGCCACGCCGTACTTCGCGACGGAATACACCTTCCACCACCTCGGCCTCGACCCAAGTCTGCAGGCCAACCTCTCGCTGGCCTACTATGAAGCCGGGCACATGATGTACATCCACCGGCCGTCGCTGGCGAAGATGAAGGAGGATTTGGCAAGGTTCATTCAGGGGGCGATGCCGTGACGCAGCACGTGAGGCGTGACGCGGCGTGAGGAAAACACCTTGATGCGCATGAGCAAACTGTTCAGTCAGACCTTGCGGGAAGCGCCCTCGGACGCCGAGGTGACGAGCCATCAATTGCTCGTCCGCGCGGGGTTCATCGTCCAGCTGGGCGCAGGCATCTTCAGTTATCTGCCGCTGGCCCGGCGGGCGATGAACAAGATCGAGAATATCATCCGCGGGGAGATGAACGCCATCGGCGGGCAGGAGATCACCATGCCCGTCATCCACCCGGCCGACCTGTGGAAAGAGACCCGGCGCTGGCAGCAGATCGGCGACGAGATGGGGCGCTTCAAGGACCGCGCCGGGCGCGACATGGCGCTGGCCATGACGCACGAAGAAGTCGTCGGCGACCTGGCGCGCAAGGAGGTTCGCTCCTACCGGCAACTGCCGCTGCTCATCTATCACATTCAGACCAAGTGGCGCGACGATCCGCGCCCCCGCGCCGGGTTGATCCGTGTGCGCGAGTTCACCATGAAGGACAGTTACAGCCTTGACGCCGACTCGGAGGGGCTAGATAAACAGTATCGCGCGCACTACCAGGCCTATTTCAACATCTTCAACCGCTGCGCGTTGCCCGTGATTGCGGTGAAATCGGATGTGGGCATAATGGGTGGGCAGATGGCGCACGAGTTCATGTATCTCACGCCCATCGGCGAGGATACGCTTATCCTGTGCGACCACTGCGGCTACACGGCCAACCGGCAGGCCGCGCGCTTTCAGAAGCCCGCTGCGCCCGCCGAGGAACTCAGGCCGGTGGAGAAAGTTTCCACGCCGCACATGACCACCATCGCGGGCCTGGCCGAATTTCTGGGCGTGCCAAGGGCGAAGACGGCCAAAGCTGTATTTCTGGTCGCCACGCTCACCGAAGGCGACCAGAACGTGGACAGGTTCGTCTTCGTGGTGGTGCGCGGCGATATGGAGTTGAACGAGACAAAATTGGCGAACGCGGTGAAGGCCAAAGACTTGCGCCCAGCCCGCGAGGAGGAAATCCGCGCGGTTGGCGCGGTTCCGGGATATGCATCGCCGATTGATATAGGAACCAGGCAGGGACAAGCCGGGCAGGGACAAGCCCTGCCCCTACAGGTGGTGGTGGATGATGCTATCCCTGCCTCCCCCAACCTCGTGGCGGGCGCGAACGAAGTGGGTTATCACCTGCTCAACACCAACTATGGGCGCGATTACACCGCGCACATCGTCGCCGACATTGCCGCCGCCGAGGCCGGCTCGGCCTGTCCAGAGTGCGGCCAGGCCATGCACGCCTCGCGCGGGATCGAGACGGGCAACATCTTCAAGTTGGGCGCGCGCTACAGCGACGCGCTGGGCGCGACCTTCCTCGACAAAGACGGGCGAGCCAGGCCCATCCTCATGGGATCGTACGGCATCGGCGTCGGGCGGCTGCTTGCCTGCATCGCCGAGGAGCACAACGACGCGCACGGGCTGAAGTGGCCCATCACCGTCGCGCCGTATCAGGCGCATCTCGTCCTGCTCCCCGGCGGCGAGGCGCAAGAGGCCGCCGAGCGGCTGTACGCCGAACTGCAAAACGCGGGCGTGGAAGTCCTCTACGACGACCGGGACGAGCGTCCGGGCGTGAAATTCAACGACGCCGACCTGATCGGCCTGCCGCTGCGGCTGACGGTGAGCGAGCGCGCGCTCAAGCAGAGCGGCGCAGAACTCAAGCGGCGGGAGAGCAAAGAAAGCGCCATTGTGCCATTGAATGGGGTGGTAGAGAGGGTGAGATCGGAGATTAGAGATTTGGAGGCGGAGACCGCGGTGCGGGTGAAGGAAGTAGTGTTCAAAGGATAAGCTTAAGTGGAGCGGGGAGAATGCACGTCTAAACCAGGGTGTATAATCGAGGGTGATGAATGCCGATGAGATTTCCGCGAAACTGAAAGAAGCCATCAGCGCACACTCTGACATTATCGCCGTGTACCTGTATGGGTCATATGCCAGTGGCACGGCCCGCTCACACAGCGATATTGACGTGGCGGTTCTTTTCTCAGCCGCTGTGCCAGACACACTCAAGGATGAGATAAGGTTGGAGGGCGTGCTAGACCAGTTGCCGGGCCTGGAGAAGGTGGAAGTCGCGGCGCTGAACCGAGCCCCATTGAAGTTGAAGGCAGAGGTGCTAGAAACGGGGCGACGCGTCTATTGCCGGGACGACGAGACGCGCGCGATTTTCGAGTACGAGACGATGCGCACCTGGTGGGACTTGGAGCCCTGGCTGGCGATGTACAACCGAGAGTATTTTGCGCTTCTGAAGGAGCGCTTCACCAATGACCAGCGCCGAGCATATCAGAGAGCACGTCAAACACTTGCAGCAGCGCCTTGAAAAGCTCCTTGCCTTACAAGGCACGACACTGGCCGAATATGCCGCCGACTCGGACCGGCGAGATTTGATTGAGCATAACCTGCGCATTGCGATAGAAAGTTGCTCGGATATTGCTTTGCTGGTCGTGGCCCGCTTGGGCTTGCCCGAACCGGCTCATCGGCGTGATGTCTATGAAGCGCTGACGAACGCAGGGAAACTGCCGAAAGGCCTGGCGCAGAAACTGGCGGATCTGACCAGTTTGAGAAATCGGCTGGTTCACCGGTACATGACCGTTGATCCCGTCACTGTGCTCGACCACCTGCACAATAGCCTGAAGGACATTCAGGAACTGGCGGGTTACGCCATTGGGTGGGCAGATGAGTTAGAACGGCCTTCTACTAACGCGGGAGGTGAGGCAGGGGTGTAAACCCGATCAGGCGCCGGAGCCTAACCATCTTCCATCAAATCCACCAAAGCCTGCCCCCGCCCCACGGTATCCCCTTCTTTCACCAAAACTTTCTCCACGGCGCCGGCGTGCGGCGCGGCCACGCGGATTTCCATCTTCATCGCCTCAAGGATGAGCAGGACCTGCCCCCGCTCGACGCGGTCGCCCGCGCCTGCGAGGACCCGGCGCACCACGCCGGGCATCTGCGCTTCGAGGGATGCGTGATGCCCCGCGCCCCGGCCGCGCCGTTTGCGCTTTGTCTCAGCCTGGGAGATGGTCAACACAAACGGCTGGGAGTCGAGCGCGACCCAGCGGCGCGGATGCCCATCTCGCGACAGGCGCAGATGATGCGGACGGCGATTTCGCCGCGGTTGGCGACGAGGAGTTTTTTTGTTACATATTTGTCAGCCAATACAACACTCGCCGATTCCTAACTTGTGGCGAGCGCGGAAAGCGCCTTATATACTTCCTCGTCATATCGGATCCCAACAGCATCAGCCGCTGCGAGTAGTACTTTCGCAACTTCTGCGTCAGTCGGTAGGTTATGGACGTCGGACAATATCCTCCTAAATAGTGTTGGATTATTAAGATAAAAACCGCGCTTCGACGCAATGTGTCGCCAAGTGCGAACTATCCGAGCACCAATTCCTCTACGCAATGTATCAGAATCTCTTTTCCACCTAAGAGCATATTGATATATGACAGCTTGCGCACTGGCGATCTCATTTAAGGCTGCATCACGTTGCACAGACAACGCCAAATAAAGAATAAATTTGGCATAATTGTTATCAGTCTCTACCTTGCTGAGCTTTGACTTGACTTCCACTGCGCTAATATCCGGCTTGAAGATTAACTTGGCAGCATCTACCAAGCTCACCCAATATTCCTTATCCACCAAATTGAGACGACTGAAGCCACTCCTCCATTCATCTAGGCTCCCCAGAGACACTTCATCAGATTCCCCTTTCTCAAGGAGATAACCGATTGCTTGACTAAGCGCTACCCAGAATGTACCCTCTGCAAGACGGCGCTTTTCTTCTGACAAAGTAGACCAAGCGTGAAAAACATCTGTCTTAGATGTTGCAAGTGCTTTACTCGTAAGTCTCAATATCCAGGACATCGTGTGCGGTAGAGTGTTCACGACATCGTGTGCAGTCTAGTGGTCAAGAGTAACCAGGACATCGTGTGCGGTTTGTTCATAATGCCTCTCAAAAGGAGGCATCATGAACAGCGACATGTCCGA
>DATDRS010000178.1:0-5806 GCA_035291605.1 Anaerolineales bacterium | reverse complement strand
AGCAGGGGTTGGTACTTGTCAAGCGCGGCGCGCACCGATGTGCTCCCCGCGCCGAACAGCACCGGCTGGCCCGCTTCCATGATCACCGTCGGCGGATCGGTGGAGGTGTCGAGCATCGGGCAGGTGTCGAGCGTGCTGTCTTTGGGCGGACAGTGAAAGTTGAAGATGCAGTGTGAAAAATCCGTCATGCCCTTTACCGCCTCTTCGATCTTTTCGGCCAGCTCGCCCTCGGTGATCTCGCGCGGGGTGTGCCAGGGCGTTTCGTTGCTGTAGCCGAGGCTGACCATCACGTGATCCTCGTCAACTTGAACGACGCGGCCCTCGCAGGGAACCACGCGCTCCTGCGCATTCTCCTCCAGCGCCGAGAGCACCTCCCACGGGTCGTCGTTGCCGCCGGTGACGTAGCAGCGGATGTGCGTGCCCTTGAGCCGCTCCTCGGCCAGATGCACCCAGTCCACCAGGCGCTGGCGCGCGGCTTTGACGAACTCGCGCTCAATCGCCTCCCGGTCATCTTTCATCGCGTTGTATTCGTCGGGCGAGAGGAAGATGGAATAGAAGCCGAGAATGCCGAGTTTCTTCTTGAACTCGGCCAGGTCGGCTTCGGTGCGCATCTCGTGCGTTTGCCCCTGCAGCCGGGCGCGGTATTTGCCGCCCTCCTGGACGATGGGGATGAGCAGTTTCCCGGCCACATCGCCGCCAAGGATCAGCACGTCGGCTTCGTAGAACCTGCCCGCGTTGACGAATTTGCGGAAAGAAACCTCCGAGCCGTGAAGGTCCGTGGCGAAGAAGAGGCGGGTGGCTTTCCGGGCGGGTTTCTTTCCGAAGAGGGGCATGCGCGGCTCCTGAAGAAGAGGCGTTACTGGCTTTTGACCGTCTGCAGGCGGCCCCGGCTGACGAGGAAACTGAAAGCCATGACGATGGGGATGAGGGTGACCCCGAGGCTGATCCAGGCCATGATGGTGTAGCCAAACCCCGCGAAGACCACGCCGCTTCCGAGATTGCCCGCCGCCGAAATCAGCCCCACCAGCAAATCGTTGCCGCCCTGCATCCGCCCGCGCTCGGCGAGTGTGAGCGCGTCGGTGAGCAGCGCGCCCCCCGCCACGTAGCAAAAGTTCCAGCCCAGCCCCAACAGGAACAGCGCCGCCGAGAGCAGGTAGGTGTTCTGCGAAAGCGGGGCGAGCAGACAGGCGGCGATCAGCAGCCCCCCGCCCACGATGATCGTCGGCGCACGGCCAAAGTTGTCGGCGAGGCGGCCCGCGACGACCGACAACCCGAACATCCCCACCGCGTGGGACATGATCACTACCCCCACGTCGTCGAGGCTGTGACCGTGGCCCTTCATGTGCAGGGAGGTGATCGCCATGATCATCACCATCACCACCTGCCCAAACGCCATCGCGGCAATAGCCAGCTGGGTTCCGGGCTGGCTCAAGATTTCGCCCGCCGGGCGGACCGGGCCGGTTGAGGCATCCTGTTCGTCATTCTGGGATTCGAGCGCGCGCCCCAAATCGCTGGGATCAGGACGGAGGAACAGCGCCATCAGGAGGGCGCCGACTGCGAGCAGCGCGGCGCCGGCGAACCACGGCCCGGCGAGCGGATCGGCGTCGAAGGATGCGGCCAGCCGCCCCATTGGCCCGACGAGGTTGGGGCCGAGAATGGCGCCGACCGTCCCGCCGAGCACGACGAGGCTGATCGCGCGGCCTCTCTCGGCGACCGGATGCATCTCTGCCGCGGCATAGCGCCCCAGGTCGTTGAAGCCCTGCGAAGCGCCGACGAGCGTGAAACCCACGAGGAAGCCGGCGAACGAGTGGGCCAGCACGGAAGCGCCCGCGATGAGCGCGCCGATCAGCCCGATGACGAAGCCGAGCGAGAGGCCGGCGCGCCGCCCGGTGCGCTCCATCAAACGCGCCGCCGGGTAGGCCGCCATGGCGCTGCCCAGCAAGTAGAGCGCGCCCGGCACGCCGGCCAGCGCCGGGCGTCCGCTGAGCTCCGCGCCGAGGATGGAACCGATCGTGGCGCCCGCAATAAAAGCAGCCGAGCTTAAACTGCGCCCAAAAAAGAGGAGCCAGGTAAGCCGGCCGACGACGGAGCGGTTCATTTCACCTCATCCACCTCTTTGTACCACTTCACGCGGTCGCCGATCTTGTCGCGCATCTTCCATGCCAGCGGCTTGGGTTCGGCGTGGATGGCGGCCAGCGCCGCGTCCGCCTGGGTCGCGACGCGCGCCTTTTCGTCGGTGTTGAGCTGGGGGTAGTTCTGGACGAGTTGTTTGACCTTGGTCAGATTCATCGTCGTCGTGCGCCACAGGCCCCAGTCGGCGGCGCACAACTGCGAGACGAGCGGGAGGTTAATCGTCTCTTGATCGCCCTCGCCTAAGGGGTGTTCCAGCAGGAGCATGATCGTGTCAATCACGTCCTTCTCGTTGAGCTTCACGATCTGCATCTTTTCCAGGAGCAGTTCGGCGAGGGGGATGGTGGGCGAGTCCACCTCCAGCCGCCCGTCCCAGCGGATGACGTGGCAGAAGTCGAGCTTGTCGTAGAAGATGTCCACGTGCAGGCCGTTGGCCGGGTTCTCGAAGATGGCGCGGCTGCCCTCGGTGTTGATAAAGACCTCCCGGTCCTCCGCGTAGCCGAGTTGATCCAGAAGCAGGGCGCGGATGGCTTTGAACTGCCGGCCGTAACTGGCAAAGTCAATATCCGTATAGGCGCGGCCCATTTTGGCCTGCAATCCGCCGAACTGCGGGGAGTGCATCTGGAAGGCCAGCGAGCCGAGGAGGCGCAGAGCGACGCCCGCTTCGCTGCCAGCGGCGACGATGCGCCGCACCTCGTTTTCAAATTTGGCGCGTTCCGCCGCGTCCTGCGGCGCCATGCCGATAGAAGTTGTCACGCGTGGGGCCCTCACTTAGGGGGAGGCGTTAATTTTTCCATGCGTTCACAGATCAGGCGCAGCGTGTGCCAGTCGCGCCGCGCGCAGAAGATTTCCGCCAGCCGGGCGAGGATGTCGGGATCGGCCCGGGGGCGCTTGGCGTATTCCGCGTAGGCTTTGGCGGCCTCGTCGTCCATGCGCCCGTTTTTGAGATACGCCCGCGTCAACTGAAGCAGCCGCTGGTCGCGCTCGGTCTCGATCGCCTCGCTCCGGGTCTTCGCTTGCTTGGCGGCGACCTTCATCCGTGCGACGGCCTGGAGAAAATCCTCCGCGCTGAAGGGTTTCACCAGGTACTCGCGCACCCCGGCGGCCATCGCTTTGCGGAGCATGTCGCGCTCGCCCTCGGAGGACATGATCATGCACAGGGTGTTGGGGCTGACTTCGGCAATCGCGCGAATCGCGGTCAGCCCATCCACCCGGGGCATGTTGATGTCCATCAGGGCCACGTCGGGCCGGTGCTGGCGGGCCAGTTCGACCGCCTCCCAGCCATCGCGCGCGACCGCCACCACTTTGACGTCCGGCTCGAACACCAGAATGGCGCGGATGCTTTTGCGGAGCTCGGCGGAGTCGTCCGCGATAAGAACCTTGATGGGCGCCATGGGAAGACAAAATCCCAAATCCTAGACTCAAATCCCAGAAACGTGGCGCGCACGCGCCAAACTCCGCGAGACTCTTTGGCCTAGAGTCTTTGGAGCTTGGGTCTTGGGATTTGGGATTGATTACCCGCCGCTGCGTCCGCCGAACCCGCCCTTGATGTTCTTGGGCAGGATCATCTCCACGTCCGAGTGCGGGCGCGGGATGACGTGTACCGAGACCAGTTCGCCCACCCGCTTGGCGGCGGCCGCCCCGGCGTCGGTCGCGGCCTTCACCGCGCCGACGTCCCCGCGCACCATCACCGTCACGTACCCGCCGCCGATGTACTCGGAGCCGATCAGCGTGACGTTGGCGGCCTTGACCATCGCGTCGGCGGCCTCAATCGAGCCGATCAGGCCTCTGGTCTCGACCATTCCCAGAGCAATCATCGCAACATCTACGGGCATAGTGGTTTCTCCTTATGCGTAAACTAATCGCCCTTTAGGGGTCGGAATTGAGCGTCCCAATTCTCGCGCGGTTTCAATCCACTCCTGGATGACAACTTCGGCGTTGGCAAGCGCCTGTTGATAAGTTCCCCCGTCGGCCATGCAACCGGGGAGTTCGGGGACTTCGACGATAAAGGAGTTATCCTCCTCACTCCAATAAATGATCATTTCATACCTAATCATCTCAGCCTCCCAACTTGTGCTTCAGGATGACATTTCGTACCTGTTTGACCTGATACGGCTTGGCGTTTGCACCTTTGGGTTGCAAATTCAGAATCTCTTCAACACTCTCTTTCGTGAAGATGTGATGGCTGCCCCGTATCCGTTCTTTGAAGCCTAAGCGGCGCAGCAATTGGCACATTTCCTCAAAGGGGATATTCGCATCTGAAGTTCCGCGCAGAATTTGATCTAGGAGTTTATCCCGCCGCGCCATGCTAAATCAACCACGATTATTTCTTTAATTCCGCTAAGACACGTTTCACAATCTCGTCCACCCGGTCCACCTCCGCGCCAACCGGGGCCGCGCCGTTCCGCCTCAACGGACCGGGTTCATCGGTCGAGCCGGGGAGGAAGGCCGCCTCGGGCGCGGGCTTGGTTTCGTAGGCCAGGCGCTTCACATTATACATGTGGTGCACGGTGATGTTGTCGCCCGTGATCGAGCCGCCGATGCCGCCGGAGCCGAGCGTCATGGAGGGCATCACGTCCGTCGTCATCCCGGTCGTGCCGAGCGTGCCGAGGGTGTTGACCACGATGCGGAACACCGGCTTCTCCAGCCCGAACTGCATGACGACCTTCTCGTCCTGGGCGTGGATGACGAGCGAGTGACCGCGCCCGCCGTAGTTGATGAGTTCGATGCACCGCTCGCACCCGGCCTCCCAGCCGTCGGCCTCGTACCAGCCGAGGACGGTCGTGAGTTTCTCGCCCGACAGCGGCTCCTCGCGCCCGACCGATTTCAGTTTGGCGACCAGGATCCGCGCCGAGGCGGGGACGCTGATCCCGCACGCCTGCGCCAGTTGTTGCGGACTCTGGCCGACCATCTTGGGGTTGATGAGCGGCCCGGAGGGGAACAGCAAAGCCGCCAGGGCGCGGGCTTGCGCCTCGTCCACGAAATAGGCGCCCTCGGCTTTCATCAGTTCTTCGAGCTGCGCGGCAATCGGCTTATCGGCCACCGCCGCCTGCTCGGTCGCGCAGATCACCGAATGGTCGAAGGCCTTGGAAGCGACGATGTATTTCGCCGCCTGCCGCAAATCCGCCGAGCGATCCACGTAACACGGCACGTTGCCCGGCCCCACGCCGTAGGCCGGTTTCCCAACCGAGTGCGCGGCGCGCACCATTTCGCTCCCGCCAGTGGCAAGGATGAGCGCCGTGTAGCGATGTCTCATCAATTCCTGCGTGCCGGGAAGAGTCACTTTGCTCATGCACGACACGAGCCCTTTGGGCATCCCGGCGCGCTCGCCGGCCTCGGCCATGAGGCGCGCAGTTTCCGCACAGCATCTCACGGCGTAGGGGTGGGGCGCGACGACGATGGCGTTCCGGGCTTTGACGGCGATCAGGATTTTGAACATCACCGTCGAAGTGGGATTGGTGCTGGGCGTGAGCGCGGCCACCACGCCCATCGGCCAGGCGATGTCGTAAATCTTCTTCTTCGCGTCGTGCCGGATGACGCCGACGGTGGGGATGTCTTTGATGGAGTCCCACAAAATCCGCGAGCACAGGAAGTTTTTGAGCGTCTTGTGCTCCGGCACGCCGTAGCTGGTTTCTTCGACGGCCATGCGGCCCAGGCGCTCGGAGGCGGCGTAGGC
>DATDRS010000177.1:0-2335 GCA_035291605.1 Anaerolineales bacterium | reverse complement strand
CACTCGCCAGCGCCACGCTGACGATCACCGACAACGACGGACAGCCCACGGTCCAGTTCAGCAGCAGCACCTACAGCGTGGACGAAGGCGCGGGCACGGCCACCGTCACTGCCACGCTCAGCGCCGCCTCGGGCGTGACCGTCACCGTGAATTACGCGACAAGCAACGGCACGGCGCTGGCGGGCAGCGACTACATGACGGCTACCGGGACGCTGACCTTCACGCCCGACGTCATCACGCAGACCTTCACGGTGTCCATCCTGAACGACACGCGGGATGAACCGAATGAAACGGTTGGCCTGACGCTTGGCAATCCCGCTCAGGCTGACCTCGGCGTGCTCGCCACAGCCACGCTGACGATCACGGACAACGACGACCCGCCGACCGTCCAGTTCAGCAGCAGCGCTTACAGCGTGGACGAAGGCGCGGGCACAGCCACCATCACCGCCACGCTCAGCGCCGCCTCGGGCCTGACCGTCACCGTGAATTACACGACGAGCAACGGCACGGCGCTGGCGGGCAGCGACTACATGACGGCTACCGGGACGCTGACCTTCACGCCCGACGTCATCACGCAGACGTTCACCGTGACCATCACCAATGACAGCGCGGGCGAGGCGGACGAGACCGTCAATCTGGCGCTCAGCAGCCCGAGCAACGCGACTCTCGGCGCGCCTGCCAGCGCCACGTTGACGATCACGGATAACGAGGTCAAGATATATCTGCCGATCATCATGCGGATCGGGTAATCCTTGGTCGTCCGCGCCACAGACGACATGGGAAGAGGAGTGCTACAAGCGACACACCTGTGAACAACTCACTCCCGATCAATGACGGCGATGCGCCGCCTACGTTCGACATCGCCAATCGCACGTTTCTTGTGACGGGCGGCGCGGGCTTCATCGGCTCGCACATCGTCCACCGGCTCGTCGCCGAGGGGGCGCAGGTGCGCGTGTTAGACCTGCTCACGACCGGACGACGCGAGAACCTGGCGGGTGTGATGGATCGGATCGAGTTCCAGGTCGGCGATATCGCCGACCTGGAGGCCGTCCGCCGGGCGACGAAAGGCGTCGCATACGTCCTGCACCTGGCCGCGCTCGTATCCGTCCCGGAGTCGATTGAGGCGCCCGAACGCAACCTGACCGTGAACATCATCGGCGTGCACAACCTCCTGCTGGCGGCGCGCGAGGCCGGCGTGCGCCGGCTGGTGTTCTCCTCCTCGTGCGCGGTCTACGGCGACCAGCCCCCGCCGCATCATGAGGCGCTGCCGCCGCGCTGCCTCTCGCCTTACGCCGCCGCCAAGCTCAGCGCCGAGCAGCTGTGCCGCTCGTTCACGCAGGTATACCAACTGCCCACCGTGTGCCTGCGCTATTTCAACGTCTTCGGGCCCCGGCAGAATCCCCACAGCGGCTACGCAGCCGCCATCCCCAGGTTTGTCACCGCGCTGTTGAAGGGCTATCCCCCGACGATCTACGGCGACGGCCTCCAGTCGCGCGATTTCGTGTACGTCGCCAACGTCGTCGAGGCCAACCTGCTGGCCTGCAAAGCCGAGGCGGCCGTCGGCGAGGTCTTCAATGTCGGCGCCGGGCAGGAGACCAATCTGCTCGCACTGCTGGACATCCTCAGCGAGCTCACCGGCCAGACGACCAACCCGGTGTTCAATCCACCGCGCAACGGCGACATCCGGCATTCCTATGGCGATATGAGCCGTTCGGCCGCGAGATTAGGTTACCGGCCGGCTATCGGGCTCATCGAGGGACTGCGGGAAACCGTCCGTTGGTATCAGGAGCACGACCGGGAAATACAGGCGGTCCATCACTGAATGAGTCGTTACCTGCTAACCGGCGCCGCCGGTTTCATCGCCTCGAAAGTCGCGGAGTTCCTGCTGGGGGAGGGGCACACGGTCCTCGGGCTGGATAATCTCAATCACGCCTACGATGTGCGCCTGAAGGACTGGCGGCTCAAGCAACTGACCAGGCGGCCCGGTTTCGAGTTCCATCCGATTGACATTTGTGACCGCCCGGCGCTGGAAGCCTTGTGGGATCAATCGGATGCGTTTGACGCCGTGATCAACCTGGCCGCGCGCGCCGGGGTGCGTTACTCCGTGGAGAACCCCTGGGTCTACTTTGAGACCAACGTCACCGGCACTTTGAATCTGCTCGAACTCTGCCGGATGCGCGGCGTGAAGAAGTTCGTGCTGGCCTCGACCTCGAGCCTGTACGGCGCGCACAATCCTCTGCCCTATGACGAAGAGGCCGACACCAGTCGGCCGTTGTCACCCTACGCCGCCTCCAAAAAGGCCGCGGAGGTGCTCTGCCACACCTACCATCACCTG
>DATDRS010000176.1:0-3013 GCA_035291605.1 Anaerolineales bacterium | reverse complement strand
TTCATGATCGAGAACGGCGAGATCACTTTCCCGGTGAAGAACCTGCGCTTCACGCAGTCTTACGTCCAGGCGCTGGCGGACGTGGAGATGGTCGGGCGCGCGGCCCGGCTGTTCGTCGAGGAATTCGGCGGCGCCGTCCGCGTCCCCGCGCTCAAGATCAAAGCGTTCAACTTCACGGGGTCAACCGTATAGTAATTCTGGTGATCACCCGCCAATCCAAGAGAGCGACAGCATCCTGAGCGGCACGCAGTCGAAGGATGCGGGTGATCACCAGTAGTAATCGGAGGCTCACCCATGAACTTACTCCTGGCCATCCTGACCGGCGTGGGGCTGGGCTACATCCTCGAGCGGGGGGATATGTGCTTTCACAGCACGCTGCGCGGCCTGGTGCGCACCCCGCGCCAGCCCGATCTGTTCCGCGCCTACCTGCTGGCCTTGCTCCTCGCCGCGCCGCTGGTCAACGGCCTGATCGCTCTGGGCTGGATCAGGCCGTGGATCCCGCCCTTTGCCTGGCAGGCCAATATTGTCGGCGGGATGATCTTCGGGGCCGGCATGGTGATCGCGTCCTCCTGCATCACCGGCCTGTTTTACAAGCTGGGCCACGGCATGCTGGGCGCGCTCGTCGGCCTGGCGGCGTGGGCCGTCGGCGACATCGCCGCGTATCGCGGCCCGCTCGCCCCGCTGCGCGACGCGTTGAATGCGTCTCAGGTGAGGGTCAGCGGGGCCAGCGCGACGGTGACGAACTGGCTCGGCCCGGCGGTGGGCTGGCCGGTATTGATCGTGTTGGGCGCGGGCGTGGCCGTCTATTTGTGGCGCTCGCCCCGCGAGGCGCGTGGAAAGTATTGGGGCTGGCCTCTGCTGGGCGCTGCGCTGGGCGTCTTCACCAGCCTGGCCTGGCTGTTGGCGCGCGCGGGAGGCGCCGATTTTACCTTTGGCACGTCCGGCATCCCGACGGGCGTGTACATGGAATTGACGCAGGGCGGGGGAAGCGGCTCGCCCTGGGTGCCGACGGCGTTGTTGGGCATCGTCCTGGGAGCATTTGTGGCAGCCAGATTTGCCGGGACGTCCTGGGTGCGGGGCGAGACGGCCCGGCGTTACGCCGAGTTAGCCGCCGGCGGGCTGTTGATGGGCGTGGGGGCCGGCATTGCGGGCGGATGCAACCTGGGCCATTCGCTCGTCGGCGTGCCGCTCCTCTCGCTGGGCAGCCTCACGACGACGCTCTCGATGGCCGTGGGCGTCTTCCTGGCCGACCGGGTCGGGAGGCTGTGGACAATCTGGCAGCCGGGGCGCGTGGCCAGGGAAAGCGCGGCGGGATAGCGGTCTTATACTACCCAGGGGCACATTGGTAAGGGCGAAGCATTCGCGCCCCAGCAGGCCAGTTTGGCGGCGGGCCAAAGCGCGAATGCTTCGCCCCAATATGGAGAAACCGCCATGGCCAGGAAGCAGAAGAAGCGCGTTGAGCGCTTTGATCTCAAAGCCTTCTACAAACAACTCGATATCCCCAAGCCGGAGCAGAAGACGATGGCCGAATGCCTGGCGCTCGGCCTGGAGCATTATTACCACCACATTCACGGCTACGACAAATACGGTCAAGGCCCGGCCTTCCTGATCCCGGAGCGCATGTACGAGCCTTACATCTTCGGCTTCGGCGCGGTGGAAGTCGTCCGGAACCCCTCGCTGTCCCTCGAGACGCGGTTGAAGGTCGTCGAGCACACCATCAGGCAGACGAATGTGGCGGTGGAATACGGCACGCCGCACGGCCTGCCCATCCTGTTGAGCTTTGTCGCCGGCACAGGGCTTCTTGACCCCGGGGGCTTCCGGTCGGTGATGATCGCGGCGGATTTCGGGGGGGACCTGTTCGACGACTGGCAGCTGGCCGAGATGCGCCTGCTGCTGGAGTGGTTGATCCGCAAGGCGGATATGCCGGAGGCGGAACGGACCTGGTGGCTGTGGCACATCGTCGTGGGCTGCGAGCAGGCGCCCATATGCCGGTCTCTGGCCGAGGGCCTGCTGGCGCATCCGGGCCTCACGCCGAAGGCTAAACGCGCGCTCTGCCACGCCTGGCTCGGCGACACGCCGGCCGGAAAGCCGCCCGCACACTGGGAAGCCATGCAGGCGCTCATGCAGGGCGACGTGGAGGCGTTTAAAACCCACGCCGCCGAGGCGGGATTGCCCGTCCCGGAGGATTTGCGCGAAGCGTCCCGCGCGGTCATGGACGCCGATTTTGACCTGGCGCTGGACTCGCTGGTGTTGGACGAAGCCGGGGCAGATGACGGCGAACCCAGGCCCTCGCTTCACTTCTTGCGCCGGATGCTGGTTGGCCCGACGGGGCTGGTCGTGCTGACCCCCAACGCGCTGAAGCGCCTGGCGCTGAGGGCGCTGCCCGACCTGGGCGAAGACCCGCTGGGCGTGTGCGAGAAATACCTGGACTCCACGCGCGACTACGAAGCAGACGCCATCAACGGCGGCGTGGCCGACGTTATCCGCGCTCACCATCCGGGCTTCCCGTCCGGCAAGACCCGCGCGCTGGTCGAGCGTGGGCTGAAGGTCGGCTCGGTCGGGACGCGCAGGACGTTCTATCAATTAGGCGCCGACCTGTTTGGGGACGACTATTGGAAGCGGGCCGCCGCCGACAGCGCCAAATCCATCCGCGATTGGGCGGCCAAGAAACGGGCGGGCCCGGCCCGGCGCGGGCGCAGTGGTCGCTCCGGCGATTGAAATCGCGGCGACGAAAAGCGCAAAGTCCGCCTGCGCGGACTAAAAACAGCCTGCGAAGGTCGAAGATGCCCAGGTTTCGTGCAGTTCCGCGAAGGGGGTGCGCGCATAACGTCTAGCCGCCGCAGGCCGAATTTGCAAAAATCTGGTTATCCTTTCGTGCTACAATCGGATAGCCGTTCGCCCGTGGGAGGTTGCCATGCCATCGCCTTTTCCCGGGATGGATCCGTACCTGGAAGGATTGCACTCCGTCCATCACCAACTCAGCGCCGAAATTGCCCGGCAGTTAGCGCCCAAA
>DATDRS010000175.1:0-7638 GCA_035291605.1 Anaerolineales bacterium | reverse complement strand
AAGGGAACCATTTGGCCTATTCAAACTCCCCCCTTGATTCAGAGTACAATGGGACAGCGTTGACGCTCGAACCTCGTCCATCGGAGGCTATTTATCATGTTCGGCAAAAAACCTTCCGCCCCGCCGCCCGCTCAATCCAAGCCGCAGGCGCCCGCACAACCGCAGCCTCAGGCCGCCGCGCGCCCGTCCGGCTGGGCGGCGCAGGCCCTCACCGCCGATTACCTCGCCAGCGGTTATCTCCAGCCGGTAGATATGCCGCTCGCCGGTTTCCTCAACGTGTCCACTCAGGCGACGATCACGTTGACCGGCGTCCAACTGCAAGCCGTCGGCGCGCAGGCCGCAATCGTAAACCCGGCGCCCGCCGAAATCACTATCCCCAAAACGGCGCTGATCGCCTTCATCCCGCGCGACGAGCCGGGGATGCGCTCGGCGACGCAGCAGATGCCCAATCGCCCGGCGCCCGCCGTCATCTACGCCGGGCCGTACCTCATCCGCGCCGCGTTCATGCTGCCGGGCGATATGCCGCTGCGCAACTTCTTCGGCACGGCCGGCGGGACGCTCGTCGCCGTCACCCAGGCCGAGATCACCTGCCAGGTTCCGGGGGCGAAGTTCACGCCGCTCAAGGCCCAGATCGTAGTGTTGAATAAAGCGTTGGTGCAAATGTATCATCCGGCTTGAGTCTTGCGGCAAACAAAAGGCTAGTCATGTCTTCCCGCAACACTATGATTGGCATCGTCATTGGGTTGATTGCGCTGGGCTGTTGTTTGCTCGCCCTCCTGGTCGGCGCGGGCGCGGTGGCGTATTACGCGACCGACGGCTTCGCCTCGCTGCGGAACCCCACGGCCACGCAGGATCCAAACTGGACTCCCGGGCCCGCCCCGACGCCCGGTGCGACCGAAATCGCGCAGATGGACGAGATCGCGGCGCAGGTCATCGCCATGCGCGGCCTCCAGCCCACCGGCCCGGTTGAGCGCAAGCTCCTCAGCGTGGAGGAAGTCCGGCAGCGGACACTGGACGAGTTCAAGGAAGACACCACGCCCGAAGACTGGGAGAACGACCGGCGCGTCCTGGCGGCGCTCGGCCTCATCCAACCGGATCTTGACCTCTACGACCTGCTCCTCCGGCTGTATTCCGAAGGTGTGGCCGGCTTTTACGACCCGGACACAAAGGAACTGGTGCTGGTCTCGGCGCAGGGCATGTCCGTGTACGACCAGGTGACATTCGCCCACGAGTACAACCACGCCCTCCAGGACCAAAACTACGACGTGCGGAAGATGGGGTTCAGCAAAGAGGGCTGGGAGAACGACTCCGAAAAAGCCGCCGCGGCGCAGGCCCTGCTCGAAGGCGACTCGTCCCTGCTCGAAGAGCAATACAAGGCCACGCTCAGCCGGGCGCAGCAGCGCGAGTACGACAGGATCGCGAACGCGTTCGACGTGTCGGTCTACTTTGAGCTGCCGGACTTCCTCTTGCAGGATTTCCTCTTTCCCTACCAGCAGGGGCTGGATTTCGTGCGCCGGTATTACGACGAGGGCGGCTGGCCGCGCGTGGATGAAGTCTGGCGCGACCCGCCCGTCTCTACCGAGCAGACCATCCACCCCGAACGGTACGAGGCCGGAGACCGGCCGCTCTTCGTCGCCCGCCCCGCGCTCACCGACACGCTTGGCGCGGGCTGGAAGCAGATCGAATCCAACGTGATGGGCGAGTGGTACACCTACCTGATCCTGGCTTATGGGGTTGACCCGGATACGCGCCTCGCCGACCGCACAGCCTACGAAGCCGCCGAGGGCTGGGGCGGCGACGGCTACGCGGCGTACTACAATGACGCCGCCCAACAAATTGTCCTTGCGCTCCAGTGGGAGTGGGATAGCGAGGCGGACGCAGAGGAGTTCGCCCGGGCCTTCGCCGATTACGGCGACCAGCGCTTCGGCCAGGCGCAGCCCTACGCCGACCGCACGTGCTGGAACGCCGACGCGCTCAACTGTTTCTTCGCCGACGGCCAGCATACGCTGTGGATCATGGTCCCCGATCGGACGACGATGGAGGCCGTGTTAGAACAATACCCGGATTTCAGATAGGCAGAGGCAGAAGGAAGGAGCGTCAGGCCGGCTGCCTCCTTCCTTACTTCCTGCGCTTACATGACCTTCGACGTTTCCAGGGTCCGCGCCATCCTCTTCGATCTCGACGGCACACTCGCGGACACCGACGACGAATACGTGCGTGAGGCCGCGCGCTGGGTCAGGCCCGTGCAATTTCTCTTCCCCCGGCGCGACCCGACGCCTTTCCTGCGCTGGGCGGTGATGACGGCCGAGTCGCCCGTCAACACGCTCATGGCCCTGCCCGACTGGTTAGGCATTGACGACGAACTGGTAAAGTTCATGAACTGGCTTTCGGACCGGCGCGGGAGCGCCCGAATCGGGCGTTACATGATCATGGCCGGGGTCAAAACCCTGCTAGAGCGCCTCTCTCAGCGCTACCCGATGGCGGTCATCACCGCCCGCCCGGAGCGCGGCGCCCGCGTCATGCTGGAGCAGCTTGGGCTGAGCCGCTTCTTTCAACTCACCGTCTCCGCCCAGACCGCGCCGCACACCAAGCCCTATCCCGACCCGGTGCACTGGGCGGCGCGGGCGCTGAGCACGCCTGTGAAAGACTGCGTGATGATCGGCGACACGACGATGGATATCCTCGCCGGGAGACGCGCCGGGGCGCAGACGATCGGCGTGCTGTGCGGGTTCGGGCAGCGTGCTGAGTTGGAGCGCGCGGGCGCTGACCTCATTCTGAATCACACGGCGGACTTGTCTCAGATTCTTTCCACCTGAAACCGGGTGGTCGTGAGGCCGCCCCGCGCGCGTTCAAGAAAGAGAAAGTTATGCTGCCATCTTCGGAGAATCGCATCAAAGAGATCCTCGACGATGTGATGAGGTCTTCCCCCTACATCAAGGCCGTGGCTATGGCGCGCATCAGCGGGGTGACGATGGTCTCGGTGATGCCCACCTACGTCTCGCCGGAGCACGTCTCGGCCATGTCCGCCGTGATGGTGCTGCTGGGCGAGCGCATCGCCCGCGCCATGCGCAGCGGAGAACTGAACCAGGTCTACATCAAAGGCGACGAAGGTCACATCGTCATGACGGCGGTGGGCAACGAGGCGGTGTTGATGATCACCGCCCAGGAGCATGCGCCGCTCGGCCTGCTGTTCATCGAAATGGAGCGCGCGGCGAAGAAACTTAGGAAGCTGGTTTAGAGATAGTTTCAGCCTCCTGTTACTCTTTTTCGTCGCCCGGCTGAACGGCTTTGTCGAAGTTGATGTAAATACGCGCATTGGCGGTGCGGGCCAGCTCGCGCAGCGTCTCCAGTTCCTGCAAGCGCAGGAGCGCGGGGTGCGCGCTGTAGGCGGCGGCCGTCTGCTCGCGGGCGCTCAGCGCCGCGATGTCGGCCTGGGTAGTGATGCGCCGGGCCTCGGCCTCCGCCTGCGCCTCCAGCCGCTGCGCCTCCGCCTGCGCCTCGGCCTCCAGCCGCCGGGTCTCCGCGCGGGTCTGCGCCTCGATGCGCTGGGTCTCGGCTTTGGTGCGCGCCTCGACCAGCTGCGCCTGGCTCATGCGCTCCGCCGCCAGCACCCGGTTCATGATCTCCTGCAAGTTGCCGGGGAAGATCAGGTCTTTGACGTCCGCGCGCATGATCTCCACGCCGTAGCCGCCGGCCGCTTCTTTGACGTCGCGCAGGATGTCCTCGCTCAGCCGGTTGCGGTTGGTCAGGATCTCTTCCAGCGTCATCGAGGCGAGCGAGCGCCGCGCCGCCAGCTGCACGTCGCTGTACAACCGGTCTTCGTAATTCTCTACCCGGTGCAGCGCGGCGCGGGGGTCCGTCACGCGGAACTGAACGATGATGCTGACCCGGATGGCGACCTTGTCGCCCGTCAGGATCTCCTGGCCCTTGATCGTCAGGTCGCGCTGGCGCACGTCCACGAGGGCGACTTCCACCCGCTTGCCCAGACGGAAGAACCCGAAGTCCAGGTACCGGGGAATGACGTACCGCCCCGCCTCCAGGATTTTCGTCAGCACCCCGTCCACATACCACAGCCCACGATGGGTGTCTTTGATGATGACTTCGCGCCGCGCCATGTCGCCGCCTCCTGCGAGATTTCAGAAAATAGCCCTGGGACAAGGCCGATGTGGAGGACGAATTATCAGATGAGCGCCAACCGAACCACCGCTTCGAATGGGGAGTTGAACCCCGGTGGTGGCAGCACCTGATGACCATTCGCTCCTGACCTTGCCAGGGCCGCCTCAATTGTAACTCAAGGGAGCGGAGTCAGCGAGGTCACGCTGATTTTCTCGACCGTCGGGTCGGTGCGGAGGCAATCCTGCACTCCCAGTTTATTGTGGAGAAAGTCGTCCACCCAGTTGCGGTGAAAGCCCGTAGTGATGGTCTGTGGATACCCGAGGACGGGATCGTAGGTTGCCCGCACCAGATACGCGCCTTCGCAATAGCAGCCGGTGGCGCTGCACACGCGCTCGGCGAAGTAACGCTCGAATTTGTCGAAGATGCCGCTCACGGTAAGCGCCTGGGTGACGTGGCCGCTCAGACAGGTCGCGCCGAAGACGTGGACGATCCGCTCGTTCCACACTTCCACGTCATGATGACACTGAGCGTAACCGCCCCGGGTGAAACCGTGGTCAAACGCCAGCCGGTAGTGGTTGAACGGGCGCGCCTCCCAGCGGCGGCGGGCCTGCATGAATTGATAGGCCGGGGAGGCCTGCAGCAAGCGCCAGCCTACCAGCAGGGCCAGCAGGCCGAGCAGCACCACGCCCCCGCCCAGCAAGGCCAGCGCCAACCGGGTTTTATTGAGTGGCATGATTCACCGCTACACCGCAGCCTGGCTGCCAGAGCAGTTCTCGTCGGGAAATTCTATTCTCCGCATATCACGAAAACTATCGCGCTGAGCGGAGCGTCTCCGGCTGAGAGCGTGTCTTAAATTGGAGTTTTTCTACTTGTGTTCCACCCAGCTATACGCGTACCGCTCGTCCTCGCACTCCAGCGCAAAGGGCGTGGCCTCAAGCGGGTGGAAGGTGTCCATCATCACCGCTGCTTCCTCGGTCCGCGCTTTGCCAATGCTCGCCTCGACGGTGCCGGGATGTGGGCCGTGCGGCAAGCCCCCGGGGTGCAGGCTGATGTCGAACTGGTCCACGCCCTTGCGGCTCATGAAGTTGCCCTCGGCGTAGTACAGCACCTCGTCCGAGTTGACGTTGGCGTGGTTGTACGGCGCGGGGATGGCCTGCGGGTGGTAGTCGAACATCCGCGGCATGAACGAGCAGATCACGAAGTTCCAACCTTCCCACGTCTGGTGCACGGGGGGAGGCTGGTGCACGCGCCCGGTGATCGGCTCGAAGTCGTAAATGTTGAAAGCATAGGGGTAGAGGAAGCCGTCCCACCCCACCACGTCGAGCGGATGGTGGATCAGGATGTGGCGGTGGAACTCGCCGCGCGCCTTCACCCGCACCTCGAACTCGCCCATCTCGGTGTGCGTTTCCAGTTCCTGCGGCACGCGGAGGTCGCGCTCGCAGAAGGGCGAGTTTTCCAGCAGCTGGCCGTACTCGTTGCGGTAACGCTTCGGGAACTCGAAATCTTGCGCAGACTCGAACACCAGCATCCGGTGGTTGTCTCCCTTCAACTCCATGCGCCAGGTGGTGCTGATGGGGAGGTTGAGGTAATCGCCGGGGCCGAAGGGCAGGACCCCATATTGCGAGTATAAGACGCCCTCGCCCGTGTGCACCCAGTACAGCTCGTGCGCCTCGCCGTTGCGGTAGTGGTAGTCCATGCTCTGCGTAGGGCGGAGGACGGCCATGGTCACGTTGGCGTTGCCGAGCAGCACGCGCCGCCCGCTCACCGGGTCGCCGCCCTGCGGCGCGTCTTTGGTCTTGAACAGCCGGTGGCGCAGCGGGCCGTAGTCCACGTACTCCACCCTGGCCGGGCCGAGTTTTTCCGCGTACTTGATCTCGGTGGGCTGGTGGTAGTGGTACAAAATGGACTGAACGCCGGAGAAGCCCTTGGTGCCGACGACCTGCTCGCGGTACAACGAGCCATCCGGCTTGCGGAACTGCGTGTGGCGCTTGTGAGGGAGTTGGCCAAGGTGGTGGTAGAAGGGCATGAGAATCTCCTCGTTAACGTAACTATTAATACTCTGGTGAAAGAGTATCAGTAACTACGTCATAATACTGGTAGTAGAGAGGTAAACCATATTGTTCGCGCAGAAAGGTCAAATAACTTATATCGTCTTCTTTTGGAAGAACTCTGCCAACAGCAATCAGTTTACTCGCTCGCTTTTGAGCAGGCCAATGAGCATACTCTAAAAGTTGCCCGAGAGCGAGACGAATACTACGCCTAACAGTAGTCTCCATTTTGATCTCGTAGAAAATGAATCTCTTCTCTTGCTTAACTGCAAGGTCCACTACACCATTTACCTCATAACCGACGTTTTGGGGACCATACTTTGCTCTAAGATGTTTCCAGAGAGCTTCCTGCAACCTGTCATGTGCTGGATCAAAAGCAACTCCTTTCTGTGCCGCCCTCTCTCGCCGTTGCAGGTTCTTGAGCCTTCCGCTTACAAATTGCAATGGGGCGGCTCTCTCCGTTTGCAAGCTCAATATTTCTTTCCACGGCGCAGGGCTTTCTGCATATAAAGGCTGGTATCGGCCCGTGCTATAAATCTTGTGATTCGTCGGGGCGGTTATCAGAGGTTCAAGTATTTCGGCATCTGAGGGCTTAAAACGCACATTGATTATAGAGAACGGGTTGGTCGCATTCCTTATCAGCGAGGGGTCTACGTTTATCTGTTCCAGATGACTAGCCATTTCTTCTAGCCAGCCTTCGTGCTGATAAACCTGGTAGGCCTCGCTAGCAAACTGGGATGTTAATAGCTCACAATGTCTTATTCTGCCTACAAATAATCTCTTTCTTAGAGGTTCTATTGTATAGAGGATGACCTCAACAGTAGAGACCTGAGAGTCAAAGGCATTAGCTAATCTGATTGGTTGAAGGAAGCCATAACGATACCCTTCTACCAACCAATTGAAATTAAATAGCCACTCCTCGTGACCAAAACCGTGTTTAGCCACATAAGAGTCTGGCGATTCCAACCTGGCAGCTTCGCCAGTAGGTTTTTGCCAATTTTGAGAGTTCCAACAGATGCGACAAAAACGAATATCGAGCATATTATTTCTGCCTTGGGATATACTTGAGGCTACCTTGTTGCTCCATAAAAATGGAGCGAGAGATGACCATAAAACCGAAACTCAAGAACGGCAATTACGCTATGCTCAACAGCCCTTTCAAATGGGTTGGCGGCAAATCGCGCCTGCGAAAACCCATCCTTGACCTGCTCCCGGAGCATACCTGCTACGTCGAGCCGTTCGCGGGGGCGGCCTGGGTGCTGTTTGGCAAGCCGCCGAGTGAAGTTGAAGTGCTGAATGATCTCGACCAGGAACTCATCGCTTTCTTCCGGGTTGTCAAAGAGAAGCCTGAAGAACTGATGGCCTCCTTTGAATGGGAGCTGGTATCACGCGCTGAGTTTGAGCGCCTTGCCAATCTAGAGCCAACCCAACTCACGGACGTGCAGCGCGCTCATCGTTTCTACTATCTCATCAT
>DATDRS010000174.1:0-7701 GCA_035291605.1 Anaerolineales bacterium | reverse complement strand
AGACGAGGCGCTGGAATGCAAGCGCACGGGGCAGAAGAAGGTGATCGCCTTCAACCTGTCGGGGCACGGGCACTTCGACCTGACGGCCTACGACGCCTATCACCAGGGCCAGCTGGAAGATTACGAGTATCCCGCCGAGCGCGTCGCCGAAGCCATGACCCACCTCCCCCAGGTGCAGATGTAAGGGATAGATCATCCGTTCCTCCTTTGGCTGCACGCTGGGGGTCGAGGGAGGAACGGATTTTGTAAAGCACGTGAATCATGAAACTTGACCCCTCTGCCATTCAGCTGCGCTTTGTATCCCTCGATCGCATGTTGCTGCACGAGGAAGATGATCCGTATCGCACCCAGCGCCTGATGCTGATGATCCGGCACGACGGCAAGCTGCGCAACCCGCCACTCGTCGCCGAGCGCGACGGCCGCTACATCGTGCTGGACGGAGCCACTCGGACCACGGCCTTGCGCGAGATGGGGTACCGCGACGTGCTGGTGCAGATAGTGGACTACTATGCTGACGCCGTCCGAGTCGGCGCGTGGAACCACGTGCTCGCGGGCCTATCGCACAACCGGTTGTTGGCCACCCTCGCCGACGTAGAGGGGATCACCCTCCAACCGGTAGATGCGGAGACCGCCTGCCGGCTGCTCGAGACGCACGAGATCATTGCCAACATCGTCATGCGCAACGGCCAATGGTTCGCGGTGTTGTGCGATGACGAAGCGCAGGTAGACAACAACCGGCGAGCTGGCCTGCTCTGCCAGTTGGTGGCGGAATACCGGGGCAAGACGGAGGTGCATCGCACGGTCGAGATTGACCTGCCCGCGTTGATCGGCGAATATCCCGATTTGACCGCCGTCATTGTGTTCCCCTCTTTTTCGCCCGCTGAAATCTCCCAGATCGCGCTTGACAGGGCAAAGCTGCCCATGGGCATCACCCGGCACATCGTCGCCGGACGCGCATTGGGGATGGATGTCCCGTTGGAGATGCTGACGGAGGCGCAATCGCTCGAGGCCAAGAACGCCTGGCTGGAGGACCTGATCCACCAGCGTTTGAAAGCGAACAAAGTCCGCTTGTATCAAGAACCTGTATTCGTTTTTGACGAGTAAAGTGATCATGGGCACTCAACTGCTTCTGGGCAATGACGCGATTGCGTTGGGAATGGTGCAAAACGGATGCCAGGTGGTGACCGCGTATCCGGGGACGCCGAGTTCCGAGATTCTGGCAGGCGTCGTCAAGTTCAAAAAGAAGTTGAACTGCGACGTCTACACGGAATGGAGCGCGAGCGAGAAGGTCGCCTTTGAGGTTGCCCTGGCTGCCAGTTGGAGCGGCCTGCGCTCGGCGACGGCGATGAAGCAGGTTGGACTCAACGTCGCCGCCGACTCCATGTTCAGCGCGGCCTATACAGGCGTGGTCGGTGGGTTTGTCATCGTGCCCTGCGATGACCCCGGCCCGATCTCGTCGCAGACCGAGCAGGACTCGCGCCTGCTGGGGCTTACGGCCAAAGTGCCGGTCTTCGATCCTTCGACGCCGGCCGAAAGCCTGGCGATGGTGAAGGAGGCGTTGGAGCTTTCGGAACGGCATCGCATTCCCGTCATCCTGCGCCCGACGACGCGCGTCTGCCATGCCGTGCAGAGCGTAGAAGTGGATGGGGGCGGACGAGGTGCGTGGTCCCCGGCGGCCAAACCCGGCTTCAAGAAAGACCCTCAGCGCTGGGCGGCCACCCCGGGCTTCCGGCTCAAGCTCCACCACGAACTCAACGCCAAGCTGGCGGCCATCGAAAGCGAGTTTGAGAAGTCGGCGCTCAATTACCAATTGCCAATTCCCAATGACAAAAACGGGAAATTGGGAATCATCGCCAGCGGCGTCGCCTACCAAACGACGCGCCAGGCGCTGGCCGATCTCGGCGCAGTGGCGCCGGTGCTCAAGATCGGCACGCCGTTTCCTCTTCCCCGCAAACTCATTATGGATTTCGTCGCACAGTTTGAGCGGGTATTGGTCGTCGAAGAGCCGGATGCCTGTATTGAATTGCAGATCCCTGACCGGACACGCGTGAGCGGGCGGCTGGATGGCACGGTGCCCAACGCGGGGGAGCTTTCGCCCGAGGTCGTCATGAGCGTCCTCGCCGAGGCCCTGGATCAGATGGGTGTGCCCGTTCCCCCGCCGCCCGACGACAGCGCCCTGGCCGGGATCGTCCAATCGCTCAAGATCACACCCCGCCGCCCGCGCCTTTGCCCGGGGTGCTCACACCGCTCGGCTATGTTCACGATGAAGCAGGTTTTTGGGCCGAACGCGATTTACCCCGGCGACATCGGCTGTTATTCCCTCGGGACGAACATTCGCGCCATTGACACGTTCGTGGATATGGGCGCGGCGGTGACGATGGCGACCGGGTTCTACCAGGCGGCCCGTTTCACGGGCGACAAGCGGCCCATCGTCGCTCTCATCGGCGACTCGACCTTCCTGCATTCCGGCATCACCCCGCTGGTCAACGCCGTCCATACCGGGGCGCGGTTCGTCCTGCTGATCCTCGACAACCACACCACGGCCATGACGGGCGCGCAGCCCACCCCCGCCAACGACTACGCCGCCGACGGCGGCCTCGCGGCGAAGATTCCCATCATAAATGTCGCCCAGGCGTGCGGCGTGAAATTTGTCCGCGTGGCGGATCCCTACGATCATGAGCCGTTTGCCACGCTGCTGCGGGAGGCCCAGGCCTTCACCCAAGCCGAAGAGGGCGGCATCGCCGTCATCATTGCCGACCGGCCCTGCGTGCTCTACGACCGCGCGCCGATCGAGGCCGATCCGCTCCCCGTCATCGTCACGGAACAGTGCGATGGCTGCCGCTATTGTGTCGAGGCCTTTGAGTGCCCGGCGTTGGTCCTGCGTCCTGACAAATCGCGCGTGGACGTTGACTACCGCATCTGCGTGGACTGCGGCCAGTGCATTGATGCGTGCTACAAGGGGTTCATTGTGCCGCAGAATTGACTGACTATGGAGCGTAAACTCATCATTGCCGGCATCGGCGGCCAGGGGGTGGTGTATGCGACGAAGGTGCTCTCGCAGGCGGCGATGGCGCGCGGCGGGCATGTGTTGGCCTCTGAGAATCACGGCATGAGCCAGCGCGGCGGCAGCGTGATGTCTCATCTCAAGATTGACAGCGGCGAGGCGCCCCTCATCCGGCGCGGGACGGCGGATGCGCTGATTGCTTTTGACCGCGTCGAGGCCGTGCGGAACCTGCCTTTCCTGCGCTCGAGCGGACAGGTGTGCGTGAACAGCGTTGACGGGCTTGATCCAGCGGTGATGCCGCGCCTGGGAGAACTGGGCATCCGCGTGCACACAATTAATGCCGACGCTTGCGCCAAAGACCTGGGCGCGCCCGCCGTCGCAAACCTCGTCGTCCTTGGCTTTGCGGCGACCCTCGGTGCGCTGGGCCTGTCGGTTGAGGACCTCAAGGAGGCGGTGCGCGCGCTCGGTCCGGCGAAGGCTGTGGAGTTGAATTTGAAAGCACTGGAGGCGGGGGCAGGGCTGGCAGAGAGATTGGCGCTTGGGGATTAGAGATGGGCGAGCATGAAGCCGTTTGAGTACTTTGCGCCCAGGACTTTAGAGGAAGCCATCGGATTGCTGAGCAAGTTCGATGGCGACGCGCGAGTCGTCGCCGGCAGCACGGATTTGCTTCTGAAAATGAAAGCCGGGAAACTCGCGCCGAAGACGATGATCAATATCAAGCGCCTCCCGGAATTGCGCGGCCTCACCCAATCTCCAATCTCCAATCTCCAATCTCTTATCTCCATCGGCGCATTGACCACCCTGGAAGAAATCCGCTGTTCGCCCCTCATCCGTGAGCATTACCCCGCGCTCGCCGACGCCGCCTCGACGATGGCCTCGGTACAAATCCGCAACCTCGCCACGGTGGGCGGCAACCTGTGCAACGCTGCGCCTTCGGCTGACCTCGCGCCGATCCTGATGGTGCTGGATGCCGTCGCGCGCATCGCCGGACCAAAGGGCGAACGGCGGGTCCCGCTCGAAGACTTCTTCACGGGGCCGGGCACGACGGTCCTCGCACCCAGTGAACTACTCGTCTCGCTCGAAGTCCCGCCGCCCGCTGGCCTGTCTCTATATCTCAAGCACTCACCGCGCGAGCACATGGATATAGCGGTCGTGGGCGTGGGGCTGGCGCTTCAGTTCCAGGATGGCCGGTGCGATTCGGCGCGAGTGGTGCTGGGCGCGGTTGCCCCTGTGCCGCTGCGCGCTCGCCGCGCCGAGGCCGAACTGACGGGCAGCCCGCTCACGCCGGAACGGATTGACCGCGCCGCGAAGGTCGCCGCCGAAGAGTCGAGGCCGATTGACGACGTGCGCGGTTCGGCGTGGTATCGCCGCCGCATGGTGGACGTGCTGACGCGGCGCGGGCTGACGGCGCTCGCCGGAGGAGGCTGATCATGTTGCGCAAACTCGTCCTCTATCTGATCAAGCCTTCCAAATACGATGACGACGGCTACATCATCCGGCACTGGCTGGGGGTCGTGCCCAGCAATACACTGGCGACGCTCTACGGCCTGACCGAGGACGTGCGCCGCCGCCGCGCGCTGGGCGACGTCAAGATCGAAGTCCACCAGTTCGACGAGACCGTGCAGCGGATTCCGGTCGAGTGCATCTGCCGCACGCATCGCCCGCCGCGTATCAAAGTGGCTGTCATGCTGGTCGGCGTGCAGACCAATCAGTTTCCCCGTGCCGCCGACCTGGCCCGCGCATTCCGCCGCGCCGGGGTGGATGTGTGGATCGGCGGGTTTCACGTCAGCGGCATGCTGGCGATGTTGCCCGGCATCTCGTCCGAAATTCAGGAACTGCTAAACCTCGGCGTGACCGTCGTCAAGGGCGAAGTCGAGGGCCGCTGGGAGGCGCTGCTGCGCGATCTGATCGAGGGCAGGGCGCAGCCGGTCTACGACTTCATCAAGGAGCCGCCAGAATTAATGGACGCGCCGCTCCCGGTGGTGGACCCGGAATACGTGCGCCGCTTTGCCTCGCGCATGGCGACGATTGACTGCGGGCGCGGCTGCCCGTTCGATTGCTCGTTCTGCTGCATCATCAACGTGCAGGGCCGCCACATGCGCTATCGTGATCCGCAGAAAGTGCTCGCCTCGCTTCGCGAGAACTACCACAAGGCCGGCATCTGCAGCTACTTTTTCACCGACGACAACTTCGCGCGCAACAAACACTGGGAAGCCATCTTCGACGGGCTGATCCATCTGCGCGAGGTGGAGGACCTGCCTCTGTGCTTCATGATGCAGGCCGACGTGCTATCGTACCGCATCCCCAACTTCGTCGAGAAAGCGCGGCGGGCCGGATGCGCGCAGGTGTTCCTCGGTATCGAGAGCATCAACCCGGAGAATCTTAAGGCCGCCGGGAAGCGCCAGAACTCGGTGGAGGCCTTCCGCCAACTCACGGCGGCGTGGCACGCGGCAGGCATCGTCACCCACGCCGCCTACATTGTCGGCTTCCCGCACGACACGCCCGACAGTGTCCGTGAAAATCTGCGGTTCCTCATGGACGAGCTGCAGGTGGAGCAGGCTTCGTTCTTTATGCTCGGTCCCATCCCCGGCTCGCGCGATCACCAGCGCATGGTGGCCGAGGGCCAGCCGCTCGACCCGGACTTCAATCGCTACGACTCTTTCCACCCGGCCATGCCGCACCCGCGCATGAGCGCAGGGGACTGGTTCGCGCTCTATCGCGAGTGCTGGCGCACCTTTTACAGCTTCGAGAACATGCGCGCCATCCTGAGCCGCGTGTCGCCGGAGAAATACTGGGGCGTGTTCCGCAACTTCATCTGGAGCAAGAACTCCGCCGAGATCGAAGGCGAGCATCCCATGATCACCGGCTTCTGGCGAATCAAGGATCGGCTCTCCCGGCGACCCGACTTCCCCGTTCCCGGCGCGTGGGAACACTTCGTCGGGCAGGTGCGCGAGAAGGCGCGGCAGCTGCGGCAGTGGGCGGCGCTGCTGCTGGAGATGGAAGAATTGTGGCTGCAAACCCGCCCCCCGACGCGGCTGGAAACCAGCCTGTTGAACGATCTTCAACAGCTCTGGGAGCGGCACACGGAGTGGGCCAAATCGTTCCGCCTGCCTGATCCCTCCGCCATGCGCACCCTGAGCGTAGTGGAAGGGCTCCGGGCGGGCCGCTCCGCCGTGAATGCGGCGGAACTCCGGCGCGCCCTGCACGATTGGACGCACGCGACGCTCCCGGCGTTCTTCCAGCGCCGCCGTGAAATGCTGGAGCATTCTCTCTCGCACCTGCCACCGCTGCCGCGCGTTTCTCTCGAGCGAAGCGCGTCGCTTCCCTATCTCTGGGGTACAGCCCCGGCAGAAGTGCGCGAGCTGGTCCTGCGCGTCGAGGCGCACGCCCGGACTCTGCAGATCTCGCGCCAGCCGCTGGACTGGTTCTGGCTACGCGTGTGGCACGACCTGCGCGCTGGGAAATTCTGGCGCGTGCGCCCCTGGCAGGTGGTGATCAGTTTTGTGTGCGATTGTTGTCTGACGGCCCGCTTTGCCTGGACCTTGTTGACCGCGCCTGATCTTCAGAAGAGCGCGCCGTAGCCGATGCCCAGACTGTACGTGTCTCTCACTGTGAACGGCGAGCCGCGCGAGTTGCTGATTGACCCGCGCCGGACGCTGCTCGACGTTTTGCGAAATGACCTCGAACTGCGCGGCGCGCATCGGGGCTGCGACTCCGGCGACTGCGGCGCGTGCACCGTGCTGGTCAACGGCCTGTCCGTGACCTCCTGCCTGGTGCTCGCCGCCGACTGCGAGGGCGCGGAAGTGCTGACTGTCGAGGGCGTGTCGGCAGACGGCCAACTGCACCCTGTCCAGAAGGCGCTCGTCGAAAAGGGCGGTATCCAGTGCGGCTTCTGCACGCCGGGGATCGTGATGGCTGTGATTGCCCTGCTTGAGAACAACCGGCATCTCACGGAAGCGGACGTGCGGTTAGGGCTGGCGGGTAATCTGTGCCGGTGCACAGGGTATAAGAAAATCGTCGAAGCGGTGCTGTCCGTGGCCGAAGGAGCGCAATAGATGGGCAACGTCATCGGCCAGCGCCTCCCCAAGCTCGACGCGCCCGACAAGGCTACCGGGCGCACGGTGTACGGCCACGACGTGCGCCTGCCGGGGATGCTGCACGGGCGCATCCTGTATTCGCGCTATCCGCACGCGCGTATTCTGCGCGTGGACGCTTCCCGCGCGACGAAACTACCCGGCGTGAAAGCCATCGTCACTGCCGCCGATAACCCGAAGACTAAATTCGGCTATGGCAAAGACAATACGCCGCTCAAGGGTGAGGTGGTCCGCAGCCTGCGCGATGAAGTGGCCGCTGTTGCGGCGACGGATGCCGGCATCGCCGAAGAGGCGCTGAGCCTGATCGAGGTGGAGTACGAACCGCTCCCCGCCGTGTTCGACGCAGCAGACGCGTTAAAGCCCGACGCGCCGCTCATTCACCCGGAGCGGGGAAGCAATCTGTTCCAGCGTTACAACTACTTTCACGGCGATCTGGCCGCGGGCGAGCGCGAGAGCGAGGTCGTCGTCGAGGCCGATTACGAGCTGCCCTACGTCGCCCACGCGGCGATGGAAACGAGCGTCGTCGTCGCCTCTTTCGACCATCGCGGCCATCTCACGCTCTACAGCACGACTCAAATCCCGTTCCTGCTTCAGCGCGACCTC
>DATDRS010000173.1:0-8159 GCA_035291605.1 Anaerolineales bacterium | reverse complement strand
GCTGCTGCAAAAACTGCGCGCGCTGGAGCCGCTCGACGGCGTCGGGCACGTGCGCGGGAAGGGGTTGATCGCCGCGGTGGAGGTCGTCGCCGATAAAGCGACCAAGCAGCTCTTTCCGCCGGAGGCGCAAGTGACTCAGCGGCTGTACGAGGCGCTGCTCGAGCGCGGCCTGTATACGCGCGTGCTGATGGACTGCATCTGCCTCGCGCCGCCTCTGATTATTAGCGACGAGCAGATTGACCGCATCGTGGAGGTCATCCGGGAGACCATTCCGGCGGTTTTGAGCGATGTGCCGAAGCGGTAATACGGAATGCCCGACCGCCAGAGTCTCATCTCTCAACTGCGCAACAACCCCTTTTTCAAGGCAGTGGATGAACAAACGTTGAGCGACCTTGCCCGCGAGGCCATGCGGCACGAATATTCAGCGGGCGAGGTCGTTTTTCTGGATGGCGAGGCCTCGCGGGGTTTGTACGATCTCCAATCCGGGTGCAGGATGTGATGGCAATGAGGGACGAACTGCCATCCGTCCCTCTCATTTCGATATTCAGTTGAGATGCGGATAGTACGTCTTGCCGACCTCAATCATCGCCTTCACGTTCTCGGGCTTGGCATCTATAGGACAGTCGCAGCCGGTGCTCAAGATGAAACTACCGCCCTTGCCTACCACGTCAATCAATTTCTTGACGTAGGTGCGTACATCATCCGGCGTGCCGAGTTTGAGCAACTGGGCCGGGACATCGCCCATGATGCATAGGTGATCGCCCAGCACTTCTTTGGCCTTGAAGATGTCGGTCTGGCCATCAATCTCCAGAACTACCTTGCCGCGCGGCAGTTCGCGGAAGTAGTGCAAATAGGGTGTCCAGTTGGAGTCGAAGTGCAGCAGCGGCGTAATGCCGGCGTCCACATAGGCCAGCACGCCCTTCTTGATGTAAGGCCAGGCGAAGCGGTCAAACTGTTTGGGTGAGAGGAAGGTCGCCCGCGTCCCGGCGAAGAAGGCGGTGCGGAAGCCCCACTTCGTTGCCTGCTTCATACCGGTCATGCCGCCGATGCCAGTGTGGATGAGATCGTCCACGACGCGGTCCATCGCGGCCACGACCTTGTCCGGGCGGCGGTACAGGTCCAAGCTGAATTCCTTGATCGAGCGGGCCATCGAGAACACTTCCAGCGGCGGGACCACGGCCACGCCTGTGAAGGTCAAGATACCCTTACTCTCCCATTTGAGCGTGTCACGCACCGCCTGATCCAACCAGGCCTGAAGGTGCACCGGGACCTCATGCGCCGGGATGTGCGGCCGGACACGCGGGAACATCTGTTGCCAGTAGGGCATCCAGCCGTTCTCCAGGATGAAGTCATAGTCTGCGGGCGTCATGACCTCGCGCTCATCAAACTGCCAGAGTTCGTTCTCCGGCAGTTCCCGGCCCGGAATTTTGATCGGCATCATCAGCGTGAGCGTCCACGCGAACTCGTTGAGCGTGGTGCCCAGGAATGTGGCATCCCACCCGCCATATTCCTCAAAGATTTGCTGAAGCAGATCACGGCCCAGATCGCCGTCGCGGATGAACTGTGCCAGCGGCACGCCTTTCTGGCGCGCGCAGAAGAAGTCCATCATCGGAACGACGGGTACGCGATCCACCGGTTGAAGCGCGATGGCCGCGTCAATCCGCTCCATCGGAGTCATGGTCTCTTTCACGGTCATGTCACACCTCCACTGCCAGGAATTGGCGCGCTAGCTTGATGGCATCCTGCGAGTCATGGCCATAAGCGTCGGCGCCCACATAGGCGCGCACGCGCTCGTCCACTGGTCCGCCGCCGATCATGATCTTCACCCGGTCACGTAGCCCGGCTTGCGCCACAGCCTCGATCGTCGTCTTCATTGAATCGAACGACGTGGTGATCAACGCCGACAGGCCAAGCACAGACGCACCAGTTTCCCGGAGCTTTTCGATAATGCGCTCCACCGGCACATCTACGCCCAGGTCGTGGACGCGGAAGCCAGCCCCACGCAACATCGCCACGATGATGTTCTTGCCAATGTCGTGGACATCACCTTTGACGGTGGCGAAGACGATCTCACCCGCCTCGCCGCCAGTCCCCGCGGCCAGGTGCGGCTCGATTTTTTCCATGGCCGCGCGGAAAATCTCCGAGGCCATGATCAGTTCGGAGAGAAAGTAGGTTCCGGCGGCGAAGCGCTCTCCGATTTCGCCCATGCCCCGGCGCATTTCGTCTACGATCGTAAGCGGTGGCACACCGGCGGCAAGTTGCTCGGAGACGAGTTTAGCCGCTCGCTCCTCCTCCAGTTCCACCAGCGCCGAGGTCAGTTTGCCATTGGTCGCTTGAGTCATGGTTTGCTCCTTTCATTTCGGTAGTTGGTTAAATTGATCTGATCGGAAAATTGTCAGATTGGGTCTCGGCGCTAGACGAACCTCCTTTCTTTGCTACGCGCCATTCGGCTTGAGCGGCTCGAGCCATCCCGCCCGATAGGCACGCGTGTAATTCAGGCAATGCCGATCTCGCCCCAAGAGCATCTCCGTTGCCAGCAGTGCTGCCCGCAGCTCCCGGTCGAGCGGGTCCATAATCGCGCTGTCGAGGCCGGCGGCCAACGCCAGCGTCAGAAAAGTCCGGTTGATTAAGCCGCGGACCGGGAGGCCAAAGGAGACATTGCTCAACCCGGAAGTAATATGCACTGCCGGGAACTCGGCGCGCACAGCACGCATTGTGTCCAACGCGATCTGCCCACAGGCGGTATTGGTCGCGATGCTCATCACCAGCGGGTCCACATACACTTTCTCGTCAGGCACTCCGGCGCGGCGGGTTGCGTCAATCACCCGATGGATCACGGCCACCCGGTCGGCGACGCCCGGCGGTATCCCCTTCTCGTCCATCGCCAGCGCAATCACCGAACCGCTATGATCGCGCACCAGCGGCAGAATGCCGTTCAAACGCTCCGGCTCTCCGCTGATCGAGTTGATGAGCGGCGGCTGCTGCACTTCCTTGATAGCTGCTGCCAACGCGACCGGGTTGGCGCTGTCGAGGGACAACGGCACGCTGGCGACTGCTTGCACGGTCTTGACCAGCCAGGCCAGATCATCTGGCTCTCGATCCGGTTGTGTTCCTGCATTCACATCCAGCAGATGCGCTCCGGCCTCCACCTGACGCCGGGCCAACGTCTGGATGAAGTTCACATCGCGCTCCGCTACCACTTTGGCGACCTGCTTGCGAGTGCCGTTAATCCTTTCGCCAATGATTTGCATGGTGGGCAAAGGTCCTTAGTTTGATTTGCCGTCGGGTGGAAAGTACAGAGACAATGCGAAACGGCGGCTGAAGCCCGGATACGTCGTCAGTTCGATATAACCAGTGCGGCGCACGATTTGCCGGGCGCGCTGACGTTCCTTCCGCGAGAGGAGGGCGGCTTTGGCCCCGACACCGGCGGCGTTGCCGACCTGAAGGTAGCGGGCCTTCGGCAGGCGGGGCAACAGGCCAATCGCCAACGCGCTCTCCAGATTCAGATATGAACCGAAGGCTCCGGCGATAATCACTTCCTCAACTTCTTCAGGCGGTGTGTGCGTGATTTCCATCAGCGTCTCGATGCCGGTGCGGATCGCGCCTTTGGCGAGTTGGATTTCATTGATATCTTGCTGAGTGATGAGGATGTCCCGGCCACTGCCACTGCGCTCACCCGGCACGAGCAGGAACTCGTAGCCGCGCTCGCTCTGGCGCACGCCCGGCGCATCGGAGCGAATGCGCCCACGATCGTTGATCACCGCTCGGCGATGCATCTCGGCCATGGCATCCACAATGCCTGAGCCGCATAGCCCGACGGGCGGCGCGTCGCCGATGGTTTTTAGTTCGGGGCCGTTCAAAGACAAGTGAACCGCCTCAATCGCCCCCACCGCCGCGCGCATTCCGTCGCGAATGTGAGCGCCTTCGAAGGCTGGCCCCGAAGCGCACGATGCCGAATTCAAAAAGTCCAATCCCGGCTTGCAGAGCGCGATCTCGGTGTTAGTGCCGATGTCAACGCCGATGGCAATCTGGTCACGGCGATCCAGGTCGCTGGCCAGAATCATGGCGACGTGATCGGCGCCCACGAAACCACCGACGCATGGCAGGATGTGGACGTAAGCCCCGGCAGCTAAATCCAAATGGAGACCGTGGGCCTTGACGTCCAGCGCCGAACTGGTGGCGGCGACGAAAGGCGAGGCAGAAAGTTGGCTCACCGGCAACTCTAGCAGCAGGTGAGTCATGGCGGTGTTGCCCACAAGGCAGGCTTCTGCGATCTGGTCGCGGGCAACCCCGGCCTGGTCGGCCAGCAGGCCAGCCAGATCGTTCAACGCTTCCCGCACGACGCGGGCCAGTTCGCGCGCGCCTTCGGGACTGCGGCTCGCGTGGGCCACGCGGCTGATCACATCTTCGCCGTAACCAATTTGAGGATTCATCGCGCCGGTCGCGGCCAATTCTTCACCGGTCTCAAGATCAACCAGGTAACCGGCGATCTTCGTCGTGCCGAGGTCAACCGCCAGCCCCATCGGTCGCCGACCGGGGACGGCGAAGCCGACGATCTCGTGGCCGCGCACATACGTGGTGAGCCGCCATCCTGCGCGCCGCGCCAAAGGTGGCAATGTCCGAACGGCGGCTGGTTCGGCGAACAACTGGCGCAATCCATGCGTTGTTTCCAGCGCATTGATGACGCGTTCGAGATCCGAACGCTGATCATTTAACGTCGGGGCGGGGGCTTCAACCTCAAACGCCCGGATGATCGCATTCACTGCTACGTGCCGTGCAACGCCCGCCACTTGCAGGCGTTGGTCGGTGACGAGCGAGGCTTTCGGGATATGCACTTTGACGTTGCCATAGGCTTGGGCGCGGCAGGCGAGGCGTTGCCCGAGGGCCAATTCGAGTTGAGCCAGAAAACGCCGATCGGCCTCGACCGGCGGAGAAACATCACCGGCCACTACCACGACGCGGCAATGGCCACATGTGCCTTCGCCGCCGCAAACAGACGCCAGATTGACGCCAGCCTGCCGCGCGGCTTCGAGCAAGTGAGTGCCGGGCGGCACGTCCACGCGCTTGCCGATCGGTTCGAAATCAATCTGGCAGGTCTGCGCGGCAGTCATGGCGACCCTCCGACGAGCGCCGAAGGGTTGCACGGCGGTAGCGATACAAAATGGTCGTAGGTGATCACCTGACCCGGCGGGATAACGATGAACTCGTCATCCCACGGGCCGTAGATCATCTTTTTGACCAGTGCGGATGAGCCTGCGATCTCTTCGTAGCGTAGCCCGAAGCGTTCACTCATGCGCCGAGCGTAGTCGCGATAACGTTCGAGATCGTACTCACCGGTGTTGATAAAGGCCAACCGGGTGTAGTTCTTCAACGCCAAGCGAACCATTCGCTCGGCTCGCTGTTCACCGTAACGCGCTACCAACCGCTTGTATTCCTCGAAAGGGCTGTCGCCAACTTCGATCCAACCTTTGGTGAGGTAGTAGGTGCCGGGTTCGGCGCTGGCCTGTTGCTTGTAAGAGGCGCGTGAGCCGAGGAAGATGGCGATACAATCATCCACACGCGGCACAACCAATGTGCAGGCTGTGGCGCGAAGGCCCTCCACGGCTCGTGAACACAGGCCATAGCCGAGCAAGATCGTGTCCGCTACCTGGCTTGACTCATCAATCGCCGCTTGAAGTGTGCGCCTCAACTCGTCAGGGTGGAGGTGCAGGCCAAAGTCGAGAACTTGGTATGCCACATGGGGCGGCAGGAGGGGCAACATCTCCTCGATGACAGTCGCGCAAGCGATTACTTTGATGCGCTTATCGAATGCACTCTCAGATCGAGTGTCAGTAGCTTCAATCATCGGGAACACGCTTCCTATGATTTACTTTATCTGACGAAGATGGCCTGACAAGTGATAGATGTCATCTTTTGGAGGAGCAAATGAGCACTACACATAACCGTGGTAGGGTATCTCAGGATTTCTCAGCCCACTGGGATGGCAAAACTGGTTTCCACTCTAAGCCTTCGGCGATAGCGCGTGTAGCCTCCACCATCTCCAGCGCGGAGTCGTAGGCGGCTTGGCCCGCGCGGTCGGCTTCCTGCGCCTTGAGGGTGTAGGGCAGGTGGCCAAGCACCGGCAGGCCGGGCGAGTGCGCTTCGATGTAGGCGCGGTCTTCATCTGACCGTACTTTGTTGCCCACGAGGAACAGGCGCGTCAGGCCGATATCTCCGGCGAGCGACTTGATTTGCGCCGCCGTGGCGAGGCTGCGCGCGCCCGGTTCGACGACGGCGATCATCGCGTCCACCGCGTCGGCGGTGGCGCGGCCCAGATGTTCCACCCCGGCGTACATATCCAGCAGCACGACCTCGTCTCGCCGCAAAAGGATGTGTGACACAAGCTGCTTGAGCAGGACGCTCTCCGGGCAAATGCAGCCGCCGCCGCCTTTTTCCACCGCGCCGAGTTCGAGCAAGGTGATCCCGCGATGCTTCGCCGAAAACCGGTCGGGGATGTCGTCCACGCGCGGGTTGAGTTTGAAGTAGCCGCCGAAGGTCCCCGGCTGCGCGCCTGTGCGTTCGTAAATTAACTCCTCCATCTCGGCGATGGGAGATAGTTTTGCCAACGTTTCAGGTGGGAAACCAAGCGCCGCGCCGAGGCACGGCGAGGGATCGGCATCAATCGCCAAGACTATGCGGCCCTGCTCAGTATAGAGATAGGCGAGCAAGCTGGCGAGGGTGGTCTTGCCCACGCCGCCTTTGCCTGTGATGGCGAGTTTCATCGTCTACTCCAAAACTCAAACCTCAAATTCCAGAACCCAGACTCTCAAGCCTGACTCCCGCTTATCCCACGCCGGAGCGCCTCGGCGCGCAGAGTCAGCAGGATCGCTTCCAGATTCAGGCTGTTGGCGCACACCTGCCGCGCCGATTGCAAAACTCTGTCCGACCACAGCGTGCGGCTCGTAAGCACCTCTTCGTCATTCATCAACACCAGCTGCACCAGCGTTTCTAGCGCAATGTCCTGCTCTTCGTCCAGCTGCGTGTTGCAGAACGCGCAGTGCTGGCACTTTCGCAGGTCTTGCCCTGTGGCGGTGAGGACGATGGAGCGCAGGGTGGGGAGGTGCATCCTCTTCATCCCCGCTCAGATCACCAGGCAGGACTGAACTGCGTTTTCACCTTTTCGATGAGGAGGCCCAGCACTTCGATCTCCTCCAGGCGGTTCGTGCCCAACCCCATCGCCGCCGCAAGGTTCAGGTGGTTGTCGCAGCGCAGGTAGGGCGCATCGGGGTAGTTGCCGGTCGGAGCGTGGCCCATGACGGCGGTGGCGACGGCGTCTGTGGCGACGCAGTTTTTTCCGGCGATGAGCACACCTGGCTCGATGGGGGCTATCGTGGAAATCCAAGGGCCTTCACCGCCCTGCGTGGTCTTGATCCCATCCACCAGGCTGAAATGGACCGGGCGCGCCCGATTCAGATCCACGATAATGCGAGGCAGGCGGGCCTGAGTTTCCGCGCCTGTCCCATGAAAACCGGAACGGTACTCATCGTTGTCGTTCAGGCGATAGAACCGGTAGGGTACCAGGCCGTAGAGATTCTTCATCGTGTGAGTGACGCCCCCCAGGTAGTGGTTTTTCATCTTCGAGACGGACATAAACACGTCTACTTCCTTAAGGAGCTTGTTGAAGATGAACGACTCATAGATAAAACTGCCCGCTCCAACGAGAGACTCCATGAAGTCCGCATACGGCTTGGAGTCATTGAGGTCAATCAGCGTGACGCCCGTGTCGTCGGCGATCGCCTCGTACCCCCATTCCCGGTAGGATTCCCACTCGTAGACGGCTTCGACGACGAAGACTTCCTTGGCCCCGGCCGCCTGCGCCTGTTTGACGAGCGCACGCACCACCTCCGGGTGAGTCACAAAGCTTTCGATCGGCTTCACACCCGGCAGGCGTCCAGAATTCACCCCGCCGGTCAGGTTAGTTTTAATCGCCACGCTGTCGCCCGGCTTCACGACATCCCCCAACCCGCCGAGCCTGTCAATCAGTTCCGCGATCTGACGGTCAATCGTGTCTCGATCATACGTCTTGGCCTGGCCGATCGCTACCTGCGCTGAGGTCGCTCCGACCGGCTTGCCGTCTGATGCGATTTGGGGCGCTGGGGATTGGCAGCCCCCGACGAGCA
>DATDRS010000172.1:0-58579 GCA_035291605.1 Anaerolineales bacterium | reverse complement strand
CAGCCGGCACGGGCGTCCCGTTGCGCCAGTACCATCCGGCCCGCGCCCATTCGCGCCGGGGCTTGACAAACAGGCTGAAGAGATAGGTCTCCGGCCCGACCGGGAATCGCCGCTGCCACTGAATTTCGGGCCTCGGCCTTGTCTCGCCCCAAGGGTAAGTCCGGCCATCCGCACCCCGCGCGGCCTTTTCCCATTGAAATTCCGTCGGCAGCCCGCATTTGCGCCCGATTTTCTTCGACAGCCACTCACAATAGGTCAGCGCCTCGGCCTGGCTCACGTCCACTATCGGATAGTTCGCCATCTCCGGGGGATAGTCTTTGACGGTTGCGTATCGCCGTCCCCCGAAAGGAACTCCTGACCGCGGATCATTTCGAATTGCCCACCACCGCCCGCCCCAATGGAAGCCGGTCTCGTCCAAAAACGATTTCCACTCGGCGTAAGTCACAGGTCGGGCGGCGATGAGGAACGCGTCAAGTTCGATAGTCTGGCGCGGTCTGGGCGGCGGGGCCTGGGCCAGCCGCTCGTAAGTCTCCTCCGGCCCGTAGATGAACGGCCCGGCCGGCACGGTCACGAACTCGCCGCCGAGGGGAGAATGCCATTTTTCGAGGATCACCTCTGCAAACACAAGACGTACTTGTCCAGGAACTTATCCATCCGCTCAATCACGTCGCGGCGATTGGCTTCCTTCACAAAACCATGTCCTTCGTCGTCGTACAGCACCAGTTCTGCGACGCCGCCTAGCCGCTTGACTGCTTCGGCAAAATCCACCGACTGCTGGTAGGGCACCGCCTTGTCCTCTTTGCCGTGAAAGAGCAGGACGGGCGCACGGACGTTCCGAACATGCGAAAGGGGTGAGCGTTCTTTCCACAGCGGCCCGGTCTCAGGCAATTTGCCGATCAGGCTTCCGACCTCGTAGTTCACTTCAAACCGGTGCGCTCCCTGCCTGAGTTCGTACATATCGCCGATGCCAAATAACGACACGCCCGCGGTCCAGAAGTCTGGGTCGTGTGTGAGCGCCATCAGCGTCGTGTAGCCGCCGGCGCTGCCGCCAGTGACCACTAAACGCTTCGGATCCACCAGCCCGACGTTGATGAGATGCTCTGCGCCCGTGCGCGCGTCCTCGACATCCACCACGCCCCATTGGCCATTGAGCATATCCTGATAAGCCCGGCCATACCCCGTGCCGCCGCGATGGTTGACCAGCAAATAATGCCAGCCGCGCGTGGCGAAGTACTGCGCCTGCGGATACCACGTGAAAGGCACTTCGGACGTCGGGCCGCCGTGAATGTGGACGATGAGCGGACGCGGATTCTGGCCGGCCTCCGGCCCCGCCGCCGGGTAATAGATTCCCCAGGTCTGTATCTTGCCGACGGTCTCCCAGGAGATTACTTCCGGCTCCGAGAGCGAGGCCGAATCAATCAGTCCGACGCTGTTCGTCGCCCGCGCGGCTTCTTTGCTGATTTTGGGATCGAAAGTGATGATGGCGTGCGGCATGGAAGGATTGGCGCCGACGAAAATCAGGTGGTCGCCGCGGACGTGCAGGGCATCCATCTCGGTCCAGTTGGTCTGGATTTCAGCCGCTTTGTTCTCCGGCCACGCTACGCGGAAGAGGTAATCCTGGCTCCATTTGCGGCGCACGGTGTAAATCGTCTTGCCATCGCCGCTCCAGCGCATGGCGATCAGGCTGGGGGCCCAGTCAGGACCCCCGATCTCGCCCTCGCCCGTGTTCACGCGCGTCGGCCTGGTCCCATCGGCGCGAGCCACCCAGAGCGAGCGCCAGCCCGTTTCGTCGCTCGTATACGCCAAGTATTGGCTATCCGGACTGAACTGCGGCGAAGCATAGCTTACGTGCGGCTTCGCCAGCGTGTTTGCCATCTCCAACGGCAGCAATTCGTGACTGGACGCGCACTCGCCGGTCGCTTTGGCAAAGCGGGCGATAATCAGTCGCGCCTCGTCCCACGGCATATCGAACTCCTCCCATTCCTGCCACGCGATGAGGCAGCCATCCGGCGAGAAAGCCGGGTTGAAGGCATACCACGGATCACGCGAAAGCTTGATGGGCAAAGCCTGGCCGCGCACCTCAGTCAGCAGGACGTTGCACTTTCCATCTTGCTCGCCCAGGAACGCGACGAATTTGCCGCACGGCGAAATGGCTGGGGCGGCCACGCCCTCGTAGACCGGAGTAACGGCCCATTGTTCGCCCGTGGTCAAGTCAATGCCTTGCAGTGTGCCGCCCTTGGCGGCATACATCAGCACATCACCCCGCACGGCATAAATCCCTCCGCCATAACCCACACCTCCCCGCGGCATCGGCTCGGTCGTGAGCGTCTGTGCCAGCCCGGTGACGGTGGACTGACGAATGATACTGCGCCGCCCGTCGGCCAGCCGGACGTAAAAAATGGTCTCAGGCGTCTCGCCAAACGTCGGATCGGAGTGCGCGTAGGATAGATAGAGTCGGTTGAGCGGGAGTGGCGTGTAAGTCATGGCAGCGAGTCAAAGGCGGGCGGATCGGTGGCCGGATTATATCTCAGCGGCGCAGCGCGCGCACAATCTGCCTGATCTCGTCGAACGCGATGACGCGCAAGCCCAAAATGGCAAGCGTATACACGGCGGCGGCCGCGGCCCAGAAACCCAACGCCAACCAGAGCGACGGTAAGGGGAGGAAAAGAAAGATGAGGAAAATGCCGGCGGCGCCAACGGTGATTCCCCACCGCCCCCCGCCCGCTCGGACGGCGCGCGCCGCATTTTTCCCGAATCCAACCGCATAGCCCGCGAGCGCCAACCCGAACGCGAACGCGATCCCGGTGGAGGCGTATACCCGAAGGGCGGCCGCTCCCGTCAGAAAGATCACCAACCCCGCGAGCGCAGCGCGGACCATGTGGGTCGGGCGTTTCTCGACTGCGCTCAAGATCACTGAGGCCCACGCCACCGGCAGCGGCAGCAGCCCAACCGCTACCGCCCGAATGGTGTTCGCCGCCGGCGCAAAGCCCGCGCCAAACAGGAACGGCGCAATCGGCCCGGCCACCGCCCACATCCCCCCGGCGGCGAGCGCGACCAGGATGCCGGCATAACGCACGAAGCGCCCCAGCCACAGGTCCACCTCCGCCGGGCGGCCCTCGAGCCGCAGTTGAGTCAGAAGAGGCATAAAGGAGTAGGCCACCTGGCCGAGCAGAATGTACAGTAGCAGAAGCCCGCCCTGGGCCAGATCAAAGAACCCAACTTCCAGATGCGAGGCGGTGAGTTTCTCGACGACAATCGGAGCCGCGCGAAACATGAGGGCCAGCGCAAAGTTGGCCAGGGAGAAAGTGAACCCGAAGCGCAAGAGAGCAGAAGTCGGAGGCCGGAGGTCAGAGACCGGAGGCTCAGACGACTGACTCATGACTTCTGGTTTTCCACTTCCAAGCCAGCCCCGCACCCACCACCACCCTAACAGCAGAAAAAAGATTTCGTCCACCGCCATGGCGATCAGCACCTGCGTGAGGGATGGCGCCTGGACGATAGCGAGAAGCAAGAGGGTGAGGGCGACTTGCCGCCACGACCCCTCCACTGTCCACTTGAGCGTCTCACCGAGACCAAGCAGGAGCGGAAACGCAGCCATCGTCCACACGCGCGCCGTGACCGAAAGCCCGATCAACGCGGCCTGCCACGGCGTTATCCAGCCGCCCAGCAGGCGCGCGGCCAACCCGGCTGCCAACCCCAGCCCCAGTCCGACGAGAAGTTTGACCCCGAATAACGCCCGGACCATGGCGCGGATACCGGCCTCGCCGGAGCGATGGCGCACTTCGGGCAGAAAGCGGCTGAAGACCTCCTGATAGCCCAGTTCGCCCAGCATGTGGAAGACGGCAAAAACGGCGAAGACAAACGCGAATTGCCCATACAGGTCAGCGCCCAGGGTGCGCGGGATGAGGACGACGTAGGCGACGGCCCCGATGATCTGCGGCGCCTGATTGAAGGCAATGGCGGACATATTGCGCGCTGCCGCGCGCGAGGTGGGAGAAGCCGGAGAATCAATGCTCAATGTGCAATACTCAATGCGCGTAGGGGTTGCGAATTCATGATCCAGGCCCCGTCTGTTTTTTCCACGACCACAGCAACAAGGACAGGGCAGCGCCCCACGCCCAACTCCTGCCAACCGTCGGCACGGTTTCCGCCAGAGGCCGTTCCGGTGTGCGGAAGGCGGCGAGCATCACAGCGTTGCCGATGGCCCCGAGGAGCGCAGCGGCAAGAACCTCGTAAGGGCGATCCGTGCGAGCGCCCCTGTCAGGATCACCCCTGCGCCGCACAGCGTGCGCGGCCGTGACGGCTGCCAGCCCCAACCCAGCCCATTTGCGCGCCGGACGCGGGCCGAGGGCGATGAGTGCATCGCCCATGAAACGCTGCGCCGCCGAGAGATGGTGGGTGTGCCCGGCCGGCAGGTCTTTGTCGAGCGCGCCGAGCAGGTCGAGGTTGAGCTTATTGGCCACGTACCAGATGAGCGCCAGGGCAGTGAGGGAGAGCGGCAGGGCAGGAGATGGAAGACTGGACGCTCCGTGTGGGGATTGGAGATCAGAGCCTAGAGATGGAGAACCGGCGAGTTCGCGGAAAAGGACGCCGGCAAGTGGCAGGAACAAATCGGCGTTGAGGGAACGGTATTCTTCGATGTGCAGTTGATAGTCCTGCCCGGTGGTGAGGGCGGCCAGGGCGGAGGCGACTCCGGCGTGGACGAATGCGCCAGTGAACGAGTCATCGGCGGCGAGAGGCGCGGCGGCGGCGCCGGCGAGCGCCAGAAGTTTTGGCGCGTAGGAAGGTGGATAGGCTTGCTCAAGTTCGCCGCGCGGGCGGTCAAGGTAGGGCAGCGAAGCCGCGCCGGCTGCGGCCGCGGCGGTGAGGGCCAGTGCGGACGGCTCGGGGAGACCGAATGTCCGCGTGGCCGCCAGGGAAACCGCTCCCGCCGAGGCGAGTCCGGTGAGGGCCAACGCCTGGCGGTCGGGAGCGGGGAGGATCGCCGGGGTCGTTTTCCCATCAAAGGCGTCCAGGTTTTTGCGGACGTGCTCGAGATATTTCAGGCATTCGAGCGGGTCCGCGGCATGGATCCGGCGGAAGACGTTGATATAGCACAAGCGGATGCCGCGCATGTGGGCCAGCATACCCCAATGATGCGCCGCCGAGTGGTAATCCTCAGGCGCCAGGGCGGCCGGGGTGAAGAAATGCGCGAGGATAACCTGCCCTTTAGGCGCGAGGCGCTTGGCGATAAACCAGTCGCCTTTCTGGTGGCGCGTCTCGGAGAAGTAGGCGAAGGTGAGGCGCAGGTTTTCGAGGCAGCGCACAGTCGTGTCGAGATGCATTTCGTGACCGAGGATGATGTCGCCGTCGAAGGCCACGATGCGCGCCGCAGCGCCAAGGCCCGCGACTTGAATCATGGTGCGCTCAATCAGGCGGTCTTCGGGCCATGCATACGCGACGGGACGCGGGACAAGTTCGAGGCCGGCGAGGAGGGCCTGCGCCGTGACCTCGGTTTCGAAGCCGAGGCCGATCTCGCCGAGGGACGGAAGGTCGCCAGCGAGCGCCAGGGTGCAAGGGAGATGGGCAGCAGGGACTTGAGGAGGCTGGAGATTAGAGAGGGGAGATTGGAGATTGGAAATTGATGAGAGGGGGGTGGATAAGAGGTGCGCGTGAGAAGACGGCAAACGCGCAGAAAACTCGCGCACCAGGTGCTGGATGAGCGGCGGCTCGGGGCTGGCGAGGTAAATCCATGCGCCAATGGGAGGCGGGCTTGAGATCGGGCCAGCGGGGACGGTGGTAACCACACGGCCCTCACGCATGAGACGGTTCAGAGTCAATTCAGGCAAGGCCAGGTGCGTTGCGCCGTGGCGCCTGGCCGCTTGAAGGAATTCGCCGAGGGGCATGGCCGCGCGGGTGCAGACGGACAGAGCATCGTCGTAGTCGAGGACAATGCCGGTGCGCTGATTGGATTGTTCCCATTCGCGGCGGCGCAGGAGTGTGGGAATGGCGGCGGCTGCGCCGACCGCGATGAGACCGAGGTTGAGGAGAGAGGAAAGGCGCATAGGCAGGTGCTGCAAAATCAGGAGGTCAGTTGCGTGCTCTGCATGTCCATTGTGGCTCCATCTACGGCTCGACGCGAACGTTCGCTTTCGACTCGGATCGCGCGGTGACGGCGGCGACGAAGGCGCGAAAGAGCGGGTGTGCGCGGTTGGGGCGCGAGAGGAACTCCGGATGGAACTGCGTACCGAGCATGAAGGGATGGTCAGCCAGTTCGGCGATCTCGACCAGACGCCCCTCGGGCGAAAGGCCGGAGAACACCATGCCTTTGGCGGCCAGCGGCTCCCGGAAGGCGTTGCTGAATTCAAAGCGGTGGCGATGGCGCTCTTTGATGATCGCGCCCTCCGGCAGATCGTAGGCCTCGTCCGCCTTCGTGCCTGGGACAAGCCGGCACGGATACACGCCGAGGCGCATGGTCCCGCCCATGTCGGCGATGTCGCGCTGCTCGGGGAGGAGGTCAATCACCGGGTGCGGCGTCGAAGGGTCAAACTCGGTCGAGTTGGCTTTCTCCGAGTCGAGCGCGTAGCGGGCGAACTCGACGCACATGACCTGCATCCCGAGGCACAGACCGAGGTACGGGACGTCATGTTCGCGAGCGTACCGCGCGGCGGCGATTTTGCCCTCAATGCCCCGCGAGCCGAAGCCGCCGGGGACGACGATCCCGTCCACGCGGTGAACCTGCTCCCAGCCGCGTCCCTTCTCCAACTCGGCGGAGTGAATCCACTCGATCTCGACTTCACGCCCCAACGCCACGCCCGCGTGCTTGAGCGCCTCGCGCACGCTCATGTAGGCGTCCTGCAATTCCACGTACTTGCCCACCAACCCCACGCGGATCGCCGGTTTGGGGCGGCGCACATCGGCCACCAGTTTCTCCCACTCGCGCCAGTCGGGCGTGGCCTGGGCCGTCAGCCCCAGGCGCGAGAGGATGATATCCGCCACATGCTCGTGCTCGAGGAGCAGAGGCACCTCGTAGAGCACGTTCGTCGTCACCAGCGGGACAACCGCCCGCGCGGTCACGTCGCAGAACAGCGCAATCTTCTCCCGGAGGTCATCGCTCACGGGATGGTCGGAGCGGGCGACGATGGCGTCCGGCGTGATGCCCAGTGAGCGCAATTCGCGGACCGAGTGCTGCGTGGGCTTGGTCTTTAATTCGCCGGTCGCGCCGATGTGCGGGAGCCAGGTGACGTGAATATACACTGTGTTCTCGCGGCCCACGTCCGTGCGCATCTGCCGCATGGCCTCGAGGAACGGCTGGGACTCGATGTCGCCAACCGTGCCCCCGACCTCGACCAGCACGATGTCGGCCCCGGTGGACTTGGCGACGGTTCCCATGCGCCGTTTGATCTCATTCGTGATGTGCGGGATGACTTGAATGGTCCCGCCCAGATAGTCGCCGCGCCGCTCCTTGGAGATCACCTCGGAGTAGATTTGCCCGGTCGTGACGTTGCACACCCGGCTGAGGCTAGTGTCAATGAAGCGCTCATAGTGGCCTAAATCCAGATCGGTCTCGGCGCCGTCGTCCAGCACGTAGACCTCGCCGTGCTGGTACGGGCTCATGGTGCCAGGATCCACGTTGATGTACGGATCGAGTTTCTGGATGGAGACACGGAAGCCGCGTTCTTTGAGCAGCCGCCCGATGGCCGCCGCAGTGACCCCTTTTCCAACCGAGCTCACCACCCCGCCAGTGATAAAGATATACTTCGTCATGCCAGTCTCCCTAATGTTAGAGTAGTGATCACGCCATCTCGGGCGAAACCCGGTTTCTGGGAGAAACGGGGTTTCGGATCCACTATGGAGCGGCGATAGACAATTCTTGGAGATACAGCAAATCTCCTTCACCATCCGCCAGCTCAAGGCGCTGCACGTCCGGATATAAGTACAGCGCCGCGGCGAGCCGATAAGTTCCAGGCGCGAGATCAGGCGGCAGGTCCAGATGGAAAGCGGTCTGGAAAACATCGCCCGTGCGCCACTGGGTGCTGTCCATACCCGGGCTGTCTACCTGGGCCAATAACCGGTCATCCTGATCCAGCAGGTAACTTCCGAAATGAATCTCACGCGGCGACCTCGCCTCAACGACCTGCCATATTGAGATCAGTTGGAGTGCATGGCCGGGATGAGGGTCGCCCTGAACGTCAAATTGTAGCAGGTGAATCCCTGCTTCCCACTCGCCGCGCGGTGAGTCTGGACGCCAGCGGCCGGCTGCGGCCTCGCGGGCGGCGGCAGGCAGATCGTAGAAAAACCACGTCTCTTCGGGGGTCCGAATCGTGTTCTCGTCCAGCAAGCGAGCGTTGGCGTCGAGCCAGACTTGCGCCTCCGGGTTATTGGCCGCCAAAAAATAAACCGCGCAGGGGGCCGGGAGCAAATAACCTACGCCCGCCTCGGCAAAACGCACCCGTTTGGGATCAACAAATTCACTCAACAAACCAAAGCGCGACGAGTCGTAACGCGCCCCCTCCGACATCACGACTAACTGGCACTCGGGGCGCGCAGCCATCAATTGCCGGGCGGAGTCAATGGCTTGCTGCACGTCCATGCCTCGCTGACGCCCGACAACGCCCGCGGCGGCTAAGGCCTGACCGATGATCATCAGGCGGGCTTGCTGGTAGACGATCAACGCCAGGGGGAGAAAAGCCGCCAGGGCCGCCCAACCCGCCACCCGGCTGAACCGGGGGCGCAACAGGTCAGCCAGCCACACGTAGGTGCTGTCGGCCAGAAGGGCCAACAAGACGAACGGTATGGGCCAGAGATAGGTGAAGTAGTAATTTTGCAGATAATAGCTGTGACGGAGATAGACCAGGATCGGCGTAAACAACCATATCAGCATGATGAACTGGGCTTCCACCTGCGGGGGCCAGCCGCCGCGCCAGCGAGAAGACCAGGCCTGGCGCGTCACGCGCCACGTCGCGAGGGCGACGGCCAGGCCAAAAAGAACCGCTACCAGGCCATCCACTCTTGCCCCCCACGGGTCCAGCGCCTGCCACCGCTCCGCCGCGCTCCCGAGTGTGGCATAGATGCCCTTGGACTGCAGTAGATCGAGGGCGATCAACACAGGCGCCAGATTCGTCTCGGAAGGTGACTGGTTGAGAGAATCTTGCAGAGCCTGCCAGTCCTCCAGGCCAGTCCTGAGCTGATAGATGATGAATGGCGCAAAACTTAGCAAGAAAATAACCCCGCCCAGAAGCAACGGCCGGATTTTCAGACGCCGGAAAAAGCGCGCGCCCACGATCAGCAGCGCCAGGCACAACACGGCGGCCGTCAAGTGGACCTGAATGGTGGCCGACAGGAACACCGCGGCCAGGATCAAATAGACCGGGCGTTGATCGTAGGTGAAGTACAGGAGAACGCAGGCATACAACAGCGCGGCGAAGCCGGGCGCGAAGTTCTGCATCCACACCGACCGGCTGAAGTGCACGACCCACGGATTGACACAAAACAACAGCGTTGCCCACCAGCCTACCCGCCAGCCAAAGACGCGCGTGGTCGCCAGTCCCGCGGCCAGCAGCCCGGCCAGATTAACCAGCGCGACAACCCAGGGCACGCTGAGCACGTCAGGATGGAGGGCCAAAGCCAGCGCGTAGAGGTACTCGGCCAGCGGCGGGTTGAACACGCCGATGGAGGACTTCATCGAGACCAAGGGGAGCGGGCCGCCATGCACCCATTCGAGGGCCAGGTTGAGGGTGATAGATTGATCCACCCCCATCTCGGCGTAATAGCCCAACTGGCGCAGGCGGAGCCAGAGCGTGAAGGCGATCAGCGCGAGGGTGGCCCCCCAGACCCGAGGCGAGCCGAACAAGCGCCGCATATCAGCCGCCGCCGAGGGCCTCGACGCCGGGGTGGATTGCGCTAAATCCGTGACCGGCCTTTCCAAATTCCACTCACCTCGACTGCAGGAGATGATCCGTCAGAAGCGGCAGGACCTCATGCACGTCAAAATCATTCCAGTTCAATTCAGGGCTGATCGCTCCCGCGGTGAAGATCGTCGCGCCTAAAACATACGGGTCTTCGCGCATCAACTGATCGTACCATGCGAGCACTTTCATATAGGCCTCCGGGCCGGTTGCGGCCACTCCCTGCTGCACCCACCACTTCTGAAATGACTTCCAGTCCGCGCCGCCCGGCCCGTTGCACGGCGAATCCTCCACAAAGCCGCCCAGCGCCAGCTCGCTGATGACAAGCGGCAGATCGCCCACCCCACGAGGCTTGAGGAAGCCCTCGTACCAGTAGCGATAACGCACGGTCATGTACCCCACGGCGACGCCCGGAAAATCCGGCGCGCCGGGGATGCGCACCTCCGGGTCGGTCGCGCTGACGCCGCAGCCAATGATGGGCATCACGCCCTCGTGGAGCGTGAAGATGCCTCCACAGCGGTGAGCCGCCTCCAGCGCGGGCGCAAACAACGCCATTTCACCGTATTCGGGCGTCCCCGGCGGAAAGCCGCCCACGGCGGCGCGCAGGCCGTGCGCCTGCATCAGACAGGCCCGCTCGGCTTCGAATCTAGCGAACCAGACCCAGCTCTCAGGCGGGACCGCGGAAAACTCATTCCAGCCCTCCCAAAAGTCCACGGCCGGGTTGCGGCGATAGCGCTCCAGGTGAGCGGCGACATATTCCCGCGCCGCCGTCTGAGGATCTTTCGTCTCCGTCCACTCTTCCAGCGTATCGCTTTTGACGTCGGTAAACCGCCCAATAATGATTGTTCCAGGCGAAACCTGCTTGACCTCCGCCAGCCAGCCCACATCATCTACTGCCTTGATCAGGCGTGGATGAGCCTGCCGCACCATCTGCATCACCTGCGGGTCTTCGTTGCGGACCACGTGGACGCTCAACTTGCTCGCCGTGAGCTCGGGGAAAGTTTGCGGCCATCCGGCCGGCAGCGCCCGCGAGGGATTCGCTGGCGTCAGGCTCAACCCGGCTGTGGCAGAGGCTATCGGTGTGACCGGCAGCGTGGCGGCGAGCGTCGCGGTCCAAATCGGCAGCGCCGATGGCGAGGCGCGGGGAGGCGCGTCGGTCTCACGGACAATCGGCTGGGTGGCGATCAAACCAGCGCCGGCAGTTGGCGCCACGGTCGCCGTCGCCTGGCTCGCTAACGTCAAAGCAGACGAACCCTCCGGGGAGGCGGGTGTTGCCGCCGGCTCAGTATCGGGCGGATTAGCGCTCAAAGTCGGCGGAGAGGCCGGCGGCGCGCCGGGCAGCGTCGGCAGCAGGATCAGCGACAATCCCGCCAGAATACCCGCGAAGGCGAACGCCAGGCCGACGAGAGCCCGGAACTGGCTGCGGGTCAGGGCCAAAGAAGGCCTCATGGCTGGCTGACCGCATAATGCGCCAGCGGGATGAGCACATCATGCAGGTCAAATTCCGTCCAGCCCAAATACTCGCTCACCGAGCCGGCGGTGAAGATCGTCGCGCCGATCACATACGGATCCCGGCGCATTTCCGAATCGTACCAGGCCAGCACATTCACGTAAGCATCCGGTCCGGTCAGGCCGACGCCTTGCTGAACCCACCAGTCTTGATACGTTTTCCAAGAGTCCCCCCCGGGGCCATTGCACGGAGAGTTGGGATCAATGCCGCCAATCGCCAACTCACTGATGACCAGCGGCAGGTCGCCCAGGCCGCGCGGCTTGAGATACACTTCGTACCAGAACCGGTAGCGCATCATGATCGGCCCCGCCGGGACCGAAAGCGCCGGCGCGCCGGGGATGATACCAGGGCGGTTGGTCTCGAGGCCGCAGCCGATGGTGGGCATGACGCCTTCGTGCAGCGTGAAGATGCCTCCACACCGGTGCGCCGCCTCCAGCGCGGGCAGGAACAGCGCCATCGCACTGTACTCCGGCGTCCCCATTGGAAAACCGCCCACCGCGGCGCGCAAGCCATGCGCTTGCATCAGGCACGCGCGCTCTGCTTCGAATTTGGCGAACCAGGTCCAACGCTCCGGTATGACCGCATTAAACTCGTTCCAGCCTTCCCAGTAGTCCACGCCTGAGTTAAGCCGATATCGTTCCAGAAACCTAGCCACATAGGCTCGCGCCGCCGCGACCGGGTCGGTCGTATCAGGCCAATGCTCCTGGACATCGGCCTCCTCGCCGACGAAACGCCCGACCGTGACGATGTCCGGGGAAACTGCTTTCACCTCGGACAACCAAGCGTCGTCGTCCAACCCCTTCATCACGCGCGGGTGAGCGTGCCGGACGAATTCCATGATATACGGGTCTTCGTTGCGGACGACGTGCAGCCCCAGCTTGCTGGTCGTCAGGCCGGCGGGAGGCTCAGGCCACGCGGAGGTAGGCGTAGGCGCCGGGGTTGGAGGCAGTTCAGGCGTAGGAGGCGCGGGGTACGGCGAAGGTTCCGGCGTGGATGTGGGCGCAGCGCCTCCCGCGCCCACGAGCGGCAGGTAAGCGATCTGAGCGCCCGGCGTCGCCGTCAACGCGGCCTCATGCGTCTGCGTCAGGGCGGGCGGCGGAGTCCCTGGGCCAGGCGTTGGCGCAGACTTGCACCCTGACAGGAGCGCGAGAAGGAGACTGAGATTGACGACACGACGCACAAGCGTCGGAGACAATGGATAACGGTTCACAGGTTAACTCGCTCCCCACCGATACGAGCGCTGCCGATCGGCAGACGCTTTCACCAAAAAGAAGGCGGGGAGTCTCCTCTTGCGAGGCGCCTCCCCACCCACCCGAGAATGTCGCATCAGATGCATTTGCCCCGCAGCGCAGGCATACTGCCGGGCGAGATAATAACATAGGGAACAACAAGCGGCAAGAAAAAAATCAGCACTCCTGATCCTTCTTAATCACGCACTGCGGCTGCCGCCATCTCGCGCTCCATCTTCGGCGCGCGCTCCCGCAAGCAGGTCTTTCCCGCCCAGGTCGAAACCAAAACCCAGTTTCAGCGCGTCGTGGGCGCAGACGGTGATGCACGTCTGGCACAGGCTGCACTCGGTGGTCAGAACGCGCTCGCCGTTCAGGACGTAATCGCTGATGCGCACGTCCATCGGGCACAATTTCTCGCATCAAGAACCAGATCACTGCCGTGCGGCCCGCCGCGCCGCGGGTGTAGTCAAAGGCGAAGAAGAGCACCAGCACCAGGCTCAGGCTAAGAGCGAAGTGCAGGTAGCGCAGCCAGGGGGCGCGTCATCAGGCGAAAGTCGGATTGCAGACTGATTCTTGGAATGTGATGTCGCAGCCGGGTCTCTTTAAGGAAAAGACCTTTAGGGTCTTGAAGACCCTAAAGGTCTGGTTGTCAGTCAAACTGGAAAGTGCGCCGAATCCAACCACCTGCTGCCAGATTGGGCAATCGGCAGGATTGAGAAAACAACTCTAATTGAGGTGAATGTAGAAGTCACTGGGTTTCATGGCTTTCCCTCAGCCGCTTCTCTGCGGCCTTCCGTGAAATCATGGCTGATGGCCTCGGCTCGCCGGGCCAGTCGTGCATCAGGAATAGATATTCCACCTCGCGGTCAAGCATCAACTGCGCGGCTGCCTCCGCCGGGATGTCAGGGGCCACCGTGGGGATGACCTCGTCCATCACCGCGCCCACGGGCCGCGTTGCATCCTCGGCCAGCAGCTGCTCCCGCGTCAGCCAGCCGCACGCCATCCCATCTTCATCTAATACAACCACCGCCTCGCCATTCAACCGCGCCGCCACGGCACCGCACGTTTCCGTATCGCGACAGACCGGCACGCCAATCGTCATCACGTCGCGCACGAGCAGCATCGTCATTCCTCTCCCAAATGTTTCATGGGAATCTCTCCAGCGCGACCAATGCTGCGCCTCTATTTTCTTTGCCGGGTGCGTGCGCGACTTGCGGTGACCATTGGATGAGGCTGTTGCAGCGCCTCGCGCAGCAAATCTTCCACTGTCATCGACTCGGTCAGCGCACGCGCTTTCCAGCCCGGCATCAGCTGGTCCAGCAGCATGGCTTGAGCCATGCCGGTGTAATAAAAACGGATGTCGCCTTCGAGCGTCGCCTGCCGTTTCATCTGATCCAGTTCCTGTGACCAGCGTTGCGCGAAGGAGGCGTATTTTTTGAAATCGGGGTCGTCAGTCAGAACCGGCAGCGGGGCGTAGTCCGAACTCGCCGAGGCCTCCCGCCAGATGGCGAGTTCGATGTACTTGGCTAATCCTTCCAGCCACTCGATCCGGCGCTCGTAGTCCACCAGCGCCGCATCCAGTCCGTGCGCCGCCCGCCGTTGGTCGCGTTGAGATAAGAACTGGTGTGCCAGCTCCGCCGCCTCGCCGCTCGACTTTGCCTCGACGGCGCGTGCCAGAAGATTGATCTCGGTTGCCCACGCCTCATGCATGGCCGTGTCCGCCGTCCAATAGCGCGTTTCGTCCAGATAAGCGTTCTCTGCGTCCTCAAAGTAGGATGGAGCAGCTTCGGCCTGATACACGTGGAAGGACTCGTGCAACACGCCGGAGATCTGCGCTTCGCTTGGTTGGATCAACAACCGGTAGGGGAACACCGGCTTGAGCGGGCCAGGCATCATTTTGCGGAACTGGGAGATGAGGAAGTTGTCGGTCTCCCATTTTGTCGCCATGCTCGCAACCCATTGACCTGCCACGCTCACGGCAAAGTTCTGCGAGTTCACAGTGGGCTTCCGATAGTACGGCTGGCCCGCAAGATCATCGTCCGGCACTCTCTCCCAATCGGCAGGCGGGTTGGCAAGGCCGATCAGAAAGGAATACCGGTTATTCCACAAGATGATGGGTATGTCGGCTTGCCCCCAACCCGGCCAGACGACGACGCCTAACGCCTGCTTCAGATGCAGAGTCTCTTGCAGGCGGGCCTTGTCCAGCGGGTCGAGCCGGTCCAGCACCGCCGGGCCGGTTGGCAGGTCGCGGTTGCTCAACGCCGAAAGGAGGGTGACCGTAAGGCACAGTCCGAACAGGCTGAAAGCGCCAAACAGCACGAAGCGGCGAAAGCGACGGCGGGCCGGGGTCATGGATGAACAGGATCACGAAGGACGCATGACGGAGGACGATAGCATTCGTCCTCCGTCTGCCGTCCTCCGTCCTCCATCCTACAGCAACGGCGGCATGCTCAGCGCCGGGTGGTTCTTCTCCGTGATGTAGGCGACCAACCCTTCCACATCCGTTGAAATCCGTTCGTCGCAGATCTTGTCAACCAAGTCGGGATCGCCCTCGCGTTCGGCCACCTTCCTGAGCTGCTCGGCCATTTGCTCTTTGAGGATGGACGACATCCACACCACGCGCTTGAAGCCGCCGTCTGCCGAGATGAACTTGGGGCTGATGATGTAGAACTTGCCGTGGCCCATGATGCCGGGGGTCTGCAGACCGCCGCCCGCCATGCCCGCGAGCGTGGAGAACGTCATCCCGGCGGGAGACATACTCGTGTCCTCGCGGCTGAGGATCATGACCCCGTTGGCCTCGGGGATGACCATGGCGATGCACTCGAAGCAGCCGCAGGCCGTCATCGGGTTCTCCATAATGGAGTACACCGCCACGTTGGTCACCTGCTGGTGCGACGCCCCTTCGACGAAATCGTCCGTTCCTTGCCAGTAGCCTTTCGTCGGGTCGAGCGTCGAACTCTTCTTGATGGGCTGGTTCGGGCCAGTGGGATTGATCTGGTACGAGGCCTTGCAGTCGAGCCAGTTGTACGCGCCGCACAGCCCGAGGCGCTCCGGCGTCACAATGCAGACGTGGTTCGGCGCGAACGACTGACACAGCGTGCACGAGTAGAACTCCTCCACACTCTCGTCGGTCATGTTACCGAGGCGGATGTTGCGCTCGTCGTAAGCCGCGCGGGCCGTCGCCAGCCACTTCTCCATCTCGGCCGAGTCGGTGTAGATCGTCACCTGCACCTTGTCCACGATCGCGCCGAAGTCGGCATGGAAGCGTGCGTGCAGGATGTCGCCGAAGTGCCGCAGGTTGAAGCCCTTGTCGGCGGCGTTCCGGCTGATGCGGATCCAGGCGATGTCGCGCTGGCCGATGTGCTGGACGCCCGACGCGCCGTTGACGAAGTGGTGGATCTGCCGCTCCAGCACCGGCTCGAAATCTTTTTGCATCTTGCGTCCGGCCACGTCCACGACGACGCCCAGATCTATCGCCGCGCCCAGCGGCCGGTCTGCAAAGTCCGGGCCGACGACGGCGATCTTGCCGTCCTCCACCGCGTCGAAGTCCAGCATCCGCAGATACTCGAAGCAGCGCGAATGCTTGCCGCCGAACTCGATGCGCATGTCGTTCTTGCGGACGACCTCGCCCTCGAACGCCGAGCCGTAAGGGACCGGCACGGGGACTTCGGTCAGCTTGATCTTGACCCCGCGCACCTCGATGCACTTCTGCACCAGCCTCTCCACGCGCTCCAAGTCGTCCTTGCCCTCGATCTCGTTGAATGGCATCGAAACCACGTGCTCGTAAGTCGTCACGCCCGTCGGCAGAATCTCGGGGATGACCGTGTCGGCGATGACGGGGAAGCCGAAACTGATCGCGCCGGCCGCCGTCGCGTATTTGATGTCGTCCACTTCGCCGAGCGCGAGCACGAAGGCAAACACACGGTTCTTGTTGTAGAGCAGGATGTCGCGCGCCATGCCGCCCTTGAGGCCGCCGAAGGTGAGCGCCGAGCGCGTGGCGAAGCCGAGGGCGTAAATGGCGCTGTAGGTATCGAGGCCGAAGGGCACGGTGTAAGTGTCGTAGCCCAGCTCCACGCCTTCTTCCATCAACTGGTGGATGATGCTCCGCCCGTTGACGTTGCCGGAGAGGAAGGTGAGGATGTTGCGGCGCTGCAGTTCCCGCACGATTTTGACCGCGACCTCGTTGGACTTGGCGCACCCGACGATAGCCGCGAACCCCGGCATGCGTCCGTCCACGAGTTGAATGCCCCACGACCGGAGCTGGATGTCGTCAATCGGCCCGTTCAGGTGGCCATCGCCATCTTTGTCGAACTCCGGGTTGGTGAACGAGGTGCCGCCCGCCAGCCGGAAGCCGGGCAGTTTCTGCGGCTCGTGGCCGTAGGCGAAGCGCACGGCCTCAATGCCCTCTTCCGCGAACAGCGTCGCCATCCCTGCGTCGAGCGTCTGTCCCAGGTAGGGCGTCCAACGGCGGTCAGGCGGCGCAGGGTGCAGAAGTTTTTTGGCGGTGTCGAGCACAGGCTGCAGGTCCCCGAGTTTCTCGACCGGCTGCCCGGTCATGCCGAGGATGAAGGGCAGGTAGTACGCCGTGTTCGGGAACGCAATGGGCGTGTCCGGCCCTTTTTCGGTGAGCGCCTGGGTCAGCAGGCCCTCGAATTCGTTGACGACCTGGTGTGCGCCAGTGATGGCGCGGGTTGCGATGTATCGGGACATGGGGTCACTCCTGTGAGTTCAAAATTACTTCGCCGACGTTGGTTGATCTCACTGCCTTACCCTCCATACAGCGCTTCAGCCGACGCCTCCTGGCGCTCATACACCTCAAGCACGCGCCAGTCGCCGCTGCGCCCGAAGCGCTTTGGGTCGTAGGCGGGCAGGCCGAGCGCGGCGCGTTTGGCGTCAATGTGCGCGAGCGTCTTCTGCAGCATCTCCTCGTCGCTGGTGACGAACTCCATCTTGCCGCCGAGGACTTTCTCCCACGTCTCGGTCATCACGCGCACGACCTCGTCGGACGCGCCAACGGGCGAGTCAATCCCGAAGATGACATACGCGCCCGAGGCCGCCGCGTACACGCCGATAGCGAGCGCCTTCTCGCTCATCCACTCCGGCGCGAGGCCCACGGCGGGGATGTCGGAGATGTCGTCGCCCAGGCCGCCTTCCTGCGCCATCTGCGTGAGCACGGTGAGGATGCGGGTGTTGTCCACGCACGACCCCATGTGCAGCACGGGCGGCATCCCGGTCGCCTCGCACACCTCGCGCAGGCCCGGCCCCGCATATTCCAGGGCGGCCTCGCCGACCGAGTAGCCGTACTTCGCGGCGGCCAGCGCGCCGCATCCGGTCTGCACGACGAGCACGTCTTTCTTCAGCAGTTCGCGCACCAGAAACTCGTGCGTCTTGTCCTGCGTGGTGCGCGGGTTGTTGCAGCCCACGTCCGCGGCCACGCCCCGGATGCGCCCAGACATGATGGCGTCGTTGAGCGGGCGGAACGAGGCGCGGTACGTGCCGCCGAGCATGTAGTTGATGTACTCCTGCGAGAAGCCGGGGATGATGTCGTTGGTGATCGCCGGGATGGTGATCGCGCCGCGATTGGGATAGTTGTCAATCGCGATCTTCACGATCTCGCGCGCCTGATCGAGCGCCTTGTGCTCGTCGAACTCGATGTGCATCCCGCCCGTGATCTTCACCTTCGGCGAGGTCGTGATGAACTTGGTGTGGAACTTGGCGGCCAGGTTGGGGAGGGCCTGCATGATGCACTGCACGTCCACCACCATCGCCTCGACCGCGCCCGTGAGCAGCGCCAGCTCCTGGTGCAGGAAGTTACCGGCCGAGGGCACGCCCTGCCGCAGCAGAATCTCATTCGAGGTGCAGCAAATGCCGGCCAGGTTGATGCCTTTCGCGCCCTTGCTCCTGGCGTACTCGATCATCTCCGGCTCGCTCGCCGCCCTGACAATCATCTCGGACAGTGTTGGCTCGTGGCCGTGCAGGACGATGTTGACTTCGTCGTCTTTGAGCACGCCGAGGTTGACCTGCCCCACGCGCGGCGCGGGCGTCCCGAAGAGGATGTCGGAGAGGTCGGTGGCGAGCATCGAGCCGCCCCAGCCGTCGGCGAGCGCGCAGCGGATGGCGCCCTTGAGGATGTGCTCCGGCTCCTGGTCGTCGCCCATGTGCGTGCGGTGCAGCACGTCCACCACCTCGCGGTCAATCCCGCGCGGGACGACGCCATACTTGCGCCAGAGCTCCTGCCGCTTCTTCGGCGCGGTCTTGACGTAGATCAATTCGCCGGTCTGCTGGCCGAACTGCGCAATGGCTTTGTGCGCCACGTCCTTCGCGATGTCTTCGACCGTGCGCTTCTCGGTGGGGACGCCGAACTTGCGCGCGACCACCAGCAGCTTGGTGAGGTCGCGGATCTCGTAGCCCTGCGCCTGGCCCTCGGCGGCGGCGAGCAGCGTGAAGGCCACGTCGCGCCCGTGGTCCGAGTGCGCGGCGGAGCCGGCGGCGACGGCGCGGGCGAGGTTGCGCGCCGCGATCGTCTCCACCGTCGCGCCGCACACGCCGACCTGGCCCTCTTTGGTCAGGCGGCACGGGCCCATGAAGCAGTTCTTGCAGCAGATGCCGGCCGAATTGCCGATACCGATCGGACAGGCGGCCATCGCCTCGGCGCGGGTGAAGGCTGTGCCCAGGCCGAGTTCCTCGGCGCGAATGAGCATTTGCTGCGCTGCGGGATCAATGCTGCGTTGCGGATTGGTGCGAGTCTTTGCCATGTGAGCCTCCTGCGGCGGAGTGAGAATTGAGAATCAGGTACCAAGTTAAAGAGTGAGATGAGACGCGAGAGATTTGAGATTTAGGATTTGGAGTTCGGGATTTCCCCCTATCCATCCGCCCTCCCCTCCGGCCTCAGGTATGGCGCCGGTTCAAGATAGTCTTTGATTTCCTTTTTCACCGCTTCGCGCAGGAGGTGGCCGGAGACGTGCATCAGCGTGTCCTGGTAATCCGCATCCTGGTTCATGCTGGCGAGGCAGGGGTAGTGGTGGTGCAGCATCCCGGCCTCGTGTTCGGCCTCGTCTACCGGGCAGCCCGGCAACCCCTGCGCCACAAAATCGGCGCAGCCGCAGGCCGAGCCGCGCCCCACTTTCACGCCCTCAATGCGGCGGTCGCCGTTCACCCTGACTTCAAAGCGCGGCGCGCCGAACGCGGCGGCAAAGCGCCGGATGCGCGGATCGTCGTACTGCTCGACGATGGGCGGCCGGTTGTACGTGGTTTCGGTGAGCGAGCAGAACGGCTTGGGGAAGACCGCGACCGCGCCCAGGTCCGCGAGCCAGCGGCGGAGCTGCGCGACGAGTCCCGGCGGCAGGCTTTCATTCCGGTCAATCGGCGCGATGACCGACTTCGCACCGGTCAGGCGGACGACGTCCGGGATCAGTTGGGCCACGGCTGGCGTGTCGCCCAGCGCGAGGATGAGATCCACCGCGGGCAGGGCGCGCGGCAGATAATCCGCCGGGTCGTCCACGACGAGGGGAAGCGCGCGCGGCGCGGCCCAGCGGTGAACAGTCCACGAAGGTGGAGGATGACGGCCTACATAGTCGGCAATGCGTTCCCCCCACTGGCCCTGTGTAACCGCCAGCACGCTGAGTTCGGAGTGGTTGACTGCGTCGGCCATTGTGGCCAATCTGCCTCTACAAAGGTGACAACACTTTCTCTCTGATAGCATAGACGCAGAATGTCATCTTGCTAGTGGGATATGTCATATTTTGAGGGGGCAACTCGTCACATCGGACTCATGCTATACTGCCTGCCATGACCGCGCCTGCCTCGCGCGAGACCCTCCGGGCCAGCATTCGACCCCTGTTGGACGAGCGTTCCCCCGCCGATGCGCTGGCGACGTATTACGCTTTTCACTACCCGCCGCAGCGCGCCGAGCTGTTTGTTCATACAGGCGATGTGCTGGATCGCGCGGATGGTTTTCTGGTGCGCGCGCGGACCGGGATGGATTTATTCCGTCCGCTCGTGACGTTCCGCGCCCTGACGGAGGCGGCGGCCCAGGCGCTTTTCCAGGTGGGGCTGCCGCCCGGGAGGCCGATGTACCTGACCATCCCCGTCGCCCTGGCGGGCTGGGCGAACAAGCATCTCGTCCTGACCGACGTCGAACTGCATCGCGTTTACCGCCTCGACCCCCGGCATTATCAACCCGACATCAATGCGCTGGCGGTGACGAGCACGGGCGCCGACGGCGCGCCGCGCTGCGAAATCCGCACGGCTGGGGGCGTGGGCGCCGTGGCGGGCGTGAACTGGCAATCACCCTCGTTCGCCGAGATTTTTGTCTACACCGATCCGGCGGCGCGCGGCCGAGGCTGGGGGCGCTCAGTCGTCGCGTCGGTGGTCGGGACGGTCCTCAACTCCGGGCGCACGCCGCTCTACGTCGTCGCCGAATCCAACGAGGCTTCCATCCGGCTGACGGAGGCGGTGGGGTTCAGAGACACAGGCTTGAGGGAGTATGTGGGACAGGCGGTGAGTGGGTAGCAGATAGCTGATAGCGGAACTTCTGTCTACTGGCGACTGTCTACTGACGACTGAATGGCTGAAGCCACACATTCTTTTCCGCCAAGCTTCCTGTGGGGGACGGCGACGGCCGGTTATCAGGTCGAGGGCAACAGCCTGAATACTGACTGGTGGGAGTGGGAGCAGGGGGTGGGGCGCATCGCGCAGGGGCACAAGTCCGCGCGGGCGTGCGATTGGTGGGAGGGCCGGCGCTGGCGCGAGGATTTTGACCGTGCTGCCGGGGACGGGCACGCCGCGCTGCGGATGTCCGTGGAGTGGAGCCGCGTCGAGCCGACCCCCGCGCGCTGGGACGAGGATGCGCTCGATCATTACCGTCAGATGATCCTGGGCCTGCGCGAGCGCGGCCTCGAGCCGCTCGTCACGCTCCATCACTTCGTCAATCCGCGGTGGGTCGCCGAGCGGGCTGCCTGGGAAACGGGCGAGGCCGTGACGCTGTTTGAGCGGTACACGCGCAAAGTGGTGAAGGCGCTGGGCGAGCACGTGCGCCTGTGGTGCACGATCAACGAGCCGAACGTCTACCTCATGTTTGGGTGGCTGAAAGGCCTCTGGCCGCCGGGTAAACACGATCTGCGGCTGGTCCCGCAAGTCGCGCAGAACATCCTGAAGGCGCACGCGGCGGCGTACCATGCCATTCATGCATTGCAGCCGGATGCGCGCGTCGGCCTGGCGATCCACGTCCGCCCCATCGAGCCGGCGCATCCGGGCTTTGGGCCGGACGCCTGGGCGGCGCGGACGCAGTTCAACCTTTTCAGCGGCCTGTTCCCCGACGCCATCCAGACTGGCAGACTGCGGCAGGCGCTTGGCCCCTCCGTCCGGGTCCCACAAGCGAAAGGGACGCAGGATTATTTTGGCCTCAACTACTACACCGCCGAGCTGGCGCGGTTTGACCTGACCAACCCAGGTGAGTTGTTCACGCGCCGCTCGTTTCCGCCGGATGCGGAGCCGGATGACGAGGGCCAGTGGACAGCCGCTTATCCCCCCGGTTTCTACCAGGCGCTCAAGTGGGCCTGTATGCAGGGGCTGCCTATCTACGTCACCGAAAATGGGGTAGGCGACGCGGCGGACAGAATGCGCCCGCGCTACATCCTGACGCACCTGCGCGAGTTGTGGAAGGCGGTGAACTTCAACTGGGGCGTGCGCGGCTACTTTTACTGGTCGCTGGTGGACAACTTCGAGTGGGAGCGCGGCTGGACGCACCGCTTCGGCTTGTATGCGCTGGACACGGAGACGCTCGCCCGCTCCCCGCGCCGTTCGGCGCAGCTCTACGCGGAGATCTGCAGGAGCAGCTCGATCTCGTCGGACATGGCCGCGCGGTACGCCCCGGAACTACTGGAGACGATGTTCCCGGGATAGGCGTGGTATAATCTCGCTCGCCCGGAGAGGTCGCCTAGTCTGGCCTATGGCGCGCGTCTGGAAAGCGCGTATGGGTTACACCATCGCGGGTTCAAATCCCGCCCTCTCCGCCTGAGAAACACCGCCGCGTAGGGGCGGTGTTGTTTTTGTTCCGTATGAAAGTCACCGTTTGCGAATTGGGCGACGACGCGGAGGAGTTTGCGCGCGACTGGGAGCGGCTCGCGGCGCACGTCCGGGCGGAGGCCAGCGACCTCGTGCTCCTGCCCGAAATGCCCTTTTACCCCTGGTTCGCGTGGCGGCGGCGATTCGACCGGGCGATCTGGGAGGCGCTGATCGCCGCGCATGACGCCTGGCAGGCGCATTTACTGGAACTCGCGCCGGCGGTTGTCCTCGGCTCGCGCCCCGTGAACCGCGGCGAGAAGCGGCTCAACGAGGGTTTCGTCTGGGAGGCGGGGGTGGGCTACCGCGCGGCCCACGTCAAATACTATCTGCCGGACGAAGATGGGTTTTGGGAGGCGTCGTGGTATCAGCGTGGCGACGGCCAGTTCACCCCCATCGAGAGCAACGGCGCGAAAATCGGCTTTCAGATTTGCACCGATCTCTGGTTCATGGAACGCGCCAGGGCTTACGGCAGGGCGGGCGCGCATATCATCGCCAACCCGCGCGCGACCGAGAAGGGGACGGTCGAGAAGTGGCTGACGGGCGGGCGCGTAGCGGCGATTGCCTCGGGCGCGTTCTGCCTGTCCTCCAATCACGTCAACCCCGCCGGGCGCGCGGCCGACCTGGGCGGGCAAGGCTGGATCGTCGGCCCGGATGGTCAGGTGTTGGGCCTGACCTCGCGCGAGCGCGCCTTCGTCACCGTCGAGATTGACCTGCGCGAAGCCGAGCGCGCCAAGCAGACTTATCCGCGTTATGTACTTGAATAAGTTCGGCTCCTGGAGGCTAGACCATGCTCTCAATCACTGATTTTGCCGGTCGAACGGGCGAGATGGTCGCCCTGCTCAAACGCCTGGTCGAAATTGAATCGCCGTCCACCGACAAGGCGGCGGTGGACCGGCTCGGGGCTGTCGTCGCCGGGGAGTTGGGCCGCCTCGGGGCGGCGGTGACGATTGACGCGCAGACCGCCGTCGGCGACAACGTCATCGGCCAGTGGGGCGAGGGCGAAGAGGGCCTCCTGGTTTTGTGCCACATGGATACGGTGTTTGGCCTGGGCACGCTGGCCCGCCAACCCTGGCGGGAAGTGAACGACAAAGTGATGGGGCCGGGCGTGGTGGACATGAAGGCCAGCATCGCGCTGGCGTTGACCGTGTTGGCCGCGTTCAAAGACATAGGCGAGTGGCCTGCGCGCCCGATCACAACCCTGTTCACCTCGGACGAGGAAACCCGCAGCACTTATTCCCGCGCAGTCATCGAACGGCTGGCGAAAAAAGCGGCGCTGGCGCTGTGTCTCGAGCCGTGCCTGCCCGACGGCTCGCTTAAGACGTGGCGCAAGGGTGTGGGCGATTTCGAGATCGTCGCGCGCGGCAAGGCGGCCCACGCGGGGACGAACCACGAGACCGGGCGGAACGCGATTGAGGAGATCGCCCACCACGTCCTCGCAGTGCAGAAGCTCACCGACTACGAAAGAGGCACGACGGTCAACGTCGGCGTCATCGGCGGCGGCTCGCGCCCGAACGTGGTGCCGGACGAGGCTCGTGTTCGCGTGGACATGCGCGTGATGACCCCGGAGGAAGCGGAGCGCATCACCCAATGGATGCGCGCGCTCACCCCCGTGCTGCCGGGGACTTCGCTGGAGGTGAAAGGCGGCCTCAACCGCCCGCCCATGCCGCGCGACGAGCGGATGATGACGACTTTCAAAAAAGCGCAGGCGATTGCGGCGACCCTGGGGATGAAAATTGGGGAAGGAGGAACTGGCGGCGGGTCGGATGCGAACTTCGTGGCCCCGCTCGGCATCCCGGTTTTGGATGGCCTTGGGGCGCTGGGCAACGGCGCGCACTCGGAGCGGGAGCACGTCGTCGTCGCCAGCCTGCCGCAACGCGCGGCGCTGCTCGCGGGGATTTTGAGCGCGTGGTAGAGGACAGTGATAGTAATCAGTGATCAGGCGCTCACTGCTTACTGATCACTGATTACTAAGTCCCAAAACTCCCTTCAGCTGCTCAAAGCTCGTAAACCACGCCATAGTGTCCAGAAAATACTTGAGGTTCGGGCTGCGGCGGCGGAGCAGGCGCACCGCCGGGCCGACCGGGTCCGCGCCCGGCGCGCCCCCGTCTGCCGCGTACGCCCCGTAAAAGGCGAAGTAGGCCTGGTTAAGCCTGCGGATCTGATAGCCGTGATCCCAGAAGAACTTGCGGCGCTCTTCCATGTAAGCCTCGGCCTCCGGCGCTTTGCCCTGCGCCAGTAACTCGTCCACCCGGACGCGCGTGGCGCGCATCTCCGTCCGGAACTCGAAGTCCGGCGCGCGCCGAGTCTGCCCGGCGGGTTGCTCGCGCCGCAGGAGGTTTCGAAACGGGGACGGCGGGGACGCAAGGTCAGGATAATACCGCTTCATCACCATCGCCCCGATTTCATCGCCGACAATCTCGGCGGTCGTCTCGTTCATCGTGCGCAGCTCGGGCGAAGTCTCGTAGTTGAGGCCCAACGGGTGCAGCGTCAGGTAGTTGTGCGTCCATTCGTGCGCGGTCACCGAGACAATCCAGTTGAGGTCGCTGTGCTGCAGCACCATCGTCGGGTAAGTGCCGATGCCGCCCAGCCCGACGATGAGTGTGGACACGTCCAGTTCGCGCGCGACGCGCTCCTCGAGCGCCACCTGTTGCTCGAGCGTCAGGTCGCCGCTCACGTCCAGGTTGGCGTCCTGCCGGATCGCCGCGCGCGGGGAGACGATCAGCGCGTAGGGCAGCGCAGTGAAATGAAATGACACGGGGGGGACCGGCTGGCCACCGAGGACCAGCCCCTGCTCGGCGAGGATGACCGAGATCTGCTCCTGGAGGATGGATTCCGCGAGGGGTTGCAGTTTCCCCGCCTGGGCGCGGAGGTCGGCTTCCATCGCGCGCAGCCCGGCCGTCTCGGCGGCGGGGTCTTTCACCGCCGGGTCGGCGTACTGCTTCTCGATCTCGCGCCGCACGCCTTCCAGCCGGAAGATCAGATCGAAATAGTCGCGCACCCGGCGCGTCTGGTCGCTGTTGGAGAGGAACGCCTGCTCGTCCACGCTTGACTGGCGGGCCTTGAAGCCGAGCGCGTCGAGCGTCCAGTCCACGAAATCAAACTCGACCGCGCGAATGTAGGCGCGCACGCGGGCGGGCGTGTCGAGCGCGACCGAGGCGTCTTTGGCCAGGATGAAGGCCAGCGCCAGCGCGAAGACTCCCCAACCCAGATACGTCAGGGCGAGGTCGCCGATGCGAATCCAACGGGACATGGGCGCATCATACTCTGATTGGGCGATGAATCACAATCGAGCGAAAGTCACTCCGCATTCGAAATCTGCTGGGCAGCGCCCATGCTATAATCTTGTCCCCCATTCTTCATTTGAGCACTGCGTATGAATTTTCTCGTGACAGGAGCGGCGGGTTTTCTGGGATCGGCGCTGGCGAATCATTTGGCGCGGACCGGGCATTCGGTGCGCGGCCTGGACGATCTCTCGGCCGGAGACCCCGCGCGGCTCTCGCCTCAGGTGCTGTTCACGCGCGGCGACGTGAACGACCGGCCCAAGTTGTGGACGCTGCTGCACGACGTGGAGTGCGTGTACCATCTCGCGGCGCGCGTCTCGGTCCCCGAATCGGTGCTGTATCCGCGCGAATATAACGCGGTGAACGTGGGCGGGACGGTGAGCGTGATGGAGGCGATGCGCGACGCGGGAGTGCGCCGGGTGATCCTCGTGTCGTCCGGGGCGGTGTACGGCGAGCAGGCCACCCAACCGCTGCACGAGGCGCTCCCGCCCAACCCGCGCAGCCCGTATGCGGTGAGCAAGCTCGCGGCGGAGTATTACGTGCGCACCATCGGCGCGCTGTGGGGCATCGAGACGGTAGCCCTGCGGGTCTTCAACGCCTACGGGCCGGGGCAGCCCCTCCCGGCCTCGCACGGCCCGGTGATCCCTCGCTTCCTCCGGCAGGCGCTCGCGGGCGGATCGCTGGTGGCGTACGGCGACGGCTCTCAGACTCGCGACTACGTCTATGTTGACGACGTGATCGAGGCCATGACGGCGGCTGCGACGGCGCAGACGGTGGACCGCCAGGTGATCAACGTCGGCAGCGGGCGGGGGACCAGCGTCAAAGACTTGTCTCGCCTGGTGGCCGACGCGACCAGGGCGCGCGTGGAGCCGATTTTCAGCAAGGCGGAGAGCGGGGGCGTCTCCCGCATGTGCGCCGACCTCTCCCTCGCCGAAAAGAAGTTGAATTTCCGTCCCAGAGTCAGCCTCGCCGAGGGCTTGCGGCTGACGCTGGCTAACGATCCCCGTTTCCGGTCATTGCGCAGTTGAGCCGCTGGCGCGCAGGACGACCCCACTCCGGGGCTTCAGCATGACCCGGAGCTTTTTGTGGGCGACCTGATGATGGTCCGTCCCGCCGTAGAGCGTTTTCAGCGTCGCCCCCTCGGCCAGCAGATCGTCAAGTGGAATATGGGCTGACCGCGCGTGCTCGGCGACGTTGACGGCCACGAGCATCACCTCGTCGCTCAGCTTCCGCCCAAAGGCGTAAACGTCGCGCTCTGCGTCCGCGTGCAGGCGGTGATAGGTCCCGCGCCGCAGGGCCGGGTGCGCCTTGCGGAGGGTGGCGAGTTCCTGGTGATAGGCCAGGACGTCGCGCTTCCACGCTTGCGGCCTGTCCCAGGGGAACGGGCGGCGTGTGTCGGGATCGGGCAGCCCGCCCTCCAGGCCGATCTCGTCGCCGTAGTAGATGCTCGGCGCGCCGGGGTAGGTCATCATCAGCAGCGTGGCGAGGTGGACGGTCGGCGCATCTCCGCCCGCGAGTGTGATCGCGCGCGCGGCGTCGTGGCTGTCGAGCAGGTTGAGCTGGGCGAGCTGGATCTCCCACGGGTACAAGCCGAGCAGCCATTCGATCCGGTCCCCGTAGCCTTTGGCGTCGAGGCGCCTAGCCGGGTTGTAGCCCTTGCCCTCTGCCATCTTCGGGTTGATGCGCGCGCCGCCACAGAAGGCCAGCGTCGCCTCGGCAAAGGGATAGTTCATCACTGCGTCGAAGCGGTCGCCCCGCAGAAAAGGCACGGCGGCCTCCCAGATTTCGCCGACGATGTAAGCCTCCGGGTTGATGGCCTTGACCCTGCGCCGGAACTCTTCCCAGAACCCTTCGGTCTTAATCTCGCCCGGCACGTCCAGCCGCCAGCCGTCAATGCCGAGGCGGAGCCAATGCTCGGCCACGCGCATGAGATACTCGCGCGCCTGCGGATTGTCGCTGTTGAACTTGGGGAGGGCGTGCAGACCCCACCAGGCTGCGTAGCCCGGCGGGCGCATCAGGTCGTAGGCGTTCGGCGGATATTCGTCCACGTTGAACCAATCAAGGTAGGGAGAGTGCCGCCCATTCTCCAGGATATCGTTGAAGTAAAAGAAGCCGCGCGAGGCGTGGTTGAACACCCCATCCAGGATAATTTTCATCCCGCGCCGGTGGGCCTCGTTCAGCAGGATCAGGAAGGCCTCGTTGCCGCCGAGCAGCGGGTCCACCTGATAGTAGTCGTGAGTGTGGTAGCGGTGATTGCTGGCCGACTGAAAGATCGGGCAGAAGTAGATCGCCGTCGCGCCGAGGTCTTGAATGTGGTCCAGGTGCTCGACGACGCCAAGCAGGTCGCCGCCCTTGTAGCCGTAAGTCGAGGGCGGGGCGTCCCAGGGTTCGAGATGGCGCGGCTTTTCGAGCTGGTCGCTCCTGGCGAACCGGTCGGGGAAGATCTGGTAGAAGATGGCGTCTTTCACCCACTCTGGAGTCTGGATTGACATACGATCTCCGGCGCGATTTGGCGTCTGCGGGCGGGAATGATACCATACGCTTTTCGCAATGGGGGCGAGGGTCGCGCCCAACGCGCACATGATATAATCCGCCTGCCTTCCACACAATTCATCCTGCGAAGCAATCTCTGCGTCTTCATCCTCTATGGCCAAGACCCTCGTCGCCCTCGACCTCGAAACCACCGGCCTCGAGTCGGGCCGTGACGCCATCATCGAGATCGGCGCGATCCGGTTCAGAGGCGACCGGGTCGAGGCAGAGTTTTCCACGCTCATCAATCCGGGGCGCAAAGTCCCGCTGCACATCACCCAGCTCACCGGCATCACGGATGCGATGCTGGTCAAAGCCCCGCCGATCAGCGCAGTGCTTCCGGAACTGGAAGAGTTCGTCGGCGAGGCGCCCGTCCTCGGGCACAATGTGAGTTTTGACCTGGATTTTCTCCGCGCTAAACGCGCGCTCCGTTACAACGACGCGCTCGACACGCTGGATCTGGCTTCGGTCCTCCTGCCCACCGCCGTACGCTACAATCTGGGGGCGTTAGCCAGAGAAATCGGCGTGCTCACCCCGCCGGGCACCATGCACCGCGCCAGCGTGGATTGCCGCGTGACGATGGAAGTCTATCGCGCGCTCGTCCACAAGGCGATGGAATTGCCCCTCGATTTGCTGGCCGAGATCGTCCAGCTGGGCGAGGAGATCACCTGGGGCGCGGGGCTGATCTTCGAGGAGGCCCTGCGGGCGCGCGCGAAAGAAAGAGTAGGGGCGCGCAAGGCGCGTCGGGGCGCGGTTGGTCCGCTGTTCGGCGAGTCAGGGCGGGACGAGCGCCCGCTGCAGCGCAAGGCCGCACTAACGCCGCTCGACGTGGACGAGCTCGCGGCGGTGCTGGAGCCGGGCGGGTCGTTCTCCAGGCATTTCCCCAATTACGAGCACCGCTCCGAGCAGGTGGAAATGCTGCGCGTCGTGGCCCGCGCGTTCTCCGAAGGGCGGCATTTGATGGCGGAAGCCGGAACGGGAACCGGGAAGAGCCTGGCTTACCTCATCCCGGCAGCGTACTGGGCCACGCAAAACAACGAGCGCGTAATCGTCTCAACCAACACCATCAACCTGCAGGACCAGCTCATCCATAAAGACATCCCTGACTTGCAAGCCACGCTGGGCGTTGACTTCCGCGCGACGGTGCTCAAGGGCCGCAGCAACTATCTCTGCCCGCGCCGCCTCGACAACCTGCGCCGCCACCGCCCGAAGACGCCCGAAGAGATGCGCGTGCTGGCGAAAGTGCTGGTGTGGCTGCGCCAGATGGAAGAGACGGGCGAGACCACCGAACTCTCGCTCGGCCCCAATGAGCGCGGCGCCTGGCTGCGGCTGTCGGCGGAGGACGAAGGCTGCACGGCCGATATGTGCCAGTCGAAGATGGGCGGCGTCTGCCCGTTTTACCGCGCCCACCGGGCGGCCGAGGCCGCGCACATCGTCATCGTCAACCACGCGCTCCTGCTCGCGGACATTGCCGCCGAGAACCGCGTCCTCCCGGAATACCGCTATCTGGTGGTGGACGAGGCCCACCACCTCGAAGCCGCGACGACCGATGGCCTGAGCTTCGAGTTGAGCCGACCGGACCTGGAACGTCAGTTGAAAGACCTGGGCGGCCCAAACGCCGGCCTGCTGGGGCAGATACTCGCGAACACGCGCGACGCGCTCCCGCCGGACGCATACGCCGCGCTCGACGCGGAGGTGAACAACGCTTACGATCACGCGACCACGGCGCTCGCCATCACGCGCCAATTCTTCGAAGCCGTGGCGGCCTTCATGGAAGAGTTGCGCGAGGGGCAGCCCGTCAGCGAATACGGCCAAACCGAGCGCATCATCCCGGCCACGCGCACTCTGCCGCCCTGGGCGCACATCGAAATCCAGTGGGAGCAGTTGGGCGAAACGCTGACCGCCGTCGCGAAGTCCCTGTATCACCTCGGCGCAGGGCTGGACGAACTGGAGGACTTTGACATCCCCGAGCGCGAAGACCTGGCTTCGGCGGCGAACGCGGCGAGCCGCCGCTGCGACGACATCGTCCAGAAAGTCACCGGCCTGGTCTTCAAGCCCGACCCGCTGACGATCTACTGGGCGCAGGTGAAGTCCGACGGCGAGCGCGCCTCGCTCCGCGCCGCGCCGCTGCACGTCGGCCCGCTGGTGCAGAAATACCTGTGGCACGCGAAGGAGTCGGTCGTGATGACCTCCGCCACGCTGACGACGGCGGGCGACTTCCACTACATCAAAGGCCGCCTGAACGCCGACGAGGCCGACGAGATGGCCGTCGGCTCGCCCTTCGACTACGAGACTTCCACCCTGCTCTACCTTGTCAACGACATCCCCGAGCCGATGGACAGGGCCGGACACCAGAAAGCGGTCGAGCATGGCCTCGTCAAACTGTGCACGGCCACGCGGGGCCGCGCGCTTGTGCTGTTCACCTCCTACGCCCAGCTCAAGCAGACGGCCCAGGCCATCCGCGACCCGCTCGTCCGCGCCGGGATTGAGGTGTACGACCAGTCGGACGGCGCGTCGCGCACCACGCTGCTCGCCTCGTTCAAAAGCTCGGACGGCGGTGTGCTGCTTGGCACCAAGAGCTTCTGGGAGGGCGTGGACGTGCCGGGCGAGGCGCTCTCCGTGCTCGTCATTGTCAAGCTCCCCTTCGACGTCCCGTCTGACCCGATCGTCGCCGCCCGCGCCGAGACGTTCGAGCGCCCCTTCGACGAATACACCGTGCCGGAGGCGGTGCTCAAGTTCCGGCAGGGCTTCGGGCGGCTCATCCGCTCCAAGAGCGACCGGGGCGTGGTCGTCATCTTCGACCGGCGGATGCTCACCAAACAATATGGCCGCATCTTCTACGACTCGCTGCCCGCCTGCACGCGGAAGATCGGCCCGCTGGCCCAACTGCCCGCGCTGGCGGCCAAGTGGATTGACGGCGGATGAGAGATACCGTTATAATCGCGCCTGACCTTCCGTATGTCTCCGCGTGCGCAGGCCGTCCAACTCAGCCTGCGCCGTTTGTTGAATCGGGGGGGTCACTGAAAGGAAGTTTTGACATGATTGACGTGAATGCTCTTCGCAAAGGCGTGACCTTCGAGCTCGACGGCCAGCTCTACAAAGTACTGGACTATTCCCACAACAAGCCTGGACGGGGGAACGCCACCATCCGCACCCGGCTGGTCAACCTCAAGACGGGCGTCAACACCGAGCGCACCTTCCAGTCCGGCGACCGGGTGCAGGACATCCGGCTCGACCACCACATCGCCCAGTATATCTACACCGACGGCCACTTCTATTATTTCATGGACACCGAGACGTACGAGCAGACGCCGTTGAGCGCCGAGACGCTGGGCGAAAACGTGAGCTTCCTCAAAGAGAACCTGGAAGTCAAATTGACCTTCTACCAGGACCAGCCGATCGACGTCGAACTGCCCGCCGCGGTTGACCTCCGGGTCGTCGAGGCCGAAGTGGCCGTCAGAGGCGACACCGCCACCGGCGCGAACAAGATGGTCACCACCGAGACCGGGCTGAGGGTCCAGGTCCCCCTCTTCGTCAACGTGGGCGACACGATCCGGGTGAACACCGAGACCGGGCAGTACCTGACCCGCGCCTGACCCAGCCCAGTGCGTCGCGCCCGCTTCCCATGCGCACCCCCGCCGGCTTCGAGTGCAAGTTCTTCTACGCGAACTATTATCGCGGACGCAACCACGAAGAGTGCCGTCTGATCGCGCTCAATGCGGCGAGTGAGAAGTGGACGCCCGGGCTGTGCCGCGACTGTCCGGTCCCTAAAATCGTCCGGGCCAACGCCTGTCCGCACCTGGTGCTGGAAGCGCGCGTCGCCAAAACATGGGTCGGGCTGGGGCGCAAAGTAGCCGTCTCGGCCACCTGCACGAAAACGCTCGCCGACGTGCCCGAACCCGAAGTGGGCTGCGGGCATTGCCACGAAATTAAGCTCCAGGTGGACGAGTAGCCAGACTCCCGGCCTCCTCCCGCCCCCGCGCCTCGCCCCGCATGATCAGCGCCCTGCTCTTCGACCTCGACGACACCTTGCTGGGCAACGATTTGGGGATATTCGTCCCGGCCTACTTTGACCGGCTGACGCGGCATTTCGCCGCCGACGTCCGCCCGGAACAATTCATCGCCGAGCTGCTCACCGGCACGCGCGCCATGCTCGCCAACGCCGACCCGGCACGGGTTCTAGACTCAGTCTTTGCCGACCGCTTTTACCCCGCCCTCGGCTGGGAGGCGGAAGCCTGGCGGCCGCGCATCGAGACCTTCTACAGGACCGGCTTCACCGAACTGCGCGGGTTGACCGCGCGCCTCCCCGCCGCGCGCGCCGTGATGGAGTGGGCCTTCGCGCAGGGCTACCAGGTCGTCATCGCCACGACGCCGCTCTTCCCGCTCTCGGCTATTCAGGAACGCCTGCGCTGGGCGGGGATTGACGATTTTCCCTACGCGCGCATCACCAGTTACGAGAACAGCCATTTCGCCAAGCCGCACCCGGAATACTTCGCCGAAATCCTGGCGCACCTGGGGAGGCGGACGGAGGAAGTGCTCGTCGTCGGCAACGACTGGAGCGACGACATCGTCCCGGCGGCGGAGCTTGGCGTCGCGCAATTCTGGATCGCGCCTCCGGGAAGCGCCGTGCCAGATGTCTCCCGCACCCGGCTGCACCCCACCGGCATCGGTGACCTGGATACGTTCCTGGAGTGGGCGCAGACGGCCCTTCCGACTCTCGCCATGCCCCCTGCCCCGGCGACGGCGCTGCCCTACCTTTTGATGGGGAGCCTGGCGGCGGCGCTGGGCGCGCTGGAAGGCCTGACGGAGGCCGCCTGGCATTCCCGGCCGGCCGAGGCCGAGTGGTCACTCGTGGAAATTGCCTGCCACCTGCGCGACGTGGATCGCGAGATTCACCTCCCGCGCCTCCAGACCGTCGTCGACTCCGAGAACCCTTTCCTCGTCGGCATTGACGCCGACCCGTGGGCGGCTGAGCGGAACTATCAATCCGAATCCGGACCGGAGGCCTCGCAGGGCTTCATCGCCGCGCGCAAGGAGCTATACGCTTTTCTCACCGGGCAGCCCGAGGCCGTATGGGCCCGCCCGGCGCGGCACGCCTATTTCGGCCCCACCCACCTCGCCGAGATTGTCGGCTGGATTCTCGATCACGACCGGGTTCACCTGGGGCAACTGCGCGAAACCCGGCGGAAGAGCGAGGCCCCCCAATAGCTATTCTGGGCTTTAGCCGCGGAACGTCTCTACTCATCCCATTCATCGGGCGTTCTGCCCAGGACTTTTCCCTTTCACGGCGCGGCGGCCGACAGGTCAAAATAAAACGTGCTGCCCCGACCGACTTCGCTCTCGACCTGTAGGTGAGCCGCGTGGGCGTCGAGCAGCATTTTGACGAGCGCCAGCCCCAGTCCCAGGCCGCCCGCCCGGCGGGTCGTCGAGCCGTCGGCCTGGTAAAAGAGATCGAAGATGCGGTCGAGTTTCTCCGGGGGGATGCCCTCACCGTGATCGAGCACGGCAATCCGGACGCTGCCCTCTCGTTCCTCGCCGATCACCCGCACCACACCGCCCGAAGGGCTGAACTTCACCGCGTTGTCGAGCAAATGGCGCAGCACACGCGCCACCGCCGCGCGGTCGGCCCAAACCGGCGGCAGGTCCGGCGGCAGCGTTAGCGTCACCGTCACCCCCCGGCGCGCCGCAAACGGCGTGATCGCCTCCCTGGCCGCCTGAGCGGCATCCGCAACGGCCACTCGTTCAAAATGGAAGCGCCGGTCCCCAAAATCGCGGAAATCCACGATATCCTGCACCCCACGGTCCAGTTGGCTCGCCGCCTCCTGTGCGATGGCAGCCCCCTGCAGCTGTTCCGCCGTTACGGCGCCCAGCGCGCCATTGGCCAGCAGGTCCAGGTAGCCTTTCACGTGCAGGAGCGGCGTGCGCAGTTCGTGCGAGACGTTGGCGATGAACTCCGACTTGAGCCGGTCGAACTCCTGGAGCTGCGTCAACGCCTGCTGCAGCTCAGCCGTGCGCTCGGCGACGCGGATTTCCAGCTCCCGGCTGTAGGCCTCAACCTGATCGTGGAGGCGCTTGACGCGCACCAGCGATCTGACGCGCGTCACCAGCTCGACGTGGTCAAACGGCTTGGAGAGAAAATCGTCGGCGCCGGCGGCCGCGCCGGTGATGCGATCTTTAGTGCTCTTCAGCGCGGTGAGGATGACGATGGGGATAAAAACCGTCGCCGGGTCGGCCTTGAGGCGGCGGCAGACCTCGAAGCCGTCGGGGGCAGGCATGATCACGTCGAGCAGGATCACGTCCGGGGCCGCGCCCGTCGCCACGGCGAGGGCCTGCTCGCCGTCCTCCGCCGTGACCACCTGGAAGCCCTCGGCTTCCAGAAAATGCGTCACCACCTCGAGGTTGTGCGGCTCGTCGTCCACGACCAGAACCGTGGCCGGCGCGCCGTCAACCTGTGGGGACGCCTCGGGGCGGCGATCATGTGTGGGCGCAGCGCGCCTTTCTCGTCTCTTAGGCATAGCGAGAATCATACAATGAGTCTCACCATGCGCCAATTCGATGGGCCCATGGGGTGCATTTGGCGCAGGGCCTGGCGAGCAGGCCGAAGGATTGCTCGCCAAGCCCCAGCGCACCGCATCTACTAAATTTAACTTGCCGCTTCCATTGGGACCGACTATGGCAAATATAGATGGGCTGAAAGCGAATTCCGTCTTCGTGGCGAAAGTTGTGTAGGCGAGGAAATAGAGGCTTACCTACAATTCAGCTGCGGCTTTAGCTACCGCTGCGTCCAGCAGGTCTCCAGCGCCTGCAACGTTTTTTAGCCAGTATTTTCTCTCATCCTCGGGTAATATCCTCGCTGACCAGATGATAGCTCTCTTGTCCCACGAACCATAGTTGTTCCATGTTTCCTTTTCTACGCGAACCCAATCTATGTGATGCAACTCTCGGGCAAGTAGAGCTCGAGGACGAACGCGAAGTTTATCACCTGTGTTTTCACACAGTTCTGTGATCGAGGGCCCAAATTCAATGGCAAATTTCTCCGTTAGTATGTGCAACAACCACATGCGAAGATATGGGAGAAATGCTAAGTCTGACGTCTTTGCAAAATGGATCAGAGCGCTTCCAATCCTTGTGGCGGTCTTGGCTTGTGAGGTTCTTAGTAGGTACAGCATGGCATCTCTAAATACTGGGGACAAGACCTCAAGATTATTCAGAACGAACTCCTGCAAAACAGCTGTTCGCAGTATTGCTCCTCTTCTAAGCAGATAACGAGCAAGCCCTTGTGGTAGGGGTAAGGTTGATAAGCAACCCGCAAATAATTCCACGAGATTTTCTCGAACAACATGCTGTATGTCTACCAGCGGTAGGTCATCTTCAGTAATCACGTATCCCGTCGACAAGAAGATCGCCTCAAGAGTTTCGTTGATTTTATCCCTCTTTCTCTGCTCTTCCACTTTTTGCGGGTCGAATAGCTCCTCTTCGAGAAAGCTTTCTACTGGCAAGGGTTTTGTCTTGTCTGATTGAAGGGCTAACCTATGGGCTGTATAAAGATACTCAGAGAGGTCATGCAAGGCTGAATAGGCTTGACTGCGGGAGATGCAAAATATTCGGAAATCGTCCACATAACGAGTGTGAGTATACCCTTTTCGGAGTAAGAATAAGTCCACGTCACTCAAACAGGCCTCGGCCAATACTATCGAGCCTGTTGGGCCTACCGGCACTCCTCGAGATTGGAGGGCAGTCAGGTTTCCCAAGAAGCGTTCAATGCTCTTGGCTCGGGATGGGGTTACACCCGCTATCTCCAATGCATTTTCAATTCTGTGATGGCTTATTTGATTATAGAAATCGGCAATATCAGCTACAACGACAAAGTTGTATTTTCCTGACTCGGCCAGCAATTGGGATTTCTCATGATAATCGTTCCACCCATTTGTTGTCCTGAATAATTGTCCTTTGGCATCAGGTTGAACTCGGTAAGAACAGGCGACCTTCTGTTCTGCTGGAATTCTCTGTTTTTCAATTACATCCGCTGCCTCGTAGATTGAAGCTGTGTAAATCAGGGCATCTATTGGGTCAAGTTGGATAGCAACCCGATAGCCCCCCTTAGGTTTAGGGACAAGTGTCCTATGTAGAGAGCGACATTCATAAGCGGCTATGTCTATTGTTGCCAACTTATCTCTGAGGCCACTCCAACTATGCTTAATCGCCTCGTATTCAAATGGCACAGGAAAAATATCTGTGTCACCAAATCTCTGTATGTGTGTAAGTGCCCAATCCAAAGACTCTGGCTTGAGTTGCTCCATATGAACCCCTTTGTAGGTGACCCTGATATGGCCATCTACAACGAGTAAGGATGTGCGTGCGAGCAGAAGCCAATTTTATACTGTTTCCGAAATATAGCCACGCGCGGCGGGCGAGGCAAATGGGTTTGAACCGCTGAGACGTTGAAAGGGAGTGAGGCGCTGAGATGGAGAGACAAGTCAGCGGGGTTAGGTCAATCACATGACCGTGACGGCGCACGACGTCAGCCGCAGAACGCGGCAGGTCGGCGTCTATCAGAGAGCGCATGGCTAGGCCGCCGGAGTCGGCAATGGGTGGAACTCTTCGGCTTCAATCAATTCAGCGGCGTAAGCAGTAAGCCGTCGTTCATCGGGAAAAGCCTCCGAACACCTGGTCAAAGAACTGTTTCTTGTTCAGTCTGGCCTGCCAGCGCCGATGGCGCTTGACCGACTCGAGTCGTCGGGCGCTGCGTAAGTTGAGGAAGCGCGCGGTTTCGACTGGGCCGAGAGCCTTCATCAGGGCTTCCACCCCACGTTCAATCAGTTCTTCCTCGGTCAAGTAGCGGGTCGTCTTCATTTCAGGTTTTCCTTCTCGCAATATTGCAGGGGCGTTCCTGCCCAGACGGAAAGGCTGCCGCGTTGAGCCTGCTTTAGCAGTCGGTCGTCTACTGTAACGAAATCGGCCTCGGCCTGTTCGGCAGAGGCGATGTGAGCCGCGTCCGCTGGGCCAATCTTCATCCGCATCAATTCTTCAGCGCGCTGGCGTGCTTTGCGCAAATTGACGCGTGGGCGGTGGCCGAGTTCGTTCAGCCATCGTTCGAGCGTGTTGCGTTCTTCAGCTTCATCTATTGCGGCAATCTCAACAGTGTGAGCCGCCGACGTGATGAGGTGAAGTTTACCCTGCCGGGCATTGCTCAAGATGAGTTGTACAGCATCTGTTTCAAGCCGGATGCGCGCCTGAGTCTGGTCGTCGAATGGGCGCGATAAGGCACAAACGTCCAGATACACACGCCGCAGGGATTCGCCATCGGCCATCAATGATTACCCTGAGTTGAAGTATAGTCGTCTGCGGGGGACGGGGCAAGCGGGGATCGCTGAGGCGTTGACGAGACTCGGTGGCGCTGAGAGGCAATATCAGCGCCTTCAGTCACCTGGCGTCAGCGATTAAGAGTTCCTCCTCTCAGACCGGCGCGGCCAGTTTTTGCCCGGCGAGGGCGGCCATGTGGGCGAGGGCGCGGAAGGCGGCGTCGCGGATGAGGGGGGCGGGATCGCGCAGCGCGGCGTAGAGCTCGCGCGCGGCCGTCGGTTCGCCGAGGCGGCCCAGCGATTGCGCCGCCGCGAGGCGGACGCGCTCCTCGCCTTCCGTCAGCGCCCGGTTAAGCAGGTCAATCGCGCCTTTGCCCGGCGGCACGCCCGTGCCCTTGCTGGCGGCCCACGCCACCAGCCAGCCCTGCGATTCGGGCGGCGCGTAGGGTTGGAGCGTGACCTGGCTGGGGCTTTTCAGCCGCTCGATCATCGAGACCGCCGCGTTGCGGACAATCCACTGCTGCTCCTTGGTCTGCACGTCCTCGATCTGTTTGAGCGCCCAATCCGTCTTGAGATCGGCCAGGCCGAAGAGGGCCGCGCGGCGCACGGCGAGGTCTTCGTGAGCGATGGCTTCCTTGAGCAGCTCGGGGCCGACCTCCGCGTTTCGCGCGATGGCCTGGGCGCAGGCCTGTTTGAGCGCGTCGTCGCCCTGCACCAGTCCCTGCGCCAGGCCGTCAATCGCCTGATCGGTTCCGATGTGGGTGAGCGCCAGCGCCGCCGCCCAGCGCACGTCGAGGTACGGGTCAGCGAAGAGCGCGACTAACTGCGGGACGAGGCTCCCATCGCCCAGCGCGCCCAGGCCCAGCGTCGCCAGCCGGCGGCTGAAGGGGTCCGGGCTGGCAAGGGCTTGCTTGAACAATGCAACCACCGCCGGGTCGTTGGAAGCCGCCAGGCCCGTAAGCCCGCGCAGGCGCAGGTTCTCAGGCTGGTTGGGGTCCAGCATCAACCGGGCCAGGCGCTTGAACACCTCGGCGCGCCAGCGGGCGTTGGCCGGGGAGTCGCGCAGCCACAAAGCGCAGGCGAGCAACTCGCTCTGCATGAGGTCGGCGGCTTGCGTCAGGTTGCGACCTGCCGCCGAGGTCAGGTCCCCCAGCGCGGCGAAGAAGTACAGCGCTCGCGCCCAAGCGGATGAGGCGCCGAGGATCGTATCCGGTTCGGCGGCCAGGCGCTGGGCGGTGCAGTAGGCCGCCGTCAGGCCGTGCGCGAAACTCACCCGGTCTTTCGCGTGCTTCGCCAGCAAGCGCCGCGCGATCAGGCCGTCGAGGAAATCGTCGCTATCCATCTCGGATTTTCCGTCCGGTCCCTTAAGCGCAGTATCGCCGATCGCGGCCGCTTCCTTGCGCAGGAGGCCCAGATATTCCTGCTGGCTGAGCATCGCCGTGGCCATTTGTGCGAGCGCGGCGAGGCTGGTGGGCTTCAGGTTGTGCCGCAGGAGGTAGGCCTCGAGCCAGTCTACCGGTCGGCTGCCGCGCGTATCGCCCGCCAGCGCCGCCCATATTTTGAGTGTGATCTCGAAAATGGTGCGGCCCTGGTTGCCGTTCGCGAGCCAACCTCGCATGATGGTCAGGTCCACCTCACCTGGCCCGGCGGCTTTCTTCCGGCGCGCACGGATAGCCTGATCCCACGCAGTCGTCCACTTCTGGATCAGTTCCCGGTAATCGTCCGCGTTCCACGGCGCGATCATGATCGGCGCCAGGCCGAGACTCACGAGCGGGCCGTAACCCCACAGCCCGGCGGCGACGATGAGGCGGTGATGTTTGTATTCCCTCTGAAACTCCTCAAGCCAGCTGGCGATCGGCGCGATCTGCGCGGGCGGCAGTTCATCCAGGCCGTCAATGAGGATGGCGCACTTATAGTTTTTCAGCCGCCCGCGCAGATGCTGGGGCAATTGCGAGGCCGTGAGCGTCGAGACGCGCGCCAGCGCCGCGGCGATGAGCGGCTGGGCGACATCGGCTTTGGGCGGCCTGGGCAGTTCGAGGTCGCCCGCGTGGACGAAGATCGGCGTGACGCCGCCGGGGAACAGTTTTTCGTCGTCCTGCGCGGCCCGCGTGGCCAGGTGGGCGAGGAGCGTGGACTTGCCCCCTCCCGGCCCGCCGATGACCATGATGTTGGCGTCCTTCGCGAAAACTTCCTCCACGCCCAACGTGGGCGCGTGGTAAATTCCGGCCAGGTCCGGCCATTCGGGGATGATGGGAATGATGGCAGCCAGGTCCTCGTCGGGCGGGGGAGTCGTGGGGTCAAGCGCCGGCTCGGGATACAGCAGTCGCGGCGGGAGCAGAATTTCGTTCAGTGCAAAGACCGTCCCGGCGAGGTGCGCGGTCTGCGCGAAGCGCAGCGTGTCCTCGCGGAGCCGTTTCTCGGTCCCGGCGGTGAGGGCCTCGCGCAGGTGTTGGAACAGCTCGGACAGTATCTGGCGCGCGAGGCGCAGCGGCCGCTGGAACCAGTAGAGCAACAGGAAGATGAATGCAGCCGAGGCAAAGCCGAGCCAGAACGAAAAGGCGTCAATGGGGGGAATAGGAGGCAGGCGCATAATTATTCCGCGTAGATGATCCTCTCGCAGTTGGGGCAGCGCATCAGTTCGCTGCCCTGTCGCGCAATTTGAAGCTGGGAGGAGGACGGCGCGACGCCGCAGGCGCCGCACACGCCCTCTTCGAGGCGCGTCACGGCCCGGCCCTTCTTGGCCTGGCGCAGACGGTCATACACTTCCCAGTCTCCGGCGGGCACGGACACCAGCGCGGCTTCCCGCTCATCTTCCAGCCGGGCCATCCGCCCCCTCAACTTTTCTCGTTCGGCGACGAGATAGGTGTTGACCTGAGCCGCCTGGTCCTCGACCTGTGACAGCTGGGCGTTGAGCGCGGCCAGTTCCGCCTCGACGCTTTCGACTTTGATGAGCGCCTCGAGATGTTTTTCCTCCAGCGCCCCCCGGCGGCGCTGGAGGGATTCCACATCCCTCTGCAGGTCTTGCAGTTCCTTCGTGTTGGTGACCCTGCCGCCGTACAACTGCTCCTCGACCTCGGCGATTTTTTCACTGAGCGCCTGAATATCCTGCTCGCCGGCGCGCAGGCCGACGTGCGCCGTGTCAATCTGGGCTTCGGCCTCGACGATTTTGCGCTGGGCCGCGCGGACCACCGGGCTATCGCCCATTTCGGCCTCGATCCTGCGCAGCCGCGCGGCATGGGCGTCAAGCTCCAGGTCAATTTCCTGCAACCGAAAAAGCGCGCTGACCCGACTCATAGTCGGGGATTATAGGCAAGATGCGCGAAAACCCCAAGTCCTCGCGCCGCCTGCATCTCCGTCTGTGTGATCCGTGTACAATACACCCGATGCAATTATCGGATCTCCCCGCTGCTGCGCACATCCGCCCTGCCGAATGGGGGCGCGTCGTCGTTCTTTCCACGCTGATTCTGCTCGGCATTAATTCCCTGTATTGGCTGGCTTACGCGACGCCAACCTCGCACGTCTTTGGCGGCATCCTGTTCAATCCGATTGACGGCGCCTCGTATCTCGCCAAGATGCGCGAGGGCTGGCGCGGCGAATGGCTGTTCACCCTGCCGTATACCGCGCAGCCTGGCCCCGGTGTCTTCATCTACACCTATTATCTGTCTCTCGGCCACATCGCGCGCTGGACCGGCGCAGGCATCGAGCTGGTTTATCACCTCGTGCGCGCCCTCGGCGGCCTGGCCCTGCTCCTCAGCGCCTATCACTTCGTGGCTCGCTTCTTTGAGCCGCCTCGCCGCCTCGCCGTCTGGCTGTTCTTCTCGCTCACCTCTGGCCTCGGCTGGCTCTATTTTATCCTGCGTACACTGTTCCCCTGGCTGCCCGAACCTCCAGGCGTCGTCACTTCCGATCTGTGGGTGGCAGAGCTGATTCCTTTCCTCTCCCTCTTTGCCAGTTCCCATTTTTGTATCACAGCCGCCCTCATGTTATGGGTCTTTGAGTGGACTCTCCCTGGCCTCGCGGATTCACCCCCTTCGGCGCGGCGGCTCACCTTGACCGCGGTGGCCGTGACCCTCATGGCTCAGACCCAGCCGTTAGCCCTGATCACGGTTGGTCTCGTGCTTGGCGCGTTGACGCTGTGGCGCATTACCTCAAGCCACACCCTGATCTGGATAGATCTCCTCCCGCCCTTGGTAGTGGCAGCCTTCGCACTCCCGTGGTTAATCTACGATTACTGGATTGCGGCCGCACATCCGGTGTTGCGCGTCTGGAACGCGCAAAACCTCACGCCCTCGCCTCCCACCTGGGATGCGCTGATCTCGGGCGGCCTGCCGCTCCTCCTCGCGCTGCCCGGGATCAACCTGGCCCTGCGGCGGCGCTGGCCGCACGATGTGCTTCTGCTCTTCTGGTTCGGCCTGACGGTGCTGGCGCTCTACGCCCCTTTTGCGCTGCAGCGCCGCCTCTCACTGGGCTTGTGGATGCCGATCAGCCTTCTGGCCGGCATCGGGTTCGGCGATGTGATTTGGCCGCGCCTGGCCCGCCTGGGACGACTTCTGGTATTAGGTCTGTTCGCCATCGGGGCGCTGACCGGCAACCTGCTCATCGGTCTCTCGACTTTCGTCGCTATTCAGAAACACGCGCCCGAGATTTTCCTCGCCCGCGAGGAGGCGGCGGCGATGGCATGGCTGGAGGCGAACGCCGCGCCGGGGTCACTCGTCCTCGCCGGGCCGGCGACCGGGTTGTTCATCCCCGCTCGCACCGACGCGCGCGTCATCTACGGGCACGATTTTGAGACGATAGACGCGAAAGCGCAGAAGCAGGCTGTCGAGGATTTCTACGGCGGGCGGATTGCGCCGGAGACCTTCTTCACGGCATATCCCGTGGACTATGTCTTCTACGGCCCCCGCGAAGCCAGGTTGGGATCCCTGCCCCAGTTGGCTGGCTGGCGCGTGGTCTTTCAGCAGGGCGAGGTCGTCATCTATGGGCGCTGATCGCTTATCGCGTATGGGGGATCGCATATCGCCGCCTGCCGCCCGCCGCCCGTCACTCGTCACCCGGTTGATCCTTCCTTCTTTCTTCCTCCTGGCGCTTCTTTATCTGTGGCCTCTCAGTCTCCATCCCAATTTCATTGCTTTTCCGCCGAAATCCGAGTTCACCGATTTGCTCATCACCCATCTGCCCAACGCCGAGTACGTGCGCGACTCGCTCGCGCGCTATGGGCAGCTCCCCCTCTGGAACGCGCAAATGTTTGCCGGGCAGCCTTTCGCCGCCGATCCGCTCGCCGGCATGTGGTATCCGCCCGGCTGGCTGCTGCTGGTGGGAAGCCTGCCTCTGCCTTTTGCTTTTAATCTTCTTCTCGCGCTGCATGTGGCCTGGGCGGGTTACGGCCTCTATCGTCTTTTGCGCGACGAGGGTTTGCCGCCCGGCCCGGCGTTCCTCGGCGGCCTCGCCTTTTGCGGCACGCCCAAGCTAATCGCCCACCTCGGCGCAGGACACGTCTCGCTCGTCTGCGCGGTCTCGTGGACGCCGTGGCTCATGTTGGCCGTCAAACGCGCTGCGAGCGGCGGCGGGCTGAAGCACGGCGCTTTAGCGGGAGCTTCCCTCGCCCTCATCTTCCTCGCTGACGTGCGCTGGGCATTTTATGCGGGAGGGCTGGGCGCAGCGTATTGGCTTGTGTTACTCTCGAGAGTGCTCGCGCACAGCGGTCCGCCACCCCGGCCGTTGACAAACGTCATTGCGAGGAGCGAAGCGACAAAGCAATCCACCCGTCTATTCTTTGCCGTTGGGCCGGCGCTTGCTTTCGGCGGCATTTTCCTTTCCCTCAGCGCCGTCCTCGCGCTCCCGCTGGCCGAGTTCCTTAGCTACTCTAACCGCAGCGCGCTCACCCTGGCCGAGGCCGCGGTGCTCTCGCTGCCTCCTTACCCTTATCTTCTTGGCCTCGTCATCCCTGACCTCGGCGGCTTTTACGAATGGATGACCTATCTCGGAGTGGTCCCTTTACTGCTCTCGTTTCTCGGCCTCAGCCGGGGAAAGCTGTTTTGGGCCGCCGTAGTGCTCTGCGCCGTCGCTTTTTCACTTGGGGCTAACTTCGGCTTCTTCCCGCTCCTGTTTCGCCTGCTCCCCGGCCTCGGGTTCCTCCGCGTTCCTCCGCGCGCCTGGTTCATCGTTGCTTTTGGCGTGTGCCTCCTCGCCGCCCACGGCGCGCAATCTCTAATCTCTGATCTCCTGCCTCGCCTTGCCCAGCGCTATGCACGCCCCTCGCTGACATACTTTGTCTCCTACCTGTTGCCTCTCCTCTGCCTCCTCACCGCCCTCGATCTCCTCCGCGTAGACAGCACGCTCCTCGTCGCCCGCCCCCGGCCTGCCCGCGTGCCCGCCGCCGAGTGGATTGCCGCGCAGCCCGGCCTGTTTCGCGTCTATTCGCCCTCCTACAGCCTCCCCCCCGGAGACGGCTTGCAGCACGTGGATGGCGTCAATCCGCTCCAGTTAGCCGCCTCAGTGAAGTTCATCGAATCCGCCAGCGGCGTTCACGCTTCTAGCTACAGCGTCACTCTCCCCGCCTTCGAGGCGGAGACTCCCGAAGCCCCGGTTGACTTAGCCACGGCCAACGCCGAGGCTGCGCCGGACGCGAGGCTGTTAGGTCTCCTCAACGTGAAATACGTCGCCGCTGAATTTCCGCTGACCGCGCCTGGGTTGAGCCTCGCGCAAATCTATGGGCGCACGCGGGTGTACGAGAATGTCCAGGCGGTCGCGCGGGCGGGGGTGATAACGCCCGCGTCCGAAGTCTCTCTCAATAACTCACCTGCAACTTCTCTAGCCGGGGTCGAGGCGGATCGGGCCGAGATTCAATTCTTGTCCCCGAATCGCGTTGAGCTTCGCGCCGCAGGGCCGGGACGGCTCATCCTCAGCGAGGTCATATACCCCGGCTGGCAGGTGTGGGTGGATGGGGTCGGTCAACCCATTGAGATGGCGGGAGGCCTCTTGCGAAGCGTCGTCCTGGCATCGGGCGAGCACGAGGTCATCTTTGAGTTTCATCCGCTGACGGTGTACGTGGGCGCGGCGATTTCTTTGCTGGGTTTGATCGCGCTGATCGGATTGTGGCGATGGGGAAAATAACACGGCGCGAAGGGCTGTGGGCGGCGGGATTTGCGGCAGTGGTGATGGCGCTGACCTCGGCGCCTTACCTGGTGGGCTTTGCGTCTCAGACGGGCACCTGGCGCTTCAGCGGTTTTCTCATCGCCGTGGAAGATGGCAACTCGTATATCGCCAAGATGGCGCAGGGGGCGCGCGGCGCGTGGTTGTTCACTCTGCCCTACTCGTCGGAGCCGCAGCGCGGGGTCTTGATCTACTCCTTTTACCTCCTGCTCGGGAAGCTAGCCGGGCCGGATCACGACGCGCAAGCAGCGGCTTATCACCTCGCGCGCATTGTTTTCGGTTTTACCCTCCTCCTCGTCTCCTACCTGTTCTTGTCCGAGTTTCTGCCCCATGTCCGTCAACGCCGTTTGGCGCTGGGGCTGGTTGCGCTGGGCGGCGGCCTCGGCTGGCTGCTCGTCCTTGTGGGCCAGGGGAATCTGTTTAACTCGCTCCCCGTGGATTTCTATTCGCCCGAAGCTTACACTTTTCTCATCCTTTATACGCTGCCCCACCTTGCCGCCGCGCGTTGTTTTTTTCTGCTCGGTCTGCTGGCCTACCTGCGCGGCCGGGGCGTGCTCGCCGGGTTGGCCCTGCTGGGCCTGGGATTCATCCAACCGCTCTTTGTTCTCGTCGCGTGGGCTGTGATGGCCGCGCATACCGCTATGGCACAACGGATGCCCTTGCGCCGCCACGTCTTACCCTCCACACGTCACGCGTCACCTATCCCGCATCGCGCATGGCTCAGTACCTTTCTCCTCGGTGTGTCGCTTTCCTCCCCGCTTGTGCTCTACACCATCTATGTGTTCTTCGCCGACCCGCTTGTAAGGCAATGGGGGGCGCAAAACATTTTGCCATCACCGCATCCCCTCCATTATCTCTTTGGTTACGGTGTCTGGCTGCTCCCGGCGATCCTGGGCTGGCGCGTCCTCGCGCGCCGCCATCCTAGTCTTGCGCACTTCGTCGGCGGGTGGGCGCTGGCGGTTCCCTTCCTCATCTATGCGCCGGTTTCGACGCAGCGCCGGTTGGTCGAGGGCTTTCAATTGCCCTTAGTCACGCTGGCGGTGCTGGGCCTGACAGTCAGCTTGCGCCGCTTCCGGCGCTGGATGCTGCTCCCGGTTTTCGTCCTGGCCCTGCCGACCTCGGCCATGCTGTGGGTGGGAGGGCTGGGCGCCGCGCGGCAACTGGCCGAGCCGGTTTTCCATCCGGCCGACAAACTTGCCGCTTTCGCCTGGCTGGCCGATCACGCTCAACCGGGACAGGTTGTGCTCAGTTCGTTTACCACAGGCAACGCTCTCCCGGCCTACACCCCGCTGGTCGCCTACATCGGCCATGGGCCGGAGACGGTGTTCCTCGCCGCCAAAGAACCGCGCGTCGCTGCGTTCTACCAGTCGGCGACCAGCGAGTCGGAGCGCCGCGCTTTGCTGGCGGATGGACGCATCGCCTATGTCATCTTCGGCCCGCCCGAACGCGCCCTCGGCGATTTCAACCCGGAGGCCGCGGATTACCTTCGCTGGCAATTTTCTGCCGGGGATTATTCGATCTACACCGCTATTCCGTGAATAGGCCTCCTGAGGCTGCCTCCTCCCCGCGCCCTGGCACGTGGTCACCCTTTCAATGGTTCAACTTGAAGCGTGACTGGCCCTACCTCTTTGTCACTCTCACACCCCTGCTTCTCTTCGCGCCCTTCCTTCTAGGCCGGCAGGTCATGTACTGGGGCACGCCGCTTCTCCAGTTCTACCCGTGGCGGCGGTTCGCGCTCGACGCCATTCGCTCCGGCCACCTGCCCTTGTGGAATCCGTATCTCGGCAACGGCGCACCGCTCATCGCCAATCATCAGTCGGCGGTTTTCTACCCGCCCAACTGGATTTCGCTGCTCCTGCCCCTCGACTATTCGCTTGGCTGGCTGGCCGCCCTGCACCTCATCTGGGCCGGGACCGGGATGGTCACGCTTTCCCGCGCTCTGGGGTTGCGCTCCTTGGGGCAGGTTGTGGCCGGTCTGGCTTTCGGGGCATCGCAATATCTCGTCGCCCGCGCTGGGTTCATCAGCATTAACGCCGCCGCCGCCTGGCTGCCGTGGATCATCTGGGCTGGAGACCGGCTTCTCTCCCCCCAATCTCTAAGCTCTAATCTCCTCAAACGCGCTCTTCTGCTCTCCCTTTGCCTCTCCCTTCAGCTCCTGGCCGGTCACGCCCAAACGGCGTGGTATACCCTGCTCCTCCTGATCGCGTGGGTTCTGTGGAGAGTGATCACCCACTTACGCACGTACCCACTCCCCCGGACATCCCAGCGCCCCGTCACATTTCTGTCTCCGCTGCTGCTCGTCGGCCTGGCGGTCGCGTTTGCCTTACTCCTCGCCGCCCTCCAGCTCCTGCCCACCGCCGAGCTGCTGCAGCAATCCTCGCGCGCCGCATCGGCGGAGTATGAATTTGTCGTTACGTATTCCTTCTCGCCGTGGCGCGTGCTCACCCTGCTCGCGCCCGATCTCCTCGGCAACCCGGCGCGAGGCTGGTTCTACGGCTACGGCAACTACTGGGAGGACGCGGTCTACGTGGGCCTCCTGCCTTTCCTCCTGGCTGTCAGTCTGATCTCCCAAACCATCCTCTCCGGCTACCACCGCCGGACTGCGCGGGCGCCCCTTCACCCCGCCGCCCTGTCACCCGATCAGGCTGACCCTCCGTCATCCACACCTGGACATGGGCACGCCCGCGCGCTCGTATACTTTCTTACTCTCACCCTCCTCGCCGCCCTACTCCTTGCCCTTGGGCGCAACACGCCAATCTTCCCCTTTTTCTACAAATACGTACCGACCTTCAATCTCTTTCAGGCCCCGGCGCGCATGATGATTTGGTTCGTGTTTGCGCTGGCGCTCCTCGCCGGCCTCGCCGCAGACCGCTGGGAACCGCCGCAGCGCCGAGCCCTCTATTGGACGCGCCTGGGCGCGGCAGGGGCAGTGTCCATCGTCCTCGTCGGCGCATTCGCCGATCTCGCCCTGCCGGCGACGGGTAAACTCATGCAGCAGCTGCACACCGTGGCGCGCGCCGTCGCCCTGTGTGGCTTCGGCCTTTTGATCGCCGCGAGCCTCTCGCTCCTCAAGCCCAAAATGACCGGCGCGCCAGCGCACTCGTCTACGACGTGGTGGCAGCTCGCCGTCGCCCTCTTCCTCTGCGCCGACCTCCTTTTTGCCGGGTACGGCCTCAATCCCGGCGCGCCGCCCGACCTCTATCGCGCGCCGACCGCCTCCGGCGCGATCCTCAGAGCCGCCGTCGGCGATCATCGTCTCTTCCAGTTCCCCGACGACGAGTATAACGTCAAATTCGAGCGCTATCTCTCCTTCACCAGCTTTGGCCCGCCGGAATTCGCTCACGCCGTCCGCGAGTCGCAATTGCCCAACGTATCCTTGCTCGACGGCCTATACTCCGCGAGCAACTTCGACCCCCTCCTCAACGCGCGTTACACGGGACTCGTCGAAGTCATCAGCGCCACCCGCTCGCTCAATCTCCTGCGCCTCATGGACGTAGCCGTCGTCGTGAGCAGTGTTCCCCTGGACCTCGAGCCTATCGCGCAGGGGAGCGCAACGACGTTTTACCGCGTCCCCGGCGAACCTCGCCGCGTCCGGGTCGTGTATACGGCCCGCATTGTCGCGGACGCCGAGGCCGCTCGGGCGGCCCTTGCCCATGCAAATTTCGACCCGGCCTCGGAAGTCCTCCTCGAGGCCGACGATCCGGGCGTCACTCCCGCGTCCCCGTGCTCCCGCGTTTCTTTGACACCCTCTCCCAACGTCGTTACAATCACCGCCTCGTTGGAGCAGCCAGGTTGGGTTGTCCTCTCGGATGCTTATTATCCGGGCTGGTGTGTGTTCGTGGATGGACAGCCCGCCAAGCTCCTGCACGCTGACTACGCCTTCCGTGCTGTCCCGGCCGAGGCAGGCAACCATACACTTGAATTCCGCTATGCGCCGCGTTCGTTTTACGTCGGCCTGTGGATCAGCATTGCCAGTTGGCTGATCCTGAGCGTAGCTGCCCTCTGGCTTTGGCGGCGCAGCGCATAAGTCTCCGGCCGGTTACGGATACTCCTTGTCTCAGCTGACTCTCCCTCGCTGGTTTACCCCGACGCTGATCGTCGCCCTGTTTCTTGGCGCTTACCTCGGCTCCATCCTGGCTCGCGCTGGCGGTGATCCGTTGGTTTTCGTCTATCTTGGCGGCGGCTTCCGAGACGGCCAGCCTCTGGGCGAGAAATTGGGCTACGACGGCCAGTTTGCCTATCTCATTGCGCTCGACCCGGACCCGGCCTCTGTGGCGGCGCAGCTGGATATTCCTGCTTATCGTTATCAGCGTATCCTCTACCCTCTCCTGGCTCGCGTGTTCGCCTTTGGCCTGCCCGGCCTGGTTCCCTGGACGCTCGTCCTGGTCAATTTTGCGGCTCAGATCGCCGGGACCTTTCTCCTGGAGCGCATCTTGGTTTTGCAGGGCGTCAGCCGCTGGTATGCGCTCTCCTACGGCCTGTGGGCCGGCCTGGTGATGGCCGTGCGGCTGGACCTGAACGAGCCGTTGTGTTACACCCTCGTCGCCTGCGCCGCGCTGGCGCACCAGCGCAACCGCCTGTGGCTGTCTGCCCTGTGGCTGGGGTTAGCCATGTTTGCCAAAGAGACAGCCGGGGTTTTTCTGGCGGCCTATCTGGCTTCCGGCCTAGCCGCCTCTTTCACTACGCCGCTGCGCCCCCGCCCGCGCTCAGCGTGGCTCCCCTTTGCGGTCTCACTCCTACCCTTTGCGCTTTTCCAGTTCCTCCTGCTTCAGTGGTTTGGTCGTTTTGGCTTCGGCGCCGGCGGCTACCTTGGCACGCCCTTCGAGTGGATCCCCTATATGGGGTTGTGGCGCATCGGCGAGATCAGCCTGGCCGCGCTGGGCATCCTGGCCGTGATCCTCGTCCCGCTGGCGGTGCTGCCCAGTCTCGGGGGGATCGCGGCTTCAGTGAAGCAATTGTGGGCGGGCGACTTTTCACCGCCCGTTCTGGCCCTCGCGGCGCACGCCGGTTTTATTCCGTTCACACCGTCTTCGACTTTTCGGGAGCCGCTCGCCATGACCCGCCTGGCGGTCGGGTTGGTGCTGGCTTCCATTCTCTTCGGCGGCCACCTCAAATCTAAGCGGGCGCTGACGTACTCCCTGTTCTGGCTTGCGGGACTGGCCTACCTGCCTCTCTATCTGCGTATCCCTTGAGTAGACAGCCCTGAGCGATAATGACCTTGTCCATTTTTGTCATTCTGCCCACGTATAATGAACTGGAGAATGTCGCTCGTCTCATCCCCGAGCTGTTGGCTCTGCCGTGTGATCTTCGCGTGCTGATTGTGGACGACAATTCCCCGGATGGCACCGGCGGCCTCGCCGACCGGTTCGCGGCGGAGCACCCGGGGCGGGTGGAGGTGATCCACCGCGCGGGAAAGCTTGGGTTGGGCACGGCCTACCTCGCGGGCTTCCGGCGCGCCTTCGCGTTGGGCGCCGATTACCTCCTCACCATGGACGCCGATTTCTCGCACCATCCCCGCTACATTCCGGAGATGCTCGCGCGCAGCGCCTCGGCCGACCTGGTCATTGGGTCGCGCTACGCGCCGGGGGGCGGGGCGGTGGATTCGCCTTGGCTTCGCCGTCTGCTCAGCCGGACGGCCAACCTCGTCGCGCATCTGGCGTTGGGCCTCAAAGCCGGCGATGTCACGGCGGGTTTCCGCCTGTATCGCCGGGCTGTGTTAGACTCTATCCCGCTCGACCGCATCTTCTCGTCCGGCTATTCGTTCCTGATCGAGATGCTGTTCCTGGTCGAGCAGCGCGGCTGGCGTGTGGCCGAGGCGCCGATTCTTTTTCACGACCGGACGATGGGAGCTTCCAAGATTTCGCAGACCGAGATTTTCAAGGCCCTGTACACCGTCGCCCGGCTGACCTACCGGCGGATGCGCGATTACCGCCGCGCCCGGTTTCAGTTTTGAACCGACCGGCATGACGCGGCGTAATACACGGGTGCGATCAGCACTCACTTCCCCATTCTTCAGGCATGACAGGAGCAGAGCATGAGCACGAGCCTCAACAAGGATCGAAGTCGGTCTGGGAGCGAGAGGGTTGCCCAGGCGCTTCCTGAAAACCCGCCGCCCGACGGCAAAACCGCGAGCGAAAGCATGTCGCTGGCGAGCATCAAGTCAGTTGCCGACCGCCTGGTTGTGAACGTCGAGAAGGTGATTGTCGGCAAAACTCACGAAGTGCAGTTGACGGTCGTGGGCCTGTTATGCCAGGGACACTTGCTCATCGAAGACGTGCCCGGGGTCGGCAAAACCATGCTGGCCAAGGCGCTGGCGCGGTCCATCGGCACCACGTTCAACCGCCTTCAATTTACGCCCGACATGCTGCCCAGCGATGTGACGGGCGTCTCCATCTTCAACCAGCTGACGCGTGAGTTCGAATTCCGCCCCGGCCCCATCATGGCCCAGATTGTGCTGGCCGATGAAATCAACCGCGCCACGCCCAAGACGCAGGCGGCTTTGCTCGAGGCGATGGAAGAAAAACAGGTGACGGTGGACGGCGTGACGCATCGCCTCCCGGCGCCCTTCATGGTGCTCGCCACGCAGAACCCGATTGAATACGAGGGCACCTTTCCTCTGCCTGAGGCCCAGCTCGACCGGTTCCTCCTGCGCCTCTCGCTCGGCTATCCCTCGGCGACTGAGGAGATCAACGTCCTCGACCGGCAGCAATTTGCGCACCCGATTGATCGCCTGGAGAAAGTGGTTCAGGTCGAAGACTTGCTGGCAGCCCAGCAGGAAGTCCGTAAGGTCTATGTGGACCCGCTGATCAAGAGCTATCTGGTCGAAATCGTGGCCCAGACGCGCAAGCATACGGACGTATATCTTGGCGCCAGCCCACGCGGCAGCCTGGCGCTGTTCCGGACCGCGCAGGCCCGCGCGGCCCTCAACGGGCGCGATTACGTGATCCCCGACGACGTCAAAGCGCTGGCCGAGGCCGCGCTGGCCCATCGCATCATCATCGGCCCGGCGGCGCGCATTAAGGATGTGAGCGCCCGCTCGGTCATCAAGGATATCCTCGCCAGCGTGCCCGTCCCGGGCGGGAGCGCGCTCCGCAGAGCATAGCGTTCCGCTGATGGCGCCTCCGATGTCTGCCCCGCGCCATAGGCCATAAGCCAACCGCTGGCTGCCATTTGCCCCATGACTTCCCGTCGCCTCATCGTCTTTCTGCTCCTCGCCGCCTGCCTCGTCGGCGCCATCGTCACCGGCCGTGACCTGTTCTTCAATTTGTTTTACGTGTGGCTCACGTTGATCGTCGTGGCGGTGCTCTGGACGTGGACCGGACTGCGGGGGATTCGCCTTTTGCGCCACACGCGCGCTCTGCGCGCCCAGGTGGGCCGCCCGCTCGAAGAGCGCCTGACGGTGCGGAACACAAGCCGCATGCCCAAGCTGTGGCTGGAGGTGCGCGACCATTCGAATCTGCCGGGCCACGAGGCCAGCCTCGTCGTCATGTCGCTGGGGCCGCGCAGCGAGCGCGCCTGGGTCGTCCGCACCATCTGCCGCCAGCGCGGGCGCTTTCGCCTGGGCCCGCTCGCGTTGACCTCGGGCGACCCCTTCGGCCTCTTCCAGGTCACCCGCCATATCCCGCAGACCACGCACGTCGTCATCTACCCTGCGACGGTTGACTTGCGCGATTTCACGCTGCCGTTGGGCACGCTCTCCGGCGGCGACGCGCTGCGCCGCCGCACCCACTACGTGACCGCCAATGCAGCCGGCGTGCGCGATTACGCGCCGGGCGACTCGTTCAACCGCATTCACTGGCCCTCCACCGCCCGGCGGGACCGGCTGATCGTCAAAGAGTTCGAGCTTGACCCGCTGTCAGACATCTGGTTGTTCCTCGACGGCGACGAGGCGGCGCAGGCCGCGAAGCCGCTGCCCACGCCTGTCCTGAGCGCCGACGAGGCCCTGTGGACCGCCTGGCAGGATCGGGTCGTGACCCTGCCGCCCAGCACCGAGGAATATGGCGTGACGATTGCCGCCTCACTCGCCCAGTTTTTCATCCGGCGCGGCCGTTCGGTGGGGCTGGTGGCTTACGGCCAATCGCGCGAGGTCACCCAGCCAGATCGCGGCGAGCGCCAATTGACCAAGCTGCTCGAAACGCTGGCCGTCTTCCGTTCGCGGGGCAAGATGCGCTTTCACGATGCGCTGGCGATCGAGTCCGATCAGATGCCTCGTGGCGCCTCAGTCATTTTGATCACGTCTTCCTGGGACATGCGCTGGGTGATCGCGGCGCAGGCGCTCAAACGCCGGGGGCTGCGCATGGCGGCGGTCGTCCTGAACCCGGCCAGCTTCGGCGGCGTGCACGACAACGCGGAGCTGGTGGGCGCGCTCTGGGCAGTGGGCATCTCGGCCTACCAGGTGAACAATGGCGACGACCTCGCCTCAGCCCTCACCGTCGGCTCGTGGATGGCGCGGCATTACGATACCGGTTGAGGCGGTGGCTTTCCACAATTGACCCGCCTCTGCGGTACTCTTGCCTTGCCATCACCAAGCTGGCTCTTGCCGCGCTCGCCTTCTGGGCGGCCCGCAAGTTTTCCAGGCCTCGTTCTGAGTTCCTCGTCTAATTCATGAAATCCTATCTCTCTCTCGCCGTCTTCACCGCCGGGATGACCTCCCTGGCCGTCGAAGTCTCGGCCTCGCGTTTGCTCGGCATCGTCTTCGGCACGAGCAACCTCGTCTGGGCCAACATCATCGGCCTCATGCTCGTCTATCTCACTGCGGGCTACTTCCTCGGCGGGCGCTGGGCCGACCGCTCGCCCTCCCTGCGCACGTTCTACCGGCTCCTCGCGTGGGCCGCGTTCACAGCCGGCCTCGTCCCGGCGGTCGCCCATCCCGTCCTGCGTTTTGCCGCCAAAGCCGTCGAGAACTTCGACGCCGCCGTGATGGCCGGGTCGTTCTTCGCCGTGCTCGTCCTGTTCGCCGCGCCGGTCACGCTCTTGGGCTGCATCTCGCCCTTCGCCATCCGCCTGGCCCTCTCCGACTCGGCGCAGGCCGGGCGCGTCTCCGGGCAGATGTACGCGATCTCGACGCTTGGCTCGATCGTCGGGACTTTCGCGCCGACCCTGTGGCTGATCCCGACCATCGGCACTGCACGCACCTTCCTGGTTTTCGCGGGCGCGCTGCTGCTGGTGGCATTGATCGGCCTGTGGCGCGAGTCTCCCCGGCGCGCCCTGCTCACGCTCTGGATGCCGCTGGCGCTGGTCTTGTCCTCTTTCCTCGCCCTGACCGGCTCGATCAAACCTGTCGAAGGCCTCCTCTACGAGACCGAGTCCGAGTACAACTACATCCAGGTCGTCCAGCGCGGCGAGACGCGCTACCTCCTGCTCAACGAGGGACAGGGCATTCATTCTATGTACCACCCGCGCCAGCTCGAAACCTTCGGCACGTGGGACTACTTCCTCGCCGCACCCTATTTCAACCCGTCCCCGCACACCCCCGGCGACGTGCACAGCCTGGCATTGGTGGGCCTCGCCGCCGGGACGATTGCCAAGCAATACACCGCGGTTTACGGCGCCATCCCCATTGACGGCTTTGAGATTGACCCCGGCATCGTCGCCGTGGGGCGCGCGTATTTCGACATGACCGAGCCGAACCTGAACGTCGTCGTGCAGGATGGGCGCTGGGCGCTGAGCCGCTCCGGCAAGCGTTACTCGGTCGTCGGCGTGGACGCTTACCGCCTGCCCTACATCCCCTGGCACCTGACGACGAGGGAGTTCTTTGCCGAGGCCCGCGCGCACCTGACCGACGACGGCGCGCTGGTCATCAACGTGGGCCGCACCTTCAGCGACCGCCGTTTGATTGAGGCGATGGTCGGCACGCTGCAAAGCGTCTTCCCCTCCGTGTACGTGGTGGACGTGCCCGACACGTTCAACAGCGTCGTCTTTGCCACCGTCCAGCCGACGCGCGCGGGCAACCTGCACGACAACCTGACAGGGCTGGGCGCCGACGCGCCGCTCTTCCTCAAGAGCGTCCTCCTCCGCACTCTACAGAACCTCCAAGCCACGCCCGCCTCGAACATCGTCTTCACCGACGACGTGGCTCCGGTGGAGCAGTTGACGAACTCAATCGTGATCCGCTTTATCCTGAGCGGGAGCATCTATCAAGTCTTGGAGTCTCAATGAAACCCATGCCCTCTTCTCTCCTCCTCACGCTGCGCATCGCCCTCGCCGTCTGCATCCCCCTCGCGCTGGCGCTCACCAACGTGCGCCTGCTGATGACGCACACCTTCCCGGGCATCGAGTATGGGATGTCCAACTTCCCGCCCGACCCTTACGGTTTCACTAAGGCGCAGCGGTCGTTCTGGGCGAAGCGCTCCGTGGACTACATTTTGAGCCGGCCGGGTGCGGGAGAGATCAGAGAGTGGAGATTTGGCGACGACGGCATCTCCGCGCCGGATACCCAGGCGCCGGCGGAGTCGTGCGCCTATTATCTGCCGCCGCGCGACTGCGCCTACTTTTACAACGACCGCGAGATCAAGCACATGGTGGACGTGCAGATTCTCGTCGGCGCCGTGATGTGGGTCTGGGTGATCGCGGCGGCGCTGGCTGCGCTGTCGGTCGGGGCGCTGTATTACGCCGGGGAGAAAACGGCCCTGCGGGCGGGCCTGCTCAACGGATCAGGCATCACGGTCTTCGTCCTCGTCGCCATCGTCGCCTATCTGCTGATCAACTTCAACACCTTCTTCACGCAGTTTCACCAGGTCTTCTTCGAGGGCGACACGTGGCTGTTCCTGTGGTCGGACTCGCTCATCCGCCTGTTTCCAGTGAAGTTCTGGCAGGATGCATTTGTCTTCGTCGGCGGCGGCGCGATCCTGGAGGCGGCGCTGATGGCTGCCTGGGCCTGGTGGGGGTTGAAGTAGTCAACGCCATCACCAGATATCACCCACGGTGAATCCCTCCGGGAATGGGTCGTCCGGGTCAACCACGTAACTGCTGAAGCCGGTAATCCACGCCTGCCCGGCGAGGGTGGGGATCACCGCCGGGTACTGGCCCACCTTCGTTTCGCCGATCAGCCTCCCGGTGAACACCGTCCCCAGGATGCCTTCGTGCCGGAAGTCCTCATTCAATTTGAGTCGGCCCTTCGCGTAGAGCGCCGCCATTTTGGCGCACGTGCCGGTGCCGCACGGCGAGCGGTCAATCGCGCCGGTCCACGTAGCGGGACGATCCCAGTCGAGTTTGCCGGTCGAGACGGTCACGGCGTTCTTCAGGTGCGCGTCGGGGCGTGAGGCAGGACCGGATAGCTCGGCGATCGTCACGCCCGCAAAACCGGGCTGCTCAGGGTGAACCACCGGCAGTTGTTCCTGCGCCGCGGCTTTGATCATCTCGCTGATGCGCACGATGTCGCGCCCCTCGTCAGGCGTCAGGCGCAGGCCGAAAGGCGCGGCCTCGGCGATGACGTAGAACATGCCGCCGTAGGCCACGTCCACCGTCACCGCGCCGAGGTGTGGGACCTCGATTTTCCTGTCCAGGTAGGCGGCGAAGGCGGGGACGTTCTGGAAGGTGACGCTGTTGACCTTGCCGTTGGCGCACTCGGCGCGCACGCGGATCAACCCCGCGGGCGCTTCGAGCGTCAGCTCGGTGACCGGCTCTTGCATCGGCACCATGCCGGTTTCGAGCAGGACGGTGGCGACGCAGATGGTGTTCGTGCCGGACATGCCCGGATATTCCACCTGCTCCATGATGACGAAGCCGGCGTCAGCTTCGGGCCGGGTAGGGGCGAGGATGAGATTGCAGTTCGCCGCCGGGTAGCCGCGCGGCTCGCGCAGCATCCGCCGGCGCAAGCCGTCGGCGCGCGTTCGCAGGTAGGTCATCTTGTCGAACATCGTGTCGCCGGGGACGTCCAGCACCCCGCCCACGATCACGCGTCCGTGCTCGCCGCAGGCGTGCGCATCCACCGCTTGAATCATGTTCGCGAGACGCATGATGGCCTCCATGTAATCAGCAATCGTAAGTTAAGCCTGTCGCGTGACGCTGGCGGCAGCACAAAGGGTATCACGCTAAACACATGACCTACTTCGGCGGGCGATACAGGCCCTTTGGGTTGGCGCCGGCCAACCCGGCCCGGTACGATCGCTCGTCTACCGGGGACAGCCCGGCGGCCATCTGTTTGGTGACGACGGAGTATTTGCGGATCTCGTCCAGCCGAAGCGCGATGGCATCCAATGGCTCGTCCCTGGTCATCCAGTTGAGATGGTCGAAGGCAGCCAGGTTCAGGGGGACCGTATAGGCGCGCAGCGTTTTCTCGCGCGCGACATTATAGTAGACCTCGAAGTAGGACATCACGAGTTCCCGCAGAGCGCGGTACACCGGCTCGCGAAAACGCAGCCCGGCGAAGTTGGACTTCGCCACCGCGCCCCAGCAGCCGTGCGCCTTGTACAGCGCCAGCAGGTGATCGTCGTCTCGGTCGTCGGGCAGCAGATCCAGGATGAGCGGCGGGCAGCCCAGATTCCGCAAAACCGCCGCCGCGAAGATCGCCCCGTCGAAGCAGTGCGCCTTGCGGTCGTGCAAAACCGTTCGGGGACAGCGATAGCGCTCCTCGTCGCTGTAGGTCAACGTGTCCAGGAAGGCTTGAATCCGGGCCGGGCTGTCGAGCCGCGACAGCACTTTGAGTTCTTGTTGGTTGAAAGATTCGGTAGGTAACTTGGCTTTTTTCATCTCTGGATCAGCGGCAGGTACACCCTGTTCATCGTCGCGACGGAGACGAACGACAGTCTGATCGCCGCCCTGGCGGAGGAGGTGTCGTCACCGAGGAAAATGAAGTTCGGGATCTCGTAGGGGTCAATCGGGCCGGTAAAAGGAGTGTAATCGCGGAGCGGGCCGCTCAAAATCGGCAAACTGGCCGCCGAGAGCGTGTAGGTATCCCCCAGCACGGTCAACGTGTAAGTAATCAGGCCGGTTGCCGTATCAAACACGGCCCCCTCGGCGTGGGTGAACAGTGTGCCAGAGGGCGGCTCGGCCGTCCCATCCTCCTGCGCCCAGATCTCGTCGGTCCAAAACCCCAACTCGATGCCTTGCTTGTCGCTGCTGAGGACGATGAGGCTGAAACCGGCGCGGTCATTGCTCACGTGGGTCTCGGTAATGACCTGCGCAGTGAAATTGACCAGGTAGCCGACCGCGCGGTCGAGGGTAGGCGCCAGAACAGGGAAGTAACCCGCGTGGTCGCTCCGCTGGGCAGTCGTGTCGAGTGTGGTCGCGCCATTGGCGAAACTCTCCGTTACTTCGAGTGAGGAAGTCTGGTAAAGCATCCCCTGTGTGTTGGGCAGGCCGCCCAGTGAGCCGTCATAGAGGATTACCGTTGTGCTGAGGGGCAGCGTCTTCTCGCTTGTCATTCCGTTCGCGGCGTTCGCCTGCATCCTGCTTCCCGGCCAAACGATTAACCCGAGCACGGCGATGATGGCCGAGAGTCTCGGCGGCCACGGAAACGGGGGCGTTGACTCTGTCATCGGCATTGAATCGCGGAGTTCTATCATCTTGCGGTTGACGCCACGAGAGACTCCACCAGTTTGACGACCGACTCGCTAGTCCCTAGTAAACCCAGGATGGGCACAGCCTGAGCGCTGGAGAACTTGAGTATCGTCTGCCAATCAAT
>DATDRS010000171.1:0-4192 GCA_035291605.1 Anaerolineales bacterium | reverse complement strand
TTGTAGTCCACCACGCGCAGACGGCCCTCCGCGTCCACGTCAATCCGGTCAATGTAGCCGTGCAGGCGCACCTCGCCCTCAGGCGTGCGGACGACGAGCGCGGGCGATCCGAACCCGAATTTCTGCTCGAAGTAACGCGGGGTCCAGCCCTCCGACTTTTCGGCGAGCGCGGTCACGGTCTCGCGCAGGATGCGGAGGAGTTCAGCCTGCTGCTGATTCCACAGCGCGGTGGGGCGAAAGCCGTAATCGGCGGGCGCAGCCGCGAAGACGTCGTGGGCGACCTCGGGCAGGCGGGTCAGCAACTCGTCGAGGCCGGTCGGGTCGGGGGCATCGCGGTAAAGGCGCTCGAGGATAGCGTGATACATACTGCCCAGCGCACGCACGTCGTAGCCCTCTTCGGGTTCGGCGCGCGGTTCGAGTTTGAGGGCGTGCGCGAAGTAGAAATAGAGGCCGCACGTCCCATAGGCTTCGAGGCGGCTCGCGCTCCAACTCTTGTCGGGCGGGAAGCGGGCGGCAATGGCGGGGACGAGTTCAGGCAGTTCGCCCTCGTGCGGGCCGGACGCCTGCGCCGACTGCCGCGCCTGCAACACGGCGGCCCCGCGCGCGATGGCCGGGGCGTTGTAGCCGTGTTCGATCCATTCCGCCGGGGAGGCGATTTGCGCTGGGGGCAGGCGGTCTTCGGGCCGGGCGGTGAGCGGTTGCGGCTCGCCCGTCAATCGCCACGCCTGCCGCCAGTAGGCCGAGGGTTCCCATCGCTGACCATCATCGGCGAGATAGGGGCGGCACAGGAGCAAATGCTCGCGGGCGCGCGTGACGGCTTCGTAGAAGATCGTCACCTCGTCGCCGCGCAACCGGGATTCTAGATTCACGCCGCGTGCTCTGAGCGCATCCCGGTCGGCTTCGCGGAGCAGCGGCATCTCGCGTTCGGCCTGCGGGAACTCGCCTTCGGCCAGACCAAGGAGGGCGACGGCGCGGAACGAGAGGCCGCGCGCGTCGAGGACAGAAGCGGTGAAGACTCCCTCGGCGGGGGGAGAGTGAGGACGAGAGATTGAAGATTCGACGGCTTCGCGAAGGGCGGTGATGAAGGCGGCGTATTCCCATTCCGCTTTCTCTTCTCGGATGAGCGCCTCAGACAACACCAGGCCGCGTAAGATATCTTTGAAGGCGCGCAGCGCGGCGATGTCGCGGGCCGCCGTTTCGGTCGCGGCCAGCGCGCGCGCGACGACGTTGAGCGAGCCGGGCGTCTCTTTCGCGTGGCCGACACGCGGGCCGGGCAGAGTCGGATCGTCGCCGATGAGGTCTTCGACGAAGACGACGAAATCCGGCAGGCTGGCGCGCGAGGGCGAGGTCACGCGCGCGACAAAGGTCTCGAAGGCAGCGCGGGCGGCCGTGTCGGTCACGGGGCGGGCGGCCGCGCTTTCGGGTTCGTCGGCCACATCTTCGCGCGCGGGCGGGGCCGCAAACTGCCGCAGGGCTTCGCGCCACTGATCCAACCCTTCGACCACGCGGCCCGACCGCGCCACCGCGTCGAGCGTCGCCGCGTGCGCCGGATCGAGTCCGAGCGCGGGCCAATCAAAATACGGACTGCGCCACGCGGCGAGCAGGGGGCGCGGCTTCCAGCCTTCGACGGGCAAGGCGAGGAGGGCGAGCAGCGCACTGACAACCGGACTCTCCGCCAGCGGCGCGCCGCCGACAATCCGCAGGGGCAGACCAAACTCACGCGCGGTCTCTTCGAGGAAAGCGCGATAGGGATCGAGCGCACGGGCGAGGATAGCGACTTCGTCGAGGCGCAATCCATCTGCGACAAGGCGCTGTTTGATCCAGCGGAGCGCGGCGCGGGATTCGAGGGCGCGGGTTTGGGCCTCTAAAAAAGTAATGGAGTCATTGGCAATTGGCGATTGGAGACAATTGCCCCCGAAGCGAAGCGGAGCGGGGTTGGAGGTTGGAGGCTCGAAGAGGTGCGCTTCGAGGCGGCGCAAGGTTTCGGCAACGCGCTGCCCGCCGCTTTCCGTCTGCCCCATCACTTCAGGCTTGAGGACGTTTATCAATTGTTGTTGAGCGCGATGGAAGCGGCGATGAGCCAAGCGCTGACGCTGTGGGTCGCCGGTGAGCATGATGAGGGTTTCGGCGGCGCGTGTGGCGAGGTGCGCGAGGACGGCCAGCTGGGTCGGATTGAATTCGTCGAAGCCGTCCACGATGAGCAGGCGCAGGTCGCGGCCCAACTCAGGATGGTCCTTGAGCGCAATCGCGCTCAGCCAGCCGAGGCCCTCCGGGTCGGCCCAATTCTCCGCCAGCAACCAGCGTTGATAGGCGGAATAGATTTCGGCCAGTTCTTCGAGGCGCGGGCCGAGGCTCCTTCGGCTTCGCTTCCCACTCCCCCCGTCGGGGGTCGGGGACTTCGCAGGACTGGCGCGCGTCGCCGCCGCGAAGTCTTCCGGGAAGACGCGCGCCCGCTTGAGTTCTTCAATCGCTTCGCGCAAAGCCCCCGCAAAGCCGGGCCGGGCGCGCAGCGGCGCGAAGTGTGTGAGCACGCCTCGCTCCGCCAGATCATCCACCAGCGCGCGGATGAGCCGGGTCTGCGCCGGATCATCCAGTTCCGGGTATGGCTGACCGGCGCGGGCGAGGAGCTCGGCGTACAAGCCATAGAACGTGAAAAGAGAGACGCCCAGCGCGCCGCCGAGCGCAGCGAAGCGCCTGCGGAACTCAGCGAGTTGGGTGTGATTGGGGAGGATAACGACGATGGGAGTGAGGGGATGTTCGGCGCGCACAGCGCGGATGCGCGCAAGGGCGTGCTGAGTCTTGCCGTGAGCGGCGGGAGCGAGGAGGAGGGAAACTGGCATGTTTGTTTTCGTCGCGGAAAAATGTTACCATTCATCGCGAGTAGGCACAAATGCCCAAACACAAACGCCGGCACCCCCACGCGCACCTGCTTCGGTTGTATGATCTTTCGCGGGAAAACGTCCCACAGCGGGTCAAGTGGCCGGGGGTCGGCGACCCCAGCCTCGCCGCTCCCGACATGATCAAGTTCGACTACGCCGAATTTGCTTCTCACCAGGAGCCTGGGCAGTCGAAGCTGAAACAGTTAGAAGATGCTCTGGGCAAAGGCCCTTTGGGCTTCCATCCGGAGATCGAACATTGGGCTATGGAGGAGTTCTTCTGGCACGGTTCGCCCGGAGACGACTGGCACCCACTGGAAGCCTATCTCGCCTGGGCCGGTGATCGCTTCCCGTCGCCTGCTCAAGAACAACTGCGCCGCTGGAAAGAAGCGCGGATTGGCCTCTACGAGGTCGGCGACATTCACGACGGAACGGTTGGTCTGCAAGAGCAGGACCCGGCCAATAATGTTCATTGCGGCCCGCCGATGCGGGCAATTGCTTTGAGCATGGGCAGGGTCAACGATTACCGGGGATTGCGTGGGCAGATAACGTTGACGTACGTTGCGCCGTGGGCTCCGGAAGAGAATTTATTCTGCGCGATGGGATACGGTGTGGCGGGCAAGAAAAGAGATGCCGCCCTGTTCACAGCGATGTTGGGGCTGAGGCGGCCGGAGATCGTCAGCCAGCCCTATCCGTGGAAGATAAGCCGTGAGGCGGGGAACCAATATCTGCGCCAATGGCAGATGCGCGAGTGGCATGGATGGCTGAAGGAGCGATTGGTCTTTCCTTTTCGGGCCTGGCTCCGAACTTCGGAGAGGGGCAAATTCGAGGCCAGGGAGGTGACGGGGCTGACGCCGATGGAACCGGAGATGGCCCGCAATTTGGGCCTCTATCTCGAAGTGCCCACGGAAGCCAGGCAAGAGCTGATACTCGTCGGGCTGACCGCGGCCGCCCCGCTCGACATCGACTCGCCGAATTGGATGCCCATCGCCGAATACCAGGCCTATCGCGAGCGGGTCGGGCCGCCGCCCAGCACGATTGGTCAGCCGAGTTTTATGCGACTGCGCTGACGATCTACGAACACTCAGCCGCTGCCCTTGAGTCGGGCCAACTCTTCCCGCAGGCGCGCGGCTTCGGCTTCGGCAGCGCGGCGGGCCCCTTGCTCTGCTTGTAGGGCATCCTGCGCTTCTTCGTACGTCAAGAGTTTCTTGCCTGTCTTGGGATCATATAGCCCCAATTGGCCGTGCTCCAGCCGCAACTCGATCTTCAGCTCACTAAATCTGCCGCATCCCCTGGGATTGATAAACCGGCGTGGG
>DATDRS010000170.1:0-4429 GCA_035291605.1 Anaerolineales bacterium | reverse complement strand
GCCGTCAATCCGGACTACGGAACCAATGACGATTTCAAGCGGCTGATGACCGAGGCCCGCCAACGCGGCATCCGCGTCATCGTGGACTTCGTCCTCAACCATACTTCCAGCCGGCATCCCTGGTTCGTGGAGGCGCAGAATCCCGCCTCGCCGTATCGCAACTGGTTTATCTGGACGGAGGCGCATCCGGGCTTTGTCGGCCCGTGGGGCCAGACCGTTTGGCACTATGCTCCCGGCGGCGTGTACTATTACGGCGTCTTCTCGACCGGGATGCCCGACCTCAACTATGCTTACCCGGACGTAAGCCAGCAGATGCTGGACGTGGCGCGCTTCTGGCTGGAGGGATTGGGCGCGGATGGCTTCCGCCTCGACGGCGCGCGCTATCTGATCGAGGCAGGCCGGAACCAGGCGGACACGGACGCCACCCACCAGTGGTACAAGGACTTCCGCCAGTTCTATAAACAGGTCAACCCGCAGGCCGTGACGGTGGGCGAGGTCTGGACTCAGAACGACGCCGTGTCCCACTACGTGCAGGGCGACGAACTCGACCTGGCCTTCAACTTTGACCTGGCGACGGGCTTCATCCGGAGCGCCCGTGACCGCAACGCGATTGATACGCGCACCCAGTTGTTGCTGGCGGCGAGACTGTTCAAGCCGGGACAGTTCGGGATATTTCTCTCCAACCACGATCAGGAGCGCGTGATGTCCCAACTCGGCGGGCGCGAGGACCAGGCGCGGCTGGCGGCGGCGCTGCTCCTGACCGCCCCTGGGGCGCCGTTCCTCTACTATGGCGAGGAGATCGGCATGGCCGGCCGGAAACCCGACGAGAAGATTCGCACGCCTATGCAATGGACGGCTGATCCCCATGCGGGCTTCACCGCTGGAACGCCGTGGGAACCGGTCAACGCCGATTACTCCGAGAAGAACGCGGCGGCCCAATCGGCTGAGCCGGACTCCCTGCTATCGTTCTACCGCGCGCTGATCCACTTGCGCGCCGGGCACGCCGCGCTGCGCGTGGGCGAGACGTATGTCATTCCGTCTGAGCCGCAAGGCGTGTACGCGGTCTTGCGCGCGAGCAAAGACGAAACCGTCCTTGTCGTCGTCAACCTGGACTCCGCTCCGGTGAGCGAGTATCATCTCAGCCTGGACTCCGGGCCGTTGTCAGGATCGTATGCCGTTGCGCCTCTGCTCGGCGAGGGCGCGTTCTATGGCCCGATGGTCAACTCCCAAGGCGGCTTCGACGCCTACCGGCCCCTGTCCACTCTCGAAGCGAATGGGGTGTACATCTTACAGTTGCGCAAGTGATACGGCGAAAGGCCTGCCAGGTCCCCACGCTTCGCGCCTGACAGGTCTGACCCATAGGAGGCGCCTGTGAAAACTCTTCGCATCGCCAATACACCTCTCGAAGTCTCCCGCATTGCTTACGGGTGCATGAACCTCGGCGGCGGCTGGGATCGCGAGCCTTTGACTGAGCCGACCAGGCGCGCCGCGCTAGCCGCCATCCGCGCGGCGCTGGAGCAGGGCGTCAACTTCTTTGACCACGCCGACATCTACTGCAGGGGAAAATCGGAGGAAGTCTTCTCCCTGATCTGGCAGGAGGTTCCCGGCCTGCGCGAGCGAGTCGTGGTCCAGACCAAGTGCGGCATCCGTTTTGAGGGCGACCCGGACGACGGCGCGCCAGGCCGGTACGACTTCAGTTACGCGCACATCATCCAATCCGTCGAGGGCAGCCTGCGGCGCCTCGAGACGGATTACCTCGACATCCTGCTCCTGCACCGCCCGGATGCGCTGGTGGGGCCGGAGGAGGTCGCGCGGGCGTTTGATGCGCTGAGCCAGAGCGGCAAGGTGCGTTTCTTCGGCGTGAGCAATCACACCGCCGCGCAGATCGCGCTGTTGCAAAAGTATGTGCGGCAGCCGCTGGTCGTCAATCAACTGGAATTGAGCCTGCTGCACTCACAACTGATTGACGCGGGCATTGTGTTCAATCAGACTCAGCCGCCCGGCCCGATGCGCAACGAAGGGACGCTGGAATACTGCCATTTGCACGGCATCACCCTTCAGGCCTGGGGGCCGCTGGCCTCCGGGGCGGTCGTCGGCGCAGGGCCAGAGCCGCTCTCCGAGGCCGCTCGCCAGGTTTCGGCGGCGGTGGCTGATCTCGCGCGTGAAAAGAACGTCAGCCCGGAGGCGATTGCCATCGCGTGGCTGCTCCGGCATCCGGCAAAGATCCAGCCGATCATCGGCACGACCAACCCGGCGCGCATCCGGGCGGCCTGCGAGGCCGACGGCGTCGCGTTGACGCGCGAGGAGTGGTATCGCCTGTTCATCGCCGGGCGCGGCGGCCCGCTGCCTTAGAACTATGCCTCTCCAACTCGCCCTCGTCTTCCACTTCAACCAGCATACGAGTGAATACGCCGCCGTCGCGAACCGCGCCTGTTATCGCGGCCTGCTCAACGTGCTGCGCGCCCATCGCAGGCTCAAGTTCAACCTGCATCTCTCCGGTACGCTTTTGCGCGCGCTCAACTGGTTTGACCCGGAGACGGTGAACCTGATCCGGGCCGGGCTGGCGGACGGGCAGTTTGAGCTGCTCGGCAGCACCTACGCGCAGAACGTCCCCTATGCCTGCGACGACTGGGACAACGCCCGGCAGATCGCGCTCCACCGGGAGGTGCTGGAGCAGGTCTTCGGGGTAAAGCCGGCCGTCTTCTGGAACTCCGAGCGGTCGTGGCGGCAGGCGCTCGTCAAGGTGATCGCCGATGGCGGGTACACGACGACGCTGGTTGAGGATCACATCCTCAAGGCCGCCGGGCTGGCCGATCCGGTCCCGGTCAGGACCACCTTCGATTCCCAGTCCCTCACGCTGGCTTACGACGACAACATGCTGCGTGAGCGGTTCAATTACGCCGCCTGGTTTGGCCGCCGGGCGCAGCTCTTCAATTACCTCAAGGACGTTGCGAAGCGGCGCGGCTCGAAGGAGTTCCTGCTGGCGTACGCCGAAGACGCCGAAGCGATGGGCCTGTGGAACTGGGAGCAGGGGTACTTGCCGCAGGCCGCGTGGGCGAACCTCGACGCGCTGCTGCGCGAGTTCGAGCAGTCCCGCGCGTTTGCCTTCAGGCATCTCTCCACCGCGCAGCCCCGGCAAACGCTCGGCCCGCTGCCCGATGGGGCGGCGCAGTGGATGGACGCGGCGCTGCTCAACCCCAAAGCGCCGTACCACGAGGACGGCTACAGCGACTGGTTCGACTTTCTGCAGCATTCGGCCAAACTGAATTACTTCCGCAAACTCTACGGCGCGATGCGCTCGTATCTGAGCCTGGGCAATTCGCCGGCGTCCGATCTGTCAGCAGGCGAGAGCGCCGACCCTGCGCCCTCACTGCCGCCGCCGGCCGCGGCGGCCAAATTCCACCGGCAGGCGGTCGAAACTTTCTGCCATCACCAGTACGAGTTCGGGTGCATCGGAGTGGGGGGGCGCAAATATTGGGGCTGGGAGAATGTACGCTCCACCTATCTCTTCGTCCGCGTGGCTCAAGTGGCGCAGAACCCGTACCCGCGCCACTGGATCGAAGACATCAACGGCGACGGCTCCGACGAGCAATTGCTGTGCGACGGGCGACATCTCGCCGTCCTCACCGCGCATGGCGGGCGCCTGCTGTACTGGTTCGACTTAATTGAGGGGCGGCAGTGGGTGGGCAACCACCTCGCCATCCCGCCCGCGCCCTACGTGAGCGGCGAAACCCCGCAGCCCAGGTTGACTCCAGGTCCTAATGTCTGGCTGCCCGAGGCCTTCGACGCCGACCTCAAGCCGTGGAAGGCGTTGCGTAAAAAGGAAAAGGTCCCGACCCGGCTGGGCGTCCGCCTGCCGGGGTGGATCTTCAAGCGCGAGCCGGCTGAACTGACCGTCTATCGCCAACCTCGCGCGCGGCGGCCCGGCCAGCGCCTGCCGATGCGGATGCAGGTCGGCGCGCTGAACGACGTGATCGCGCTCGACGGCGGCGAAGAGTTCGCGCCCGACCTGTTTTTTGACTACCGGATGGAACCAGACGGCCCATGCTATCTCAATCACCACCTGGCCGACCTGACGGTCGAGAAGCGCGTCCGGCAGACGCCTGAGGGCCTGGCGGGTCACTATACTTTTTTCAACCAGGCTCCATCCGAACGCCGCCTGCGGCTGAAATCCTCGCACGAACTCAACCCCGATTACCGGGAGGCGCTGAACGGCGGGCGCGCGGCGCTGGACTTCTACATGCACGAAGGGCTGTACCCCGGCGTGGTCAACACCCTGACCCAACAGGCCGTTGCTTTAGAGCCGTCAATGGAGTGGACGAAACTCAGCCAGGCCGTCAACCTGCTGGCGCTGGAAGTGGGGCTGACGTTTGACTTGCGCCTGCCCCCGCGTGGGGAAAAGACGCTGGAGATCAAGCTGAACCTGTGC
>DATDRS010000169.1:0-4370 GCA_035291605.1 Anaerolineales bacterium | reverse complement strand
AGGCAAACAGGCCCAGGTTGACCGCCGCCGACCATAGCCCGCCACCATGAGGCTAACGACTGGCCGGGTGAAGATGACGTTATCTATGCCCAGCACGACTTCGAGCGTGGTCAAGGTGATGAGCGCAACCCAGATTTCGGGGTTGGTAATCCAGTCCATATCAGTCCACCTCGACGGTCTTAGTATTTGCCAGGCGCGAGTGCATGGCCCAGACGATCTTCATCAGGCCAGCCGCCACCGCCGCAGCGATCAGTAGATACACCAGCCACTCAAACTCCTCGATCACCAGGATCAACCGCGGCCAGTGGTGGCCGAGGAGAGCGCCAGTGACGGTTTGCAAAGTGACGCGGGCCCCCGCGCCCAGCATCGTGAACAGAGCAAAGTGAGGCAACGGCATGCGGCTCATCCCGGCCGGCAAAGAGACCAGGCTGCGCACGCCCGGGATGAGATGGCCAAACAGGATGATGGCTTTGCCGTAGCGGTTAAACAACCGTTCGACTTTATCCAGATCGGTTTCGCGTAGTAACAGCCAGCGCCCGTAACGGCGGATGAACTTCCGTGTGAGCGGTTCCCCGGCTCGTCGGCCAACGGCATACAACACCAGCGCGCCCATCAGCGAGCCGAAGGTGGCGGCGATGACAATCCCGGCAATATGCATCTCGCCGCGCGCGGCCAGCAGGCCGGCCGCGGGCACCACTAGATCCGAGGGCAATGGCGGAAAAACGGTTTCGAGAATTGTCGCCAGCACAATGCCGCCGTAGCCCAGCCGGGCAATGATTTGCTCCAGGAAAATTCGCGCCTGTTCTGCAAATTCAGCCATACACTTGATTTCTTCTTAATCAATCGGTCAATAGTTCGATACCGTATTGGGTCTTACGACGTGATCGCGCCAAACCACCCGCGCCGCTCCATCCACTTCGCCAGTTCCAGCACGGGCGAAATGGTGAGGGCTAAGAGAATGACGATGGCCCAATCCACCAGCGGCAGATAGTAGGTGCCGAAGGCATCGTGCAGGAAAGGCACATAGATGATTAAGACTAACAGCGCGACTTCCCACAGAATCGCCCAATTCAACCACTTGTTGGCAAATGGCCGATTCAGCACTGAGTGCCGGTCGGAGCGGAAGTTGTAGGCTTTGAAGAATTGAATCAGCACCAGCGAGACAAACGTCATCGTTATGGCTTCTTCAAGGCTGCGGCCCGAGCTCAGCGCCCACGTGAACAAGCCCAGGTTGACCGCCGCCGACCACAGTCCACCCACCACCATGAGGGTGACAACGGGCCGGGTGAAGATGCCGGTGCGCGGGTTGCGTGGCTTGCGGCGCATGAGATCGCGTTCGGGCGGGTCTATCGCTAACGCCAGCGCGGGCAGGCCGTCGGTGGCGAGGTTGACGTACAGGATTTGCACGGCGGTCAGCGGCAGGGGCAGGCCCAACAACGTGGCCCCGAACATCAGGCCAATCTCGCCGATGTTGGATGACAACAGGTACATCAGATATTTCTTGATGTTGCCAAAGACGCCACGCCCTTCTTCCACCGCCGCGACGATAGAAGCAAAGTTGTCGTCCGTGAGCGTCATGGCGGCGGCCTCTTTGGTCACGTCCGTGCCGGTGATGCCCATGGCGATGCCGATGTCCGCTTTCTTGAGTGCGGGCGCATCGTTCACCCCGTCCCCCGTCATCGCCACAATGTGGCCGTTCTTTTGTAGAGCCGTGACCACGCGTAGTTTGTGCGCCGGAGAGACGCGGGCATAGACCTCGATGTTTTCTACCTCGCGCTCGAACTCAGCCTCGCTCATCGCTTCCAACTCTGCTCCGGTGACCACGCGGCCATTTTTAAGCAGGCCCAGTTCGCGGGCCACGGCCTGCGCGGTCAGCGGGTGGTCGCCGGTAATCATCACGGCCTTAATCCCGGCCTGCTCGCACGTTTGAATCGCGGCCTTCGCCTCGGGGCGCGGCGGGTCAATCATCCCCACCAATCCGAGGAAGGTCATGTCGTGTTCGGCGGTTTCCAGTGTCCCGCCCGCTTTGGAGGCCACCGCCAGCACACGCAGGGCCTCGCTCGCCATCTGGCGGGCCGATTCCAGAATCGCCTCTCGACTGGCGGCGTCAAGCGCCGCCTCCCCTTCCGCCGTCAACTGCCGCGCACACGAGTCGAGGATGATTTCCGGTGCGCCTTTGGAATAGGCGACTGCCCCCTCCGACGCAGTGTGGAGCGTGGTCATGCGCTTGGTCTCGGAGGTGAACGGGATTTCATTCACGCGCGGGAATTGCGTGTCGAGGTCGGCCTTGTGTAACCCGGCTTTGGCGGCGGCGACCACCAACGCGCCCTCAGTCGGGTCGCCTTTGACGTGCCAGCGGCCATCAGCCTCGCTATGGACGATGTGCGCGTCGGAGGCCAGCGTGGCGGCCCGCAGTAGCAGTTTCAAGGGGTTGGATGGTTCGAAGGTGGAACCATTGCGCGAGAAATGGCCGTGCGGCTCGTAGCCCGCCCCGGACACTTCCAGCACTTGCCCGGCCACAAAAATTCTGCGGGCCGTCATCTCGTCTTTCGTCAGTGTGCCGGTCTTGTCGGAACAGATCACCGAGGTACTGCCGAGCGTTTCCACCGCCGGGAGGCGGCGCATGAGCGCATTGCGCTTGACCATCCTCTGCACGCCGAGGGCAAGCGAGATGGTGACCACGGCGGGCAGGGCCTCCGGGACTACGGCCACCGCCAAGGCAATGCCGAAAATCAACATCTCGATGAAGGGCTGGCCGCGGAACAGGCCCAGGGCGACAATGATCGCCACAATCACGAAGGCGGCTCGCGCCAGCATGTGACCGACCTTATCCAGGTTTTCTTGCAGAGGGGTTTTGCCGGTTTCCACCGTTTGGAGCATTTGGGCAATCTTGCCGAACTCGGTGTTCATGCCGGTGGCGACGACCATCGCGCGGCCCCGGCCATAGGTGGCGGCGGTGCCAGCGTAGCCCATGTTCTTGCGATCACCCACGGCTAAATCGTTACCGGGAATTGGCGCGGCGTGTTTTTCCACCGGAACCGACTCGCCCGTGAGGGCGGCCTCTTCGATTTGCAGATTGACCGCTTCAATGAGTCGGACATCGGCGGGGATTTTGTCGCCGGCGCGCAAGAGAGTCACGTCGCCCGGCACGAGGTCACGGGCTGGAAGTTCAACTTCCTCGCCATCACGCAGGACGGTGGCGGTGGGTGCGGCCATTTGGCGCAAGGCCTCGATGGCGCGTTCGGCGCGGTATTCCTGCACAAACCCCAACAGCACCGCAAATAGCACGATGACGGCAATGGCGATGGCTTCGGTCCCGTGGCCGAGGAAGGCGGAGAGCGCCGTCGCCACGAGCAGAATGACAATCAACACATTCTTGAACTGCTCGAAGAGCAACGCCAACGGTGAGATGCGGTGGGCGGCTTGCAGTTCATTCGGGCCATGTTCCGCCAGACGCTGAACCGCCTCTGCTCCGGTCAACCCGGCGGGCGTGGCGTTCAGGCGAGAGAATACTGTTTCGATGGGCAGGGTATGCCAGTGTGGCGTTGACTCTTTGGGTAAAGGTTTCATCGATTCTTCTCTCCTGAAGTAGTTTTGTCCGATAAGTCTTCCCGGCGAGGCTGGGTCGCCTTGAAGACAAGATGATTGAACCAATACAGCAACGCGGCCATGCCGGGCAGTGCGGCGAGGGGCACACATTCAGCCGCGGTGATGGCTTCTTCTTCCAGCCACAGGGCAATGGCTGTTCCGCCGCCGCTGGCGGCAACGACCGGCCAGAATATCCACCGCCAGCGCGGCGGGAGGTCAAAATAGTGCCCCAACCGGCGGGATTTTGGATTGCGGCTCATGGCGACCTCCATTATTCAGATAGACGACAAAAGGCCGACACTGTTGAACAGGCCACTTTGGTTCTGGCCCGAAACAGTGTCGGCCTACGTTGCAACCCGTCCCCTCCGGTTGTGGCCGGAGGGCTACGCTTTGCCCCGTCCACCGACGAAGCGTTCTCGAAAGTTACGAGTTATGCAATTCCATTATACCCAAATTGCTCGTGGCGGCTAATGACACATATCCTACTTTTCTCTGACATATCCGGAGCTTATGGACTGCGGGAGCGGCTATTTACGCTCTTGTTTGTTCCAACCGAATCGCTCTTCCAAATCCTCTGCCATCGTGAAGACGATGACCCGCTCGCTATTCCTGACGCTGATGTCAGTATGCAAACTCTTTATCTGACTGCCCGTCTTTTCCTGAACAATTGCTTCCAGCAACGAGCGCGAACCTTCCAGAAGTTGCCGCCGCACTTGCTTTATCAGGCTGTGCCCCTCAGCCGTTTGCGCCAGACTCATTTCCGCTGGCGTAAGTACGCCGCG
>DATDRS010000168.1:0-43478 GCA_035291605.1 Anaerolineales bacterium | reverse complement strand
CTTGCGTTCCAACTTGACTTCCGCCCTGGAAAGAACGAAGACCCGTCAAACATGTGCGGCCCGCTGGCCGCCGCTATCCTGCGCGATGCGGGCCTCCTGCCGGCTGGCTACGGGCCGGTGAGCGACATCCGCGCTTACTGGCTCGACAACCCCAAGCGCGATGGCCGCCCGTGGACGCTCTTCCCGCCGGACGACTACGACCTGTTCCACTTCGACACGCCCATCAACCAGTTTGATTTCGCCGCGTGGCCTCTGCGCCCCGCCGATTTCCTCTACACCTACCAGGGGCGCGACGGGTACGAGCACATGTTCATCGTGACCGAAGTGGATGCCCAGGGTCGGGCTTACAGCGTGACCAACCACAAACAGCGCGACAAGACTTACATTGCCCAGAAAATCCTGCTCTATGATCCGGCCCGGCCTGATCTGGGCGTGTTCAAGAACGACTGGGTGAATAGCCCGTTCGTCGGGCGCACCGGCCTGGGCGGGTTCGACGTGCTGCGCCGAAAAGGAGTCAGCCTGCCGCCCGGCAGCCGGTTCACTTACACCGTCCGCCCCGGCGACACCGTGCAGACCATCGCGGCCGGCTACGCCAGCACCTTCGAGGCCATCGCCGCCGAAAACCAGTTACCGCCTCCCTATTCGCTCACCGTCGGCCAAAGCCTGGCGGTGCCGGTGAATATTGCTGTGACCCCTGCCCCATAAATTACAGAAACCTGGTTTCTCCCTCCGGGGAACCGGGTTTCTAGGTCTCATTCGGTCAGGCGTTCTCAAGGAGTTGGGAACGGCGTGGGCGTGGGAATCCCGGCCGGGCCGCCGCGGCCGGCGATAGAAGCGAACGTGAAGAACAGGCACATCATGCCGAAAAACCCCACGACGACGACCAGGAACAGCCCGCCGCCTGCCATGCCGATCCCCGCGAGCCAGCGCGTCCGCCGGGGATGGACGGCCTCCCTGGACTGGAGCCACATGATCAGCCCCAGGATAAACGCCAGGAACGGGAGCAGCCACGAGAACCCGGTGCAAGACGCGAGCGCCATCATCCCGGCTATCGCCGCGACCAGCGCGCCGAGGTCGGTGCTGTTGCCTTTATATGGCACATCGCCCTGCGCAGGCCGCAGGGCCGAGGCCTCGCTGGAAGCAATCCCTGCCGCATAGCGCCCCGGCGAATGCACGGGCGTCCCCGCTCCGTCAAACTCGGCGGCGTGCTCAGGGCACAGCCGTTCGCCGGAGTCCGCGTACCACAGGCACGAGCCGCATACCGGCTTGCGGCAGACCTCGCAGTGCTCGACGGCGGGGCGGTCGGGATGTTGAAAACAGGCCTCCGGCGGCATAGGCACGCGTTGCGTGATCCGTGATCCGTGGCGGACACGCATCACGTAGCACGTTTTACGTTCCCTCTTCCCACGAGCTCAAATACTTCTGCTGTTCCGGCGTCAGCGCGTCAATGCTCACGCCCATCGCCGCGAGTTTCAGGCGGGCGATTTCGCGGTCAATCGCCGTCGGGATGGAATAGACTTTTTTCTCCAGCTCCTTGGCGTGATTCACCATATATTCCGCGCCGAGCGCCTGGTTGGCGAACGACATATCCATCACGCTCGCCGGGTGGCCCTCCGCCGAGGCGAGGTTGATCAGGCGGCCCTCGCCGAGCAGGTTGATGCGGCGGCCGTCGTTGAGCGTGTACTGGTCCACGAACTCGCGTACCCTCTTCTTTTCCTTCGCCATCGCTTCGAGCGCGGGGATGTTGATCTCGACGTTGAAGTGGCCGGAATTGGCGAGGATCGCGCCATCCTTCATCACGGCGAAGTCTTCCTTGTCCAGGACGTTGATGTCGCCCGTCAGCGTGCAGAAGATGTTGCCGATCTTCGCGGCAGCCTCCATCGGCATCACGCGGAAGCCGTCCATCATCGCCTCCAGCGCGGGCAGCGGCTCCACTTCGGTGACGACGACGTTCGCGCCCATGCCGCGCGCGCGGTTTGCCAGCCCGCGCCCGCACCAGCCATAGCCGGCCACCACGAACGTCTTCCCGGCCAACAGCACGTTCGTCGCGCGGATGATGCCGTCCACCGTGGACTGCCCGGTGCCGTAGCGGTTGTCGAAGAAGTGCTTGGTCGCCGCGTCGTTCACCGCCATCACCGGGAACTTGAGCACGCCGTCGGCGGCCATCGCGCGCAGGCGGATGACGCCCGTCGTCGTCTCCTCCGTCCCGCCAATGATGCCGTCCAGCAGGTCGGTGCGCTCCTTGTGGATGGTGCTGACCAGGTCTGCGCCGTCGTCCATCGTCAGGTGCGGCTTATGGTCGAGCGCGGCCTTGATGTGGTCGTAGTACGTCTTGTTGTCCTCGCCCTTGACGGCGTAGACCGGGATTTCGTAGTAATTGACCAGCGCCGCCGCCACGTCGTCCTGCGTCGAGAGCGGGTTCGAGGCGCACAGGACCACGTCCGCGCCGCCCAGCTGCAGCGTGTGCATCAGGTTGGCGGTTTCGGTGGTGACGTGCAGGCAGGCCGAAACGCGGATGCCCTTGAGCGGCTGCTCCTTCTTGAACCGCTCGCGGATCAGGCGCAGAACCGGCATCTCCTGTTCAGCCCAGTCAATGCGGTAACGCCCACCCTCGGCGAGCCGGGGGTTTTTGATGTCAAAGTTTTTGATAGCCAAGGTAAGCCTCCTTAATCTTTTATCGCTACTCCCTCGTAGAAGGGGCAATAACGCCGATAGCCCAGCTTTTCGTAGACGCGAATCGCGGCGGCGTTCTGTCGGTTGACGTTCAGCGCGATGGTGCGTAAATTCATCGCCAGCAGTTCCGCGGTGACGGCGCTGGTGGCCCGCGCAGCCAACCCACTGCCCCGGCGGTCGCGGCGGGTATAAACGTTTCCCACCGCCCCCACGCTTTCGGACGGCGCGACCAGGTGGGTGCCCGCAGCCGCAATCAATCCCTCCCCCTCGCGGATCCCGTAAAACACCCCGATGTCCACCATCTCCGGGCTGAAGAAATCCGGCACCTCGCCAGTGGGTCGCCCGTCGGCGTACAACTCGCGCAGGGCAGGCAAATCGGCCGGGCCGAGTTTTACCACGCCATGCTCCGATGCAGGCCGAAAGTCTGCGGCCGTCACGGTCATGCGCCACATGGCCATCTCGTGCTCGACGCGCCAGCGCTTTTTGATCAGCGGCAGAATCTCCGGCCGGATAGACAGATACATGCTGCGCTCAGCCCCGACTTCGTGAAGCAGGGTCTCGACGGTCTCCGGCTGGCCGAGCGTGAAAAGCACCGGCGTCTCGAAAGCGCGATACAGCAGCGCGAGCGCCGGCTCGCTGCCCGGCGTATGATGCCACTCGCTTACTTCAAAAAAGCCGGGCGCGAGGTCGCCCAGCGCGTAAATGGCCCACGCGCGATCAGTCTCAAGGATGGCGCGGATCTCGGCCGGATCGGTGAGGCGAGGCACTTTGTTTTCAACGGATGGAACGGACGGCACGGAATCTGGAACCTTGATCAATCTAAGGCATGTGAACGATCACCCGGTTCAATCCGCGGACACGAGCAAATCCAGTTGGCCGCCGTCGTCGAAGTGCTCGCGATAGCGCCGGACGAACTCGGCGCGCGTATAGGCGTGGTTCTGCGGGCCGACGTGCTCAAGGCAGTAGGTGGCCGCGAGCGAGGCCACGCGCCCGGCCACGTCCCAGCCCCAACCGGCGGCCATGCCGCGCAACAGACCACCCCGGAAGGCGTCGCCCACGCCGGTCGGGTCGGCGATGCGGCGCGGGGGCACGACGGGGATATCGTAGCGCACGCCGTCGGCGCGAATCGTCGCGCCCTTCTCGCCGCGCGTGACGACGACAATCTTGCGATCATACACCGGATGGCCCTCCGCCAGGCCGGTCTTGTCGGCGATGAGGCTCATCTCGTAGTCGTTCACGGCCAGCATCCGGCAGCCCATCACGCCCTCACGGACTTCGTCGGCGGAGAGGCGCGCCAGTTGCCACGACACATCGTAGACGTACGGGATGCCCAGCTCGATGCAATCGCGCACGTGCTTTGTCATCGCCGCCGGGTCGTCCGGCGAGATCATGGCGATGTCGGGCTGATAGGGCAAATCCTTGAAGGAGACATCGCTCGCGCGGCCCATTGCGCCGGCGTAAAAGAGCGCGATCTGACCGTTGACCGTGTCGGTGCCGGCGAAGAACGAGGCGGTGAACAGGTCGGGGATGATTTTGACGTGCGCCGTGTCCACGCCGCGCGCTTCGAGCCAGTCGCGGTACTCGCCGAAATCGTGGCCGGCCGTCGCCAGGATGGCGGGCCGCCCGCCGAGCAGCGCGAGGGTGTAGGCGATGTTGGGCGCGACGCCGCCGCGCTGCTTGGTCATGCTCTCGACCAGGAAGCTCAGCGCGAGCGAATCGAGCTTGTCCGGCAGGATGTGGTCGCGGAACCGGCCGGGGAAGGACATGATGTAGTCGTAGGCGATGGAACCGGTGATGACAATCTTCATGGCGCCACCTCAGGCGCAGTCAAAAGCAACCGCAGATTACGCGGATGATGAAATCTGTGTCATCCGTTTGATCCGTGGTTACAAATCTCCCCGTACGGCGCGCGGCAGATTCTTGACAAACGGCGGGCGCACGACGCCGTTCTCGGTGACGATCGCCGTGAGGTAACGATGCGGCGTCACGTCGAAGGCCGGGTTGCGCGCCGTGCTGCCCTCGGGGGCCACGCCCTCCCCTTGGAATTGCAGGCCCAATACTTCCTGCGGGTCGCGCTCCTCAATCGGGATCAAGTCGCCATGCGCGAGCGAGAGGTCAACCGTCGAGGTCGGGACGACCGAGTAAAATGGGACGCCGTTCTCTCTGGCGACGACTGCGAGTTTGTACGTCCCGATCTTGTTCGCCACATCGCCGTTTGCCGCCACGCGGTCAGCGCCCACCAGGCACAGGTTGACCTGCCCGGTGCGCATGAAATGCCCGGCGGCGTTGTCGGCGATGATGTCGAACGAGATGCCCCGCTGCTTGAGCTCCCACGCGGTCAGGCGCGCCCCTTGCAAGCGCGGGCGGGTCTCGTCCACCAGGACGTGCACGCGCTTGCCCTGCTCGTGCGCCGCGAAGACCACGCCCAGAGCCGTCCCAAAATCCACGGCGGCCAGCGCGCCCGTGTTGCAGTGGTGCAAGATCGTGTCGCCGTCCTCGACGAGCGCCGCGCCGTGGTAGCCCATGCGGCGGTTGAGCTCCACGTCTTCGTCGGCGAGTTTCTGCGCTTCTTTCAACAACGCCTCGCGCACGTCGTCCGCTGTGTCCAATTCCTCGTTCACCGCCACGCGCATCAGCCGGTCGAGCGCCCAACTCAGGTTGACGGCGGTGGGCCGCGCCTGGCGCAGGGTCACGGCGGCCTCCTCCAGGTCGCGGAGCAACTGCATCCGATCGGCGGCTTTGCTCTGAAACCCGGCCAGCGCCAGCCCGAAGGCCGCCGCCGCGCCGATAGCCGGAGCGCCGCGCACGACCATGTCCGTGATGGCCCGCGTGACTTCGCGGTAGTCGTGATAAACCGGCGTCTCGAAGCGGTTGGGCAGGAGACGCTGGTCAATCATGCGGACGCCGTGGTCATGCCAGTCTACCGTCCTCATTACGGACCTCGCGGCGCAGGGGCGTTCCATTGAGGCCCCTACGGGTCAGGAAACACGCAAAAAACGCTCTCGGTGCGAGAGCGCAGAACGTCGAGCGGGCGGAATGATAACACGCGGGGGGAGGGGTGTCAAAGTGAAAAGCATAACCGCTTGCCAAACGCCGGACAAACGCCGTCCGTGTTCTTATCCCCTATGCTATCATTCGCTACATGAATCTCGAAGTTCACGATCTGCCGCGCCCCGTCACGCCTCACCCAGCACGCCTTACGCCTTACGCCTCACGCCTCACGCGCCTCACTCTCATCCTGCTGCCTTCAGCCCTCATCTTTTCACTCGCCTGCGCGCGCACTTCTTTATTTCCACCGGCTACCACGCCGACGGCGACGCTCCCGCCCACGCTGACCCCCTCGCTGACTCCACCCCCTTCGCCCACCCCCTCGCCCACGCCTGTGCCGCCTGCCCGCATCGAGGCTGCCGACGAGGCCATGTTCGCGGGCGACTGGAGCCGGGCCCTCGCCGAATACCAGGCGGTATTGGAGCAGACCGATGCGTCGGGGCCTTCGGGGCCATTGGGGCAGACCAACGCGTCTGCCCCCCTCCGCCCTGCCGCGCAGTTGGGGTTAGGGAAAGCGCGGCTCAACGGCGGCGACGCGCCCGGCGCGATCAACGAGCTTGCCGCGTTCCTCCAGCAGCACCCCGACTCGCCGCAGGCCGCCGACGCCAACTTTCTCCTGGGCGAGGCCTACCGGGCGACAGGCGCGTGGGTACAGGCGGTCGAGGCTTATCGAGCATACCAGCAGTTGCGCCCCGGAACGATTGACTCCTACGTTGAAGAACGTATCGGGCAGTCGGCTTCTTTCAATCAGGATTACCGGACCGCCGAGCAGGCGTACCTGGCGGCTATCGCCGCGCCGCGTGCGGACGCGGGCGAAACGCTGGACCTGCGCGAACGGCTGGCCGAGGTGTACCTGGCCCTGGGCGAAACCGAAGAAGCCCTCGCACAATATGAGGCCATCTATCAATCCACAAATCAGAACTGGCGCAAGGCGCGCATGGACAGCCTCGCCGGGCAATTGCTCTACAACTCCGGCCAGACCGATCAGGCTTATGCAAAATTTCTGGACGCAGTGAACAACTACCCCGAGGCGCAAGGCTCGTTTCAGGGCTTGCTCACGCTCGTGAACGACGGCGTGCCGGTGGACGACCTGCAGCGCGGCCTCACCAACTACTACGCCGAGAACTACGAACCTGCGCTCGCCGCGTTTGACCGCTACATCGCCGCGAATCCACAATCCGGCGCGGCTGCGCTGTATCACAAGGGTCTGGCCCACGCTGCGTTGAAACAAGACGCGGCAGCCATTGCCGCTTTCCGTGAGATCGTGAATAACTATCCCAACGACGCCTATTGGACGAAGGCTTATTTTCAGATCGCCTTCATCCAGCCTTACCCCCAGGATGTGCAGACCTTTCAGAATTTTGTCGCCGCCGCACCCGCGTCGCCTGAAGCGCCCGATGCGTTGTACCGCGCTGCGCGCCTGTGCGAGCGCAACGGCGACTTCAAGACTGCCAACCTGCTTTGGACGCGCATCGCGCTCGAATACCCCGCGTCCGCGCCGGCCGCCGACGCCGCGATGCAGGCTGGGATCGTCCTCTACCGCGCGGGCGATTTCGGCTCCGCCGGGCAGCGCTTCGAGTTGGCCTCCACCTTAGGCGGCGATACTGAACAGCACGCGCGGGCGTGGCTGTGGATCGGCAAGGTCAAGGAAAAACTGGGGGACGCGGAAGGGGCGCGGAAGTCCTGGGCGCAGGCGGCCTCGCTTGACCCGCACGGTTATTACTCGCTCCGCGCAGCAAACTTGCTTAAGGGTGAGAAGAGTCTTTTCACCCCGCCCCCTGCGGGAAGTTATGCGCTGAGTTATGGCGCCGCCGCCGAGCAGGCCGAGACCGAGGCCTGGCTGCGCGCTAACTTTCCACTCCTCAAAACGCTCAGCCCGCTGAGCGACTTGCAGCCGGGTATCTGGAAGGAGGCGCGTTTCGTGCGTGGCGCGGAGTTGTGGCGGCTGGGGCTGCTGCGCGAGGCGCACGCAGAGTTCGACAGCCTGCGCCTCGATATGCAGGGCGATCCGCTGGCGATGTGGCAACTCGCGCTCTACTTCAACCGACTCGGCGCATACGACCTTTCCATCCGCTCGGCGCGCACGGTGGTGGACCTCGCGGGTTATACGGACTCGCTGCTCGCGCCGCGCTTCATTTTGCGCCTGCGCTACCCGGCGCCATTTGCCGACCTGGTAGAAGCGGCAGCGGCGCAGTATGACCAGCACCCGTTTCTGATGCTCGCCAAAATGCGCATTGAGAGTTTCTTTTGGAAATACGCCTTCTCGTCGGCGGAGGCGCGCGGGCTGAACCAGATCATCCCGCCCACCGCCGACGACATCGCGCGGCGGCTGGGGTTGCAGAACTTCACTTACGACGATCTGTACCGGCCGGCGGTGTCCATCCCGATGGGCGCGTTCTATTTGTCGTTCGTCGGGAAAACAGTTGAGGACGATCCGGCGGCGATCCTCGCCGGCTACTATGCCGGGCCGGGCAACGCGCAAATCTGGCAGGACCTCGCGCGCGGCGACCCGGACCTGTTCGTCGAGGTCATCCGCCTGCCCGACGCCAAATACTACGTGCAGACGGCGTATGAGTATTTTGAAGAGTATAAGGAACTGTATGAGGTGGACTAGAATTGGCTTTTTGCTCGTGGCCACCATCACGGTGTTCGCGTGGTCGCCTGCCTATGCGCAGGGGCCGGGCGACTCCATGCCGCCCTTCACTTTGCCCTACAACAGCCCTGAACCGCTGGAAAAATTTTTGGTCTTCACCGCCCCACCCCGCGAGAATGTCCCCGATGGGCAGATTCATTGGGTTGATCAGGAAGTGCCGGGGATTGACGTGCTCGGCCCGGATGGGAACATCCGCAGCATGTGCCCCGACGAGGGGCTGGCGTGGTCGCTGCGGGGCGGCGACCCATTCGGAGGAGGCCGGTTCGTCGCCGTCGAATGCGAGGGCCGCGCGGCCGGCTGGCAGATGATCGCCTTCCACCTGTGCGAGGTGAGAATTGAGCCGAGCGCTGACAACGCCCACCGGTCGTACACGCGCGTCCCGCCGGGCGCGGCGGTAGGGCGCGAGTGCGGCCACACCCACCTGAGCCTGGGTTATTGGGCCGATGCCAGCGCAAAGAAGTCCCTGCCCTGTCCGCAGTGGTACGTGCAGGGGCGCTATTGGGTCAACCCGGCCTGCCTGGCGCGGGCCGGCCACCTGCCCCTCGCGGCCAACCCGTTTTGGTTCGGGGAGGAAGACTGGGAACTGCGCTACCTCACCCCCAGGCTGCTCAACCCTCTGCGCCAGGCCGCCCTGGCCCTTGTTATCATTGGGCTGACGCTGTATTTGCTTCAATCATTTTGGCGTCCGGTGCGGCCGGAGGATTTTGACAAGAAGACCGGCCCGGCGTTCGAGGCGACGATCAAGAGCGGCGTCTGGTTCGGCTTTCTGATCATGCTCATCCTGCTCTCCGCCGGCCCCGTCTGGGTCGTGGACGGCGCGTACTGGAGCGGCTACACCGCCGACGAGAGGCGGTACCGCGCGCTGGCCCAGCAGGTAGGCTACGGCGACTGGCGGTTGCTGGGAGCGTTTTACGCCGTCGCCGTCCCACGCGACGCGTCCGGTTTGCTGGTGAAAGGGGACGCGCCGGGCAAAGTCTTTCCGCCCGAGGCTGCCGCCGCCATCCCGTTTGGAGAGACCAACACGGACACGTGGGGGACGATTGACCCCACCCAGCCCGGCCCCTACGGCCAGCACCGCGCGTGGGAGGCCGTGGCTGAACGCTGGCCCGCGAGTTGGTATGAACGCTTCGTCCTCGGCCTCAGCATTTCACGCGAGGCGCAGCGCCAGCGCGAGGGCCTGCAGGCCATCGCCCAGAGTCCAGCGACGCAGAGCCTGGGTCGGCCACTCGGCAAAGTGATTCGTGCGGAAGATTTATATGGCTCGTCCGCCGGGGCGGTAGGCCGCACCCAGATTTTGCCGGGACACTTCGCGCCGGGCGGCCTGTGCGGCGACATGGCCTCGATGGATGTGTGGAACGACCCGCTGGCCGTGGCCGAATGCACGACGCGCTACCTCACGGTGAGCGGATGCTGGGGCAGTTGGTGGGCGACGGGCGACGTGTGGTCGGCGCTGTGCAGTTACAACCCCGGCGCGTGGGGCCGCGAGGCCGATCAGTGGTATTGGAACGTCCTGCAGGACCGGATGACGCGGCTGACCGCTGCCAGCGCCGCGCTCGATTTGAAGCAGGCCTCCCCGGCCGCGCTCGTCAGCCATCTTTCGCGCGAGAAACACGTGTCCACGCCGGTGCTGGGTTTGCTGGTTACCCAGGCCCTGCTGGAGGACGGGCAGAGCGCGTATCGCCTGCCTGAGCCATTCGCGGCGTGGGTTGCGCGGACTGCCCCGCAATTGAGCGAGCGACGGCCACAAGTTCGGGCGCTGTACCGCCTGTTCCGGGCCTGGACCCTGATCTACTACCCGCCGGAGACCTTGCTTGCGCTCGGAGTCCAACTTGAATAAACTTATGGCGAGGCCGCCATGAAACAAATCACCGATACCGTCAACAACTTTCTCGCCCTCCTCGTGGGCATCGGACTGATCTGCTTCGCCAGCTTCATATTCCTGCTCGCCAGCGCCAGGTTGAGCAACAGCCGGCTGGGTGTGCTCCTCGCGCAGTCGGCCGGCGAGACGGCGCTCATGGCCCGCACCGAGAGCCTGTCGTTCTGGGGGCAGGTCGGCAGCGAAGTGGCCGCGGGCCTGGGCTACGGGCGCGAGCCGCTCTCGACTGGCGGCGTAAGCCCGAGCGTCACGCCTGTGGTAATCGTCGCGACAGCAGCCCCCGCCCCGCAGGGTGGCGGCGCGCAGCCGACCGCCACGCCCATCCCGACCTCTTTCGTCCGCAGCTCGCCATATTCGGAGGGCGGCCTCCTCCTCTGGCGCGGGCTGGATTCCAATTCGCAGCCCCTGCCCCTCGGCGTGAATCTGGAGCAGGTGCAGCAGCAGGCCAGTTTCGCGCTGACCCAGAACGCGGGCGACTTGCTGGCCCTGTGGCTGATGAAAAAGGTGAACGAATGCCGACCGGTCTACGACGAAATGGTGCAGGCGAATTATCAAGACCCCACGCAGGCCGACATCATCCGCACCGCCGCGGATACGTTGATCACCCGGTGTAATCCGCGCCTGTTCGCCGCCTACGCCAACAAACGCTGGGCTGAGCTCTCCAAATGGACCTCGCAAGTGCCGATCAACGAGGGGGAGGCCGCGCAACTGTTGGACGGATTGCAACTGACGGTGGACGGCAAAATTGACGGTCCGGCGCGCGCGATGCGGCCCGAAGACCACGTGCAGGTGACGGTGCAAGCCATCCCGGAGTTCGGCCTGACCAGCCGCACCTTCGTCCTGAGCGTGGCGACGGTGGACCAACTGCTGGGCGCGGACCAGTGGAACGTCAACAGCGGCCCGTACAAGGTGGGGAGTGGCAGCCTGTATCCGGCGAACCCGCCCGAACCCTCTTTGCCGTCGGACGCCGATCTGACTCCGCCCGTCATCGCCGGCGGCGGCCAGACGGTTGGCCCGGCCGCGCCAGTCACCAGCCCCGGCAAATACGTGGTGCAGTCCGGCGATACGGTGTATAGTATTGCGCGCAAGCTTAACGTCAGCCCGGAGGCGCTCATCACCGCCAACCAGAACACTCTGGGCTTCAACCCAAACTACATCACGCCGGGACAGGAATTGATCATCCCATAGCATCCGTGCTCAGCGAGCGGAGGCGCAGCATGTCACCATCGCAAGGCTCCCCTTTTAGCTCCAATAAACTTCTGGCCTACATGGTCGTCGGCATCTTCACGTTCGCGTTGTGGGGTGTGGCTTACCTGATCTGGCGCGAGGCTTACATCTGGTACGCCTGGGTCACCGAGTGGACGGCGGTGGTGACCCTCCTGGTCCTGCCGATTCCCTACTGGGTGCACCAGAGCATGCTTCAATCCGCCGACGGCCGACGCGCCGGTATCATGGGCTGGGCCGAGGATTGGCTGAGATGGATGGGCAACGGCGAGCGGCATCGCGGGACGCTCGTCCTGCTCGTGTGCGTGTTCTGGAGCATGCTCTACTGGAACTGGCCGGTGCCCGCCGTCCGCGAGTTCCCCTTCGTCCTCACCTTCCCCCTCTGGGGGCTGCTGACGATTTTCGGCCTGGTCACCATCCGCACCCTTTTCTTCCGCCAGACCCAATTGCCGGGCCAGGAGGTCCCGGCCCCCGACATGAAAAAAAGCCTCGGCAAGTAGCGGCGACCGTCCGCGCGGCCAGTGGACCATTTACCCCTACTGGCTGCTGCTCATTTTCAATTTTGAGTTTTTAGGCTGGACGACCGGCCTCCTCGTGTCGCTGGCGGCGTTGCTCTACGCTTTCTTCTTCCTCCTGCCGCACTGGGTGTTCATCCTGCTGATGGCCGGGGCGATTATGGTCTATGGCCTCAAGTGGGCGCGCATCTTTCTCATTCGCATGATCGTGGACTACGACGCCGACAACGGCAACGGCCGCGTGATCATCGAGCGCCTGCTGCCTCACCCCACCCTGCCGGAAACGGTGCAGTTCCCCCTGCAGCAAGCGGCCCAGGGTTCTCCCGAAGTCAACACAAAGGGCATGTTCAATACCCTCGTTAGTCAGTTCAGGGGCCTGAAGTTTCTGCACAACTTCGTCGTCGGGGATCTGACGTTGAGAGGGCCGGCCGCCCCCTTTGGCATCACCATGTACAGCATCAAGGACCCGGCTGGGGTGAAGGCCAAGATCGAGGCTGATTGGAAAAAAATCGAGGGGTTGAAGAACCGGGACAAAGCGGAGAAGGAACGTAACGAGCAGATCGACCGTATGACGGTCGCCGTGTCACAGGGCATCGTCCAGGGGTTCTCGCAGATCAAGGACGTACTCCCCAAGCCTGAGCCGCCCGCCCTGCCCCCCGCGCAGCCGCCCGCGCCCGACCCGATGGAGTGGGAACCGGCGTGGTCGCTCAAGACCGCGCGGGCCGGAGGGGGAGGCATGCAAGCCAAGTCCACACGCCCGCCCGCGCCCGAACCGGAAGAGGAATCTGCGTCGGCCGAATCCGCCGCGCCCGAACAGCCGGTTGACTCCGCGCAAGCCCCGCTCGGCGCGACACAACTTGCTTCGGAGACTGCCCCCTCCGAACCGGCGTCCCCTGCTCCGTCCCAGCCGGCATCCTCTTCCCCGCCAGACGCCCCGGTTTCGCCCACAAGCGGCAACCCGACAAACACATAGGCCGCGCTCGAAGTCCTAAGCGCGCGTGTCCCACAACGGCTCCAGCACGCCCTGCTGCCGGTTCTCGTAGCGCGCCATCGCGAACAACAAATCCGAGAGGCGGTTGAGGTAGGCGACCACAAACGGGCCGACCGGCTCGGCGCCCGCCAGCGCGATCACCTCGCGCTCGGCGCGGCGGCACACCGTGCGCGCCACGTGCAGATTGGCGGAAGCGACCGCCCCGCCGGGCAGGATGAAATTTTCGAGGGGGCCGACGACCGCGTTCAACTCGTCAATGCGCTGCTCCAGTCTCTCCACGTGCCGCGCCTCGATCTGCGGGATCTTGCGCCGCGCCTTGTCCTCTTCCACGAAACTCAGGTCGGCGCCGAGATGGAAAAGCTCGTTTTGGATCGGTAAGAGCATCTCCGCCAGCCGCCGGCTCACCCCGTGCGCCAGCGCCACGCCGATGAACGCGTTCAGCTCGTCCACTGCGCCATAGGCCCGCACGCGGAGCGAGTCTTTGGGCACACGCTGTCTGCCGCCAAGGCCGGTGAGGCCCTCGTCGCCCTTGCGGGTGTAGAGTTTAGTCAGGCGGGGCATAGAACCTCCGTGAGGCGTGAGGCGTGAACGACGCTCGTCACGTCCCACGTATTCCGCTAATGTCTTTTCTTTCCACGCCGTCCGGCAGGATCAACGGCGTCCCATGCGTTGGATGGGGGATGACGTTGACCGGCAACCCATAGGCCGGGGCCAGGTGCGCCGGGGTGAAGACGTCCGCCGGGGCGCCGAGGGCGCGCAGCTCGCCGTTCACCAGCAGCGCCGCGCGGTCGGCGAACTGCGCGGCGAGGTTGAGGTCATGCAGGGCCGCGAGGACGGTGAGGCCTTCTTTGTGCGCCAGGTCGCGCACCAGGCTCAGGATGACCACCTGGTGCTTGAGATCAAGGTGCGCGGTCGGCTCATCCATCAGCAGCACTGGCGCGGACTGCGCGAGGGCGCGCGCGACGAGCACGCGCTGCTGCTCGCCGCCCGAAAGCTCGCCGATGCGGCGCGGCGCGAGTTCGGTGGTGCAGGTGCGCTCCATCGCCGCGAGCGCCGCTTCCCGGTCGGCCTCGCTCTCACGGCCCAGCCATCCCAGGTAGGGGGTGCGCCCCATCAGCACAATCTCCGAAACGGTGAAGGCCTCCGGCAAATTCACGGCCTGCGGGACGACGGCAACCTGGCGGGCGCGCTCGATAGGCGACAACCGCAGGAGATCAACTCCGTCAAAGCGCACCGATCCGCTCGTGGCCGGGACGACGCCGCTCGCCGCCCGGATGAGCGTGGACTTGCCCGCGCCGTTCGGCCCGACGAGCACGACCACCTCGCCCGCGCGGACTTCGAGGCTCACGCGGTGGAGCACTTCCCGGTGGTGGTAGCCGGTCGAGAGATGGGTGATGGTCAGAGCAGCCATGGGCTTTAGAGGTTGGAGGTTGGAAGTTGGAGGGTCGAGATTGGAAACCGGCATTCCAACTTCTAACGTCTAATTTCCAATTTCTAAATCAAAATATCGATTGCTTCAACCGCCGCAGCAAGACCACAAAGAACGGCGCGCCAATCAGCGCGGTGATGACGCCGACGGGCAGTTCCTGGGGCGCGAATACCGTCCGGGCGACGAGGTCGGCAAAGATCAAAAACGCCGCGCCGCCCACCGCCGAGAGCGGGATCAACTGGCGATAGTCTGGACCGCCGATCATGCGCAGGACGTGCGGCGCCACGAGACCCACGAAGCCGATCAATCCGCCAAAGGCCACGGCGGACGCAGTCATCAGCGTCGCCGCGGCGACGAGGACCAGTTTCAACCGGTCCACGTGGATGCCCAACTGTCTGGCCTGCTCCTCGCCGAGCTGCAGGACGTTGAGCGCGCGGGCGTTGATCTGCACCCCGATCAACCCGAGAATGAGATAGGGCAGGACGATCCACACGGACGCCCAGCCGCCGCCTGCGTAGCCGCCTAGCAGCCAGCGGAAGGCGCGGCTCACGCCCTCCGGCGAGCGCAGCATCCAGAACGTGGTGATGGCCGAAGCGAATGCCCCCACCGCGACCCCGGCCAACAGCATTGTCGTGACTGGAGTGGAGCGTCCGACGCGCGCCATCATCACCACCAGCGCCACCGTCAGCACGCCGCCGAGAAACGCGCCCAGCGGCACGGCCATCAACCCGAACGGCGTGGCCGAGAGTCCGAAGGCGATGACGAACGTCGCGCCCAACCCGGCGCCCGAGGCCACGCCGACCAGATAGGGATCGGCCAGCGGGTTGCGGAACAGGCCCTGATACGTGGCCCCCGCGGCGGCAAGCGCGGCCCCGGTGAAGGCCATGAGCGCAACGCGGGGCAGGCGGATCTCGAAGAGGATCGTCGCGAAGGTATCGGGGAGGTCGGCCACGGACAGGCCCAGCGGGCGCGCCAGCAAGAGCCGCCCCACGGCCAGCGGCGGGATGCGCACACTCCCAATGACCACGGCGAGCAGCGTTGACAGCAGCAAAGTGAACAGACACACGGCGAGCAGAACGCCCGCCCTCCGGTGAGGCCGGAAGAGGTCGTCATCGGTCGAAGCCGCGAGAGGCGAGAGGCGAACCGATGTCCCTTGTTCCTGCTCACGTGCCGCGCGAACAGGCGAAGGGGCCGGCGAGCGGGAAATGCTCATGGGAACAGTTCAGGATGAATCAGCCTGGCCAGCGCCTCTAGCCCATCCACCACGCGCGGGCCTGGGCGGCTTACCAAATTATCGTCGAAAGTGTAAGTCTTGTCGTTCTTCACCGCCGCAATTTTATCCCAGCCTACGCGCGCTTTCACGAGTTCGGGTGTTTGCCCGCCGAAGGTGTAAGAGCCAAGGACGATGATCGCCGGGTCTTGCGCCACCAGTTCTTCGAGGCTGATTTGGGCATACTGATCCTTAACCGCCGCGCCGACGTTCGCGCCTCCCGCGAGCGTGAGGAGCTGGTCAATGAACGAACCCGACCCGGCAGTCCACGGCTTTGCCGGATCGGTCGCATCAATTTCGTAGAAGACTTTGGGCTTGTCGGTGATGCCAGCCGTTCTATCGATCACGGCTTGAACGCGCCCCTGCATGTCCGCGACTAGCTTTTCGGCCTGGGCCATTTGCCCGGTCAGTTGCCCGATCGCAAGGATGTCGCTGTAAATGTCGTCGAGCGTCACGGCGTTGTGCGCGGCATACACCGTCAGGCCCAGGTCGGCGAGCGCCTTCACGTCGTCCGGGTTCGTGATGCCACCTGCTAAAACCAGGTCCGGCTTGAGCGCGACGATGGCCTCGGCGTTGACCTTCGGATACAAACTGCCAATATTCTGTACGTCCTTGACTTCGGGCGGGTAGTCGGAAAATTCATCGCGCCCCACCAGCTTGCCTCCGGCGCCAATAGCAAAAATGATCTCTGTATTCGAAGGCGCGAGGGTGATGACGCGACGGGCGGGGATGGCAAGTGCGACTTGGCGACTGAGCGAATCGATGAGCATGATTGGCTCAGCCGTCGCTTGGGTCGTCGGCGTCAGGGCCGCGGCCTGGGCGCACGCGCTCAGCAGCAGCCCCAGCATGAGCACGAGTGACAACAGCGCTTTGCGAAACATGGTACAGGCATCTCCTTCGAGAAAGTTAACGAGTTATCCGTTCCATCCGTTGACAAAAAAGCCCCTCGTCGCCGGACGAGGGGCTAATGGGTGACTGAGCTCTGGTTCTTAGGGATCAGTGTTCCCACCTCCTTTCCGCGAGGCTCGTGGTGAACGCAGTGCAGGCGGGCGACCTGGCTCGTTCAGTAGTCAGTCGCCAGTCCTCAGTCGCCAGATCAATGTGGTCTGACGACTGACGACTGCTTACTGTCTACTGTCCATACAGTTGCGCGACAGCGCCGGACTCGCACCGGCTTCGCCGTTTAGGCCCTGGCCATCCGGGGTGACAGGGCGCCTTCACTGCTCAAACAGGTATGCAATTGTCGAAAACACTATACCGCAGCCAGGCGAGGCATGTCAAGAATTTGTTTCTGAGGATTGGCGACAGATTTAGCCCATATCCGCCTGGATGGACTATCCCGACTCCTCATCTTTCAAGTTGATCATCCACTGAATCACCCAAGGGCGTGAAGACCAATCGGCTTACAAGATAGCTTTATTGTGCCTGCACAGATGAGTTCTCAAAAAACACCTCCCACCACAACTGCCAGTTCGGGGGCGGGGTCGGCGTGGAGGCGGGCGGGGGTGGTTGGGTCGGCGGCGGGGTCGGGACGACCGGGACTACCAGGACTTCGCCTGGCTGAACCAACTTGCCGCTCTCGTGCGCCCAGGCGATCACTGCCGCGTCGGATGTCGCATAAGCCACCTGCGTCCTCAAGGCGGCGTTCTGCGCTTCCAGTTGAGCCACTTCCGTGCCCAGTTGGTTCGTGGAGGCGCGCAGACGCTGGGCTGTCGCCAGCCTTTGATTGAAATCCAGCGCAATCAACAGCGCGGCGACCAGGCCTATAATCCCCAGCACTTGCGCGAGGGTCAGCGGCGGGCGGGTGCTCGCTTTAGTTTCTTTCGCTTCCGTCGGTGCCTGCGTCAATCTCATCTCCTGCCCGTGGATGATACTCAAAGCCCGCAAAGGCGCAACCGAACAAAAACTGGTGATTACACACATCTTGCGCCGTCCGCATCCCTGCGAACGGCCCGCGCCCCACGGGGGTGCTTCGCGAAGGACGCGGGCCTGGAGCATTTGTGAATAATTGCCAGAACAAAAAATCCCGGTTGCCCGGGATTTCTCTTTGAAGGTGCCGAGGGGGGGATTTGAACCCCCACGAGCTTTCGCTCACGTCGCCCTGAACGACGCGTGGCTGCCAGTTACACCACCTCGGCATGTCATAAAAATGGCTCGGCCAAATCACGTTTGCGCTTCAAACAAGGAACGTCAATATTGGGGTAGATACGCCGCAACAAAGTCAATGACTCGGTTTTCGCATAAGTCAGGCGGTGTGCACGCTTGCCATTCTCAATAAAACCGTGGATCTCTGCAAGCCTCTCCGTCGTCTGTTGAAGCCATTCCAGATGCGCACGACTGGCTGAATAGAAGACTACGTAGAGTCGCTGGGCATTCCGGTAAACCGGGTCAGCGAAATTCCGAATAGTTCCATCACCGTCAAGATGCCCTCGCAGAAAGCCAAAGAAGTATTCATCTGGGATTGACAGTGGGCCAAGTGATTTCGATTTGTGAGGACTTAGCCCAATATCCACCAGCCACCGGTACAGGGCCACATCCCCAAATTGAATGCGCCAATACAGATTAGCAGTCCAGTAGCCACTGGATTTTTGTGCGATTCGGTTTTTAAGGCCTAACAACTCCTTAAGGAGTTGCACTTGCTCAAAATCTTTAGAAGTGAACTCTATGTGACGACCATCGGAGTATAGGCAACCATCTGTGGTAATCAATCCCACCACATAGGCCAGGTCATTACTCCACTCGGGAGGACGGTGAAGAGGCCGCATTACCTCCCCGCTTTCGCCCTGCATTTTACTTGCTCCACGCAGATATTGTCAACGACAAGAATTTCGGGGGTGCTCGTTAAAGTTTTGCAGGCTTTGGCCAGCGGTTGGAAACCGCGCCTACATAAGGCACGAAGTCGGCCTGCGCCGACTGGCGAGGTTGCGGTCTTAGCCTGCGAAGGCAGGCTTCGCGCTCTTGTTGCAGCGATTTCAATCGCCGGAGTTGCAAAGATTTAACGGCCACCCAATTTCGGCGTTGCGCGCATACCGACCGCCAACCCTGGCCTCCTCCTTGCAATTGTCTCTCTCTCGGCCCTGCTATATAATCGTCGCCAAGTCGGTCTCAAGGCAAGGCGCAAGGCAATATGTCCATCTTCCTTCAGGCTGTGGCATTGGTCAGCGACCTGCCCGGCAGCCTGGTCTATTACCTCATCGTCCTGTTCATCCTGGGGTTTTCGGCGGCTATTGCCGGCGGCCAGTGGCGGCGGGAGCGCGTCATCGCCACGGGCCGCCTGGCCCTGGCCGCGGCGAGCATCTTCGCCCTGCATCTTCTCACGTTCGCCGTCACCCTGCTGGCCGGCGTCGGCCTCCTCGACGCAGCCATCGTCGTCCCGCCCCTCGACCGCGCAGTCTCGGCGCTCACGATCGTCCTCATCATTTGGGCCTTTGCATTCCCCGATCCCTCGCGCCCCGCCGACGCCGCCTTTGGGGGGGCAACCTTCCTCGGCCTCCTGGCCCTGGCCATTTCCTGGGGGCTGTGGGCGCAGGAGGTCGTCCAACAGAACACGCCGGTCTACAACGGCACAGTACAAGAAACGGCCTGGGAACTCGCGCAGATGAGCCTGCTCGCCATCGGCCTGGGCGTGCTGGCTGCGCGTCGCAAGTCCGAGTGGCCGATTGGGATAGCGCTGCTGGTCCTCCTCCTCGCCGGGCACATCATCCACTACCTGTTCCCGTTGGCCGAAAACGTCCCCGGCGCCGAAAGGCTGATGGAAATCGTGGCGATGCCCATGTTCGCCGCGATGATCTACCGGCGTATCCACCCGGTTTCGTGGGAATCTTTGCCGCTCGAGTCATCCGCCGAGTCGCTGGAGGCGACCTGGCCCCGCCCCGCCGTCAGGCCGCCGGACGAAACCCTGGCAGAGACGGCCATCCCTACCTCAACTCCGACCACGGAGGCGCGCCCGCCTGCGTGGACGCTCGACCCCAAAGCCGCCGTAGCCCTCGCCTCGCTCAACGCCTCGGCCAAACCCGCAGAAGCAGCGCAGGTCCTCACGCTCGCCCTGGCCCACACCTTCAACGCCGACCTGTGCCTGCTCGTCACTCCCCCCGACAGCTCGGGCGTGGCGAGCATCGCCTGCAGTTACGACCTCATCACTGAAAAATTTCGCTCCGGCGCGACCCTGCTCCTGACAGATATGCTGACGGTGGACGCCGTCCTGCATCGGCGCGAGTCAGCCCGGCTGACGATGGAACAGCACGAGGCCGAGCTGCGCCGCCTGGCCTCGGCCGTCGGGCTGAAGCAGGGCGGCCCGGCGCTCATTGCTCCGCTGGCGGCCGAGGACGGGCCGCTGCTGGGCGCGATCATTTTGCTCTCCCCCTACGCCAAACGGGTCTGGTCGGAGGCCGACCAGGAATTGCTGGCGGCGATGGCCGAGCCGCTGGCCGCCACGCTCGAGGCGGCGACGCGAGCTGCCCGGCTCGATCAGGAAATGGCCGAGAAACAGGCGGCGCTTGAAAAAGCCGAGGCGGATTTGCGCGTCGAGCAGTCTGAAACCCAGCGCCTCGCGGACGAACTGACCGAGGCCCAAGTCGCCGTGAAGTACGCCACCGAGCAACTGCGCGCGCAACGCGAAGTCGAGGCGCGTCAACTCGCCTTCTCAGACGAAGTCACCACTTTGCGCACCCAAATGCAGGCAGCGCAGCAGATGGCCGAAGAACGCGAGCAACTGGAAGCCCGTATCGAAGCGGCCGAGCGCCGCGCGGAAGAATATCAGGAACAGAGCGATCAGCTGGCGGCCGCGTTGGAGCGCGTCCGCGACGAGATGGATCAACTCCGGGCCGGGAGACAAACGGCTGCGCCTGCCGAGGCCGAAGCGCTCTCCCTTTTGCAGTCCGAGCTTGAGCTGGCTCAACGCCAGCTCATGGACGGGCAGCAGCGCGAAGCTGAACTGAACGCCGAATTGGAGCGCGCCCGGCTTGGCGCCGAGGCGCCAACGGCAGCCTCTCCGGATGACGCCGGCCGGCGGCAGGCCGAGCTGGAGGCCATTCAGCGCCAGTTCGCCGAAAGCCGTGAGCGTGAAATTATGCTGGCGGCGGATCTAGACCGCGTCCGGGCCGAACTCTTCCAACTCCAGGCCGAACTGCGCGGCGACCCGGACGCGCTCACGCGCGCTCAGGTTGAACTTGAGCAAGCTCAACGCGAGGTTGAGGCAGGCCAGCAGCGCACGCTTGAGTTGACGGCGGAACTGGAGCGCCTGCGGGCCGAGCGGGATCAACTCAGCGCGGAGAAACACAGCGCCGCGCCGCCCGAAGAGTTGGCCCGCCTGCAATCCGAACTCGAACAGGCCCGGCATCAGGCCGAGGCCAGCCAGCAGCGCGAAACCGAATTGGAGGCCGAGGTGGAGCGCCTGCGGATCGGAATTGACCGGCTTGACGCCCAGACGCCAAAGGCCCCGGCGGCGGAGGCCATCAGCCGCCTGCAATCGGAGCTGATGCTCGCTCAGCGCCAAGCCGAAGGGCGCAACCGGCTGCTGGTCGAGCTTTCCGAAGTCAAAGAAAAATTGCAGGTGTTCACGGCCGCGGAGGCCCAACTGCGCGAGGCGAATGAACTTCTCCATCAGCAGGAAGATCAACTCCGACGCGAACTGGAGCTGACCCGCGCCGAACTCAAGAGGCTCACCCAAATCACGGCCACGTTCGGCCCAACCCCCGAGGCGGCCGTTGACAAGCTGGCCGAGTTGGAGGCGGCGCTCGCCGCGGCCCAAGCCGAGCGGGTCAAACAAATGGAGGCCCGCACCGCCGCCGATGAGCAACTCGCCAGGAAGGATCGCCAACTGACTAAAATCCAGGCCGCTTTGCAGGCGGCGCAAGCGCAGGCGGCGGATAGCCACGCGTTAGCTGAACATGAAAGCCTGCTCGCGCAGGCGCAAGCCGATTTAGCCCAAGCCAGGACTCAGCTGAACGACCTCAGACTCCAACTGGCCGAGGCGGAAGCGGCGCTGGCCGTGCGCCCCGACCCGGCGACCCACACGGCCCTGCAGGAAAAGCTCGCGACGAGCGAGCGCCAGCTCGCCGAAGTCCAGACCGCGCTGAAAGCGGCGCGGGAGACGGCTGGCCAGCCTCCCGGCGACCTGCCGAGCTCCTCGCTGGAGGTCATTGCCTCGCTCACGCAGGACCTGCGCCAGCCCCTGTCGTCCATCGTCGGCTATTCGGAATTGCTGCTGGGCGAGTCGGTCGGCATCCTCGGCGCACTGCAAAAGAAATTCATCGAGCGCATCCAGGCCTCCTCGGAGCGCATGGGCGCTTTGCTCGACGACCTCATCCGCGTGACCGCGATTGACTCGGGACCGCTCAAGCTCCTGCGCGAGAAACTGGACGTGATGGGCGTCGTCGAGGAGGCGATTCTGAATTGCGGCTCTCAGTTCCGCGAGAAAGGCATCAACCTGCGCCTCGACTTCGCCGACGACCTGCCTCAGGTGCAGGCCGACCGCGATGCGCTGCGCCAGATCGTGATGCACCTGCTCAACAACGCCGGCAGCGCCTCGACCATTGACGGCGAGATCGTGCTCAGCGTCAAGCGCGAGTCCGAACAGCGGGCCGCCGGCGAGCGCGCCGACTACATCTTCATCTCCGTGCGCGACTCGGGCGGCGGCATTCGCCCCGAGGATCAGCCGCGCGTGTTCTCTCGTGTCTACCGCGCCGATGCGCCGCTCATCGCCGGGTTGGGCGACACCGGCGTGGGCCTTTCCGTAGCCAAGGCCCTGGTCGAAGCGCACGGCGGGCGCATCTGGCTCACCAGCGAGATGGGCACGGGCAGCACCTTCAACCTGCTCTTGCCGGTGGATATGAACCCCAATGGGAGACCCCCCTCCCCCAACGGCTCTCCTCTCTGATCAGCCCCGCGCCAGGAACCGCCTTTCCGCGAGAAGACGAGTTTCTGCTCTCGCCCAATGGTATGCGCCAACCAGGGATTGAGGTGAGTGGCGGCGCATCGCTGCGCTCGAGGGCGACCTCCCCGGTTCGTATTTCAAACTGGTATAATGCGCGCCGTTTCGCATTCCACTGGTCTGGCACGATGGCTCTTTCGTTTTTCCTCTCCCGCGCTTCGCGCCGCTGGCTGGCGGCCCTGCTTGCCGCCGCGGCGATCGCCGCAGGCGTCAGCGCCTGCGCCCCGTCGGACCCGCCGGCGGATCCGCCGGTTTTGACCGCGCAACTCAGCCCAACCGCCCTGGGGCGACCCCCGGAAGCTCTCGAAACCGCCACGCCCGCGCCGCCCGAGGGGAGCGAGACGGACACCCGCGCGCATACTCCCGCCCCCACCGGGACCGCCACGCCCACCGCGCAGGCGGTCGTCGCACCCACGCTCGGCTACTACAACATCACGCCGGCCGCCGACGCAACGCTGGTCACCCCCATCCCCACGCCGGTTAATCCGATCCAACTCAACGCAGACCTCGTCAACATCCTGCTCATCGGCACCGATTATCGCGCCGCCGAAAACGGCTACCGCACCGACACTCTCATCATCGTCTCGATCAACACGTCCACCGGCTTCGTAACCATGCTCTCGATCCCGCGCGACCTGTACGTCTATGTCCCCACGTGGGGCATGTCGCGCATCAACAAGGCTTATCACGACGGCGAGAAGAGCCACTACGCCGGCGAGGGGCCGGGTCTCCTCAAGCAAACCGTCCTGTACAACCTCGGCATCCCGATTCATTATTATGCGCTGGCGAACTTCGCCGGCTTCCGCCAGATTGTAGACACCGTCGGCGGGATTGAGGTGCCCGTCAACTGCCAGCTCACGGAATACAAGATCAAGGATTGGTCCCTGGACGAGGCGGATCCTAACAGCTACGAACTGTACACCCAGCCGATGGGCGTGACCCACATGGACGGCGCGTTGGCCCTGTGGTACGCCCGCGCCCGGCCGGTGGGCGGCGACTTCTTCCGTAGTTATCGCCAGCGGCAGGTGCTGCGCGCGCTCTATCACAAAGGGATGCGCACCAATCTCATCGCAAACATCCCGGAGTTATACGGCGACTTCAACGACGTCGTACAGACCGACATGGGGTTGTGGGACATCATGCAGTTTGCCCCCCTCACCACGAAGTTCGACGACGCACAAATCCGCAGCCTGCATATCGGCCCGAACCAGACGACCCCATGGGTCACGCCTCGCGGCGAGGATGTGCTTTTGCCTAAACCGGACGCGATCCAGGCGCTCGTCACCGAGGCCCTCACCGCCCCCTCCGGCAACCAGCTCCTGCGCGCCCTCACCCCCGTGGAAATCTGGAACGGGACGACGAACGCGGACTGGGACGAACTCGCAGCCGAAACGCTGGCCAACGAAGGGTTCGCGCCCATCATCGGCCAGGCCGATGGTAACGCCTATGCCACGACAACGATCATTGATTTCACCACCAGCCCCAAAGGGTCGCCAATCCAAAAGCTGCAAGCCTACCTGCACGTCGAAGATCCCCAGGTGATTACCCAGCCCGACTCGAACAACCCAACACCGTTTCGCGTCATCCTCGGCAGCGATTACAACCCTTGCCCGCGCCTGGACTGGATGGATAACTCCAGCACGACGGCTACCCCGACACCCTGATCTGCCCCTTCGGATTCACCCGTTGATCAAACTTGACTTCATCTTTCAACGGGAATAGCATATCGGCCATCTGTTCTACAGCCGCGTCTGCTTCCGCTGGGCGCTGCGCGCAAACCCGCTCGCCAATCCGGGCGCAAAGCGGGCCATCCGCGCTGGACAAGCGTGAACTTCGCCAAGAGAACCCCATATGGCCGAGCAATTGCCGCTTTTCTCCAAGCCTCCCGCCGAACTGACTCGCCCGGTTCCCGCGCCATCTCCCGCCGCCGAAACCGGGTTGAGGCCGGGCGCCTCGCTCAACGCCGCCGTCATCGCGTGGTGCGAGCGTCTCCGCCAGGAAGGCAAGTCGGAACACACCGTCAAGGCCTTCGGCGGCGATCTGGATTTGTTCGCCCGCTTCCTCGGCCCCGGCAAAAACATCCTGGACCAAATCACCACGCGCGACCTCCACAACTGGCTGCAAGCCCAGCGGGCCAGCGGGGCCAGTCCCAAAACGTACGCCCGCCGCGTCACCTCGCTCAAGTCGTTCTTCCGCTGGCTCAACCAGACGCGCGTGCTGCCCGGCGACCTCGCCGCGCCCATCATCCAGCAGACCGTGCTCAGCCCTTTGCCTGAGTATCTCACCGAGGCCGAGATCAAGCAGGCGCTCGCCGGGGCGGAGGCCCTGCGCCGGGCCGAGAAACCCGACCTGCGCCCTTACGTCCTCTTCACGCTGCTGCTCCAAACCGGGATCAAGAAGGGCGAGTGCATCGCCCTCGTCCCCAATCACGTTGATCTCTCCCAGCCCGATGAGCCGGTGCTGTGGGTGCGCTACCCCGATCCACGCCACCGCTTCAAAGAACGCAAGCTCAGACTCGATCCCGGTTGGTTTCCTATCTTCCACGAGTACCTGGCGCAATACCGGCCGGACGAGAAACTCTTTCCCTGGTCGCCGCGCCTCTTGGAGTACTTGCTGGAAGATATGACCAAAGCCGCTGGACTGAAAAAGCACATTTCGTTTGAGATGTGCCGCTGGACGTGCGCCGTGCGCGACGCCCGCGCCGGGATGGACGACGACAAGATCCGGCAAAAACTGGGCCTCTCAAAAATCCAGTGGCGCGAGATCGGGATGAAGTTGAAGAAGCTGGTGGAGCCAGGATTATAGCCGCATGACGGTGGAAGGATGATGGATGTCGCCCAAGCCTTCGCCCGGCGATGACATCGCCTCTCTTCACGGCGCCTTAGTCGCGCATCTGAAGCGCATCGGCCTCATTCGCACGCCCAGCGTCGAGGCCGCTTTCCGCGCCGTGCCGCGCCATGTGTTTCTCCCCGGCGCAGGATTGCAACAAGCGTACAGCGACGAAGCCATCCCCGTCAAATTTGCCGACGGCCGCCCGATCAGTTCCTCGTCGCAACCCGCCATCATGGCGATCATGCTGGAACAGCTCGCGCTGGAACCCGGCCACCACGTGCTGGAAATTGGCGCGGGCACTGGCTACAACGCCGCCCTCATGGCGCACATCGTCGGCGAGGGGGGGCGTGTCGTCACGGTAGATATTGACGCGGACCTGGTCGAAAGTGCGCAGGCGCATTTGCAGGCGGCGGGGTATGCGCGTGTGCAGGTGGTATGCGGCGACGGCGGTTTTGGCTTCCCGCAGGGCGCGCCTTACGACCGGATCATCCTGACCGTCGGCGCCAGCGAGATTGCCCCGGCCTGGCGCGAGCAACTGAAACCGGAGGGGCGGCTGGTCCTGCCGCTGTCCATCAAAGGTCCGCAAAAGTCCGTGGCGTTCGCCCGACAGGCCGATCACTTCGTCAGCCTCTCCGTTCAGGATTGCGGCTTTATGAGTTTACGCGGCGCTTTTGCCGAGCCAGACCGGCTCGTTCAACTCGCGGCTGAGCCGGGCCTCTATCTCTCGGTAGATGACCCCCGGCGGGTTAAGGCTGACGCCGTTTACCGATGGCTCACCGGCCCCAGCCGGGATCTTCCTACCGGCGTGCACGTCAGGATTTCGGAAATCTGGGGCAGCCTGAATCAATGGCTGGCGCTGCGCGAGGCGGACGCATGCGACCTGAGCGCCGAAGATGGATGGGCCGAACGTGGCCTGGCGCCATGCCTGATCGAGATTTGGGGTCAGTACAGGATCTGCGCGACCAGCGGACTCCTCGGCGAGGCAGGCCTGAGCGTCCTGACGCGCCGGCCGGACCGTATACCTTTCGCGGAACGGCAGCCGGATGAGACACCGTTTGAGTTGTTCGTCCGCGCCTTTGGGCCGGACGAGGCACTGGCGCAACGCTTGATCAAGGAAGTAAAAACGTGGGATGCGCTGGGACGGCCCGGAACTGCGGGGATGCGGATCAGAGCTTACCCCGCCGAGGCCGCGTACACTCCCCAGGAAAACGAGAGCGTCGTGACCAGGCGCTGGACGCGCCTGGTGCTGGACTGGCCTTCGCCCCTCGTTTGAACTCGTAGAGACGTCCCGGCGGAACGTCTCTACTTTGACCCTGCATTAGTAGATCATCTCTCCCCTCACAAAAGCCACGGTGCGCGGGTCGCGCGGGGATTCGAAGAATTGCTCCGCCGGGGCGACCTCCACCAATCTGCCGTTCAGCAACAAGCCCACCCGGCGGGCGATCCGGCGGGCCTGAAAGACGTTGTGGGTAACCAGCACCACGGTCGTCCCGCGCTTCCGGTTTTGCGCGCGCACAATCGCTTCAATCAGGCCGACGTTGTAGGGGTCGAGGTTAGCCGTCGGCTCGTCGAGCAACAGCACTTCCGGGTCGAGGACGAGCGCGCGCGCGAGCGCCGTACGCTGCAACTCGCCGCCTGAAAGCTGATGAGCGGGGTGACGCGCGAGGCCCGCCAGTCCCACTTGCTCCAGCGCCTCGCGCACTTTCCCGGCGAGGGGCGCATGCCCATTGCGCAGGCGCAAACCGTAAGCCACGTTATCCTGCACCGACCGGGTGAGCAGCACCGGGCGCTGGAAAACCATGGTCACCCGGCGGATGAGCGTCAACGGCGCAGGCGATGGGACCGGCCGCTGGTCGAAGCGGATCGCTCCGGCCGAGGGTGTTTCCAGAAAATTCAACAGCCGCAGAAACGTAGACTTGCCGGCTCCGCTCGGCCCGACGAGGGCGAATATCTCTCCCGGCGAAATCGTGAGTTGGTCAATGTCCAGCACCGCGCGGCCGGCGTAGACTTGTTGGACGCCGGTAAGCTGATACAGCGCACTCATCGCACGATTCCCCGCCCGAGGCGCAACAGCAGAAAATTCGAAAGGAAGGCCAGCCCCAGCAACACGCCGCCCAGCGCCAGCGATAACTCAAAGTTCCCCTTGCGCGTTTCGAGGACAATGGCCGTGGTGAGGACGCGCGTGCGCCCTTCGATGTTGCCGCCGACGAGCATCACCGCTCCGACCTCGGAGATGATGCTGCCGAAAGCGGCGATGATGGCCGCGAGCACTCCCGGCCACGCCTCGCTCAACAGCGTCCACATCACCTGCGTCGGGTTTGCGCCCAGCGCGCGCAATTGCAGACGGAGCGCTGGATCAACACCCTCCACCGCGGTCATCGTCAGGCCGACGACCAGCGGCCAGGCGATCACTGTTTGCGCGGCAATCATCGCCGCCGGGGTGAACAACCAGTCCAGCCAGCCCAGCGGGCCGCTGCGCGAGAGCAGCAGGTAGACGAACAGGCCGACGACCACCGGCGGCAGGCCCATACCGGTGTAGATCAGCAGCACGATCCAACGTTGTCCCGGCAGAGGCTGCAAAACCAGCCGCGCCCCGAGAGGCACCCCGCTCACCGCCGCAATCGCCAGCGCCGCGCTGGAGACAGAGAGAGAGAGGAGGACAATCGGAGGCAGCGATGCAAACATGCGCTTCACTCACGGTAACCACCGATGAACACCGATGAGACACACCGCTGGCAGAAGGAATCTGCGTCCGTCGGTCTTCATCCGTGGCCACTCAATGCGCCGCCAGCCAGGCCGGCGAACTGGGATAAAACAGCGGCTGGCCAAACCTGTCTTGGCCGTAATCCGCAATCATCTCCTGGACCTCCAGCGAGGTAAGCCAGTCCGCAAAATGGGTCGCCAGAGCGAAGTTGACGCGGGGGTGCTTGGCCGGGTTGACCGGGATGACGCCGTAGGGGTTCAACAAAGCCTTGTCCTGGTTCGCGTCAATCGCCGCGCCGCCCACCAGCACGGCGAGGTTGGACAGTCCGGCCTGCTGCGCCAGCCACGTCCCCCGGTCGCTCAGCGTGTAGGCCTGTTTCTCGTTCGCAAACAGCAGCGTCTCACCCATCCCTTGCCCGATGGAGAAATACCAGCCCGAGTCAACGGTCGGGGTGACGCCCGCCGCCGACCAGATGCTCTTCTCCTTGGAGTGAGTACCCGAGTCATCACCTCGTGAGACAAACGCCGCCGCCTGTGCCGCGACCTGCGCCAAGGCGGCCTTAGCCGTTGCTGTTCCGGCAATGCCCGCCGGATCGGTCGTGGGCCCGACGATGACGAAGTCGTTGTACATCACGTCCAGCCGGTTAAGGCCATCGCCATCCGCAATGAACCTGTCTTCACTGGCGCGGGCGTGAACCAGCACCACATCCACGTCGCCCTGCGCGCCGAGTTCCAACGCCTGCCCTGTGCCGACGGCGATGACCTGCACCTCGGCGTTGTATCTCGCTTCAAAATCCGGCAGGATCGCGTCGAGGAGGCCGGAGTCGTCGGTGCTGGTGGTCGTCGCGAGGCGCAGGATCTGGGGGCCGGCGGTCGTCGGCGTTTGCGTCGGGGAAGCGCAAGCAGAAAGAATGAGCGTCAGGCAAACCGCCAACCCCAAACAGATTGATCGTCGCATGTCAAACCTCCTGATTGATGAGTCGCTCGCAACGACAAGCGTTATGTTTTTCTATCATAACGAAGAACCTGCTGATCCGCAAGTGCCTTTCATCACGCGTTAATTGGAGAGCCAGACTCCGGGATTAGTTGCCGAATGCGTCGCGATAGCGACGGGCGACTTCGGCCTCGAAACCAGAGGCGAATTGATGGAACTGCGCGATTGCGCGGCGGCCGGCCGGGGTGAGGTGCGCCCCGCCCCCGTGTTTGCCCCCTACTGCCGTCTCGACCACTTTGGCGCCCAGGGCCTTCTCGATCTCCTGCACTTTTTCCCAGGCCCGGCGGTAAGGGAGGCGTAATTGCTCGGCGGCGGCGCTGATCGAGCCGGCTGCTTCGATCGTCTCCAGGAGTTGAACGCGCCAGGCGCTCAGCACGACCTTGCCGTCTTTCTCGATCCAGAGATTGAATTTGGGCTGCATCACGGTTATTTCCGGCTGATGGTCCGATAAAAACGAATCTGCCAGCGTTGGACCCACCCGCTGACCCAATAGCGCAGGATCGCGCCGACGAAACCGCCCGCGCCGATGATTAACAACCTATTCATTCCCCCCTCGCCTCTCATCCTTTACGAACTCCAACCGCATCACCCGCTGAGTCCGGGCTGTCACCTTGAAGCGCTCGTCCAACCGCAGGCCAGCCACCCACACGATCTCGTCGGCGCACACCACCAGCGGCCAGCGGCCGCGCAAGGGCTGCGCGATCTTTGCGTTGATCATGAAATCCGAGACCTTGACGCGATGTCCGCCGAGGCCGAGCGGGTGAAAGCAATCGCCTGGGCGGCGGGAGCGGAGTCGCAGCCCCTGCCCCTGGCCCACCTCCCTCAGCCGTTCTGCGGAAGCGCGGTAAGAGCCGGGGAGGGCAGCGACATCTACAAATGCACGCCAACCCGAGGCGTTGGCTGCAGCTGCGTCCAGCGTCCATTCGTCGAGCAGCGCGACCTGGAAGCGCCAGCCAGGCAAGAGCAGATCTTGATCGGTCAACAGCGGGACATCAGATAGAACCGGCAAAGCAGCTTCGTCCCAGGCGCTCACGACGAGGCGTGAAGGCGACATGGTTAAGCACAGCCCGCCGAGCAGATCGCAGCTCCGGCCGACCTGCGCCGTGCGGCTGAAACGAATGGCGTGTTCCAGCGGCGTGAAATCCACGTTGCGGAGATCCGCGCGCAAGCGGCGCACGGCTTCGCGCAGGAGCGCGCGCTGCTCAGGAGGGGACAGAGTGAGCCAACGATCTTTTTCAAAAACCACGCGACGATCAGAAAGGCGCGCCGTGTCCCGCCACAACTGCTCGGTTGCACGGCGCAGAATTTCGTGATCGCCCGCGATGACTTCCGCCGTCCGCTGAAGCACCGCGCGAATGTTCGGGTTGTACGCCTCCAACCGGGGCAGGAGTTCGTGGCGCAGGCGGTTGCGGAAATAAGTCATGTCCCTATTCGACGCATCCTGCACCGGATGTAGATTATGCTCGACGCAATACGCCTCGACCTCCGCGCGGGTCGTCGTGAGCAGCGGGCGGATGAGGCGGAGAGACTGGAGATTAGAGATTGGAACCTCCAATCTCCAATCACTGATCTCTACTTTCGGAAGCATTCCCCGCAACCCAGCCACCCCCGAGCCGCGCAAAAAGTGCATCAGTACCGTCTCAGCCTGATCGTCGGCGGTGTGGGCGACGGCGATGACCTGAGCGCCAACGGCGTGCGCGAGGCGTGCGAGGAAGGCATAGCGGAGTCCGCGCGCGGCTTCCTCGATAGACTGCTTGTGCGCGAGGGCGTGAGCGCGCGTCGCAGCGGTTTCGGTATGGAACGGGAGGCCGCGCTTCTCAGCCTCGACGCGCACAAACCCGGCATCAGCCGCAGCCTCGGGGCGGAGACCGTGGTTCAGGTGGGCCACATGAATTGTGAGTTTCCACGAGGCCGCGAGGACGTGAAGCAGGTCGAGCAGGCACAAACTGTCAGGGCCGCCGGAAACGCCTAAAACCAGGCTCTCCCCAGGCCGGAGCAGATCTCGTTCTTCAATGTACTTTTGCACTCGCGCCCGCAAGTCCATACGCAGGATTATATATCCGCCCGCGCCGACTTGACATAGGCCGCAAATTTGCCCTGCGTTAGCCGAATGGTATAATCGCCCGTCGTTCCGCCGAAAGGATGGCAAGTTGGCATTCAGCGCCTTACTCAACTCTCGGCCTCTCCGCTGGTTATGGGGCCTCTTTTCGCTCGACATCGGGATTGATCTCGGGACGGCGAACACGCTCGTCAACGTGCGTGGCAAGGGCATCGTCATTAACGAGCCGTCGTGGGTGGCGATTGACAAGAAAACCAAACGCCCGGTCAAAATTGGCATGGAGGCCAAGGAAATTGCCGGACGCGCCCCAGCCAACATCGTCGCCGTCCGTCCCCTGCGGGATGGGGTCATCTCGGAGTTCGAGATCACCGAAGCCATGCTGGAATATTTCATCGGCAAAGCGCACGAGCAGAGCCTCGTCCCCGTCCCCAGCCCGCGCGTGGTCATCGGCATTCCCTCTGGCGTGACCGAAGTAGAAAAGCGCGCGGTGTACGACGCGACCATTGCGGCGGGCGCGCGCGAGGCGTACCTGATTGAAGAGCCGACGGCGGCGGCGCTGGGCGCGGGGCTGCCGGTGGGCGAACCGCGCGGCTCAATGATCGTGGACATCGGCGGCGGCACGACCGAGGTGGCGGTGTTCTCCATGGGCGGTGTGGTGCTCTCGCGCTCGCTGCGGGTGGCGGGCGACGAGATGGATCAGGACATCGTCCAGTACGCGCGCAACAAGTACAACCTGCTGGTGGGCGAGCGCATGGCCGAGCGCGTCAAAATTTCGATTGGCTCAGCCTACCCGCTATGGGAAGAGAAGACGGCCACGCTGCGGGGGCGCAACCTGGTGACCGGGCTGCCGGAGGCGGTGGAAGTTTCCTCCATCGAGATTCGCGAAGCCGTCTCCGGGTCGGTGAATACCATCGTCACGGCCATTAAAGACGCGATTGATGAAACCCCGCCGGAAATCATCGCCGACCTGATGGAAAGCGGCGTGTGCCTCGCCGGGGGCGGCTCGCAGCTACACGGCCTGGTCGAGCGCCTCCAGGAAGAATTGAAGATCCGCGTGTGGCTGGCGGAAGACCCAATGACCTGCGTGGCGCGCGGGGCCGGGCGCATTTTGGAAGACTACGACGGTCTCAAGAGTCTGCTCGTCGGCCTGGAGCGCGGCAGCACCTCGCACGGGTAAGGCTGAAGGAGGAAGGTCTCCGGACGAGACAAAAACTTTCAGCCCTCATCCTGTACCCTCCTAAAAGTATGTCCAAATTTCGACGGCGCTCCATCCTCGTGGCGATCCTGCTGACCATCAGCGCGGGGTTGCTCGGCCTCAATCAGGCCGGGAGGCTGGAGCCGGTGAAGTATCTCCTGCAAACACCTCTCACGGTGCTGCAGCGATCCGTTTCCCGGACCTGGGCCAGCGTCTCCAGCCTGTTCCAGGACAACCCCGAGGCCGAAGCGCTGCGCCAGCAGAACGCGGAACTGCAAGCCCAGGTCAATCAACTGCAAACCCGGATCGTTCAACTGGAAGAAGATCAGGCGGCGCTGCAGACTCTTTCCGGGCTGGTGAGTTACGCCCGGACCCAGCCTGAAAACCGCTACCTGGCCGCCAACGTCATCGGGCGCGATCCTTCCCCTTTCCTGCGCTATATCCTCCTCGACCGTGGCTCGGACGACGGCGTCCGACGCGACATGCCCGTGGTCACGGATCACGGGTTGGTGGGCAAGATCGTCGAGGTCACCAGCCAGGCCAGCAAGGTGCAACTCATCGTGGACGCCAGTTCGGCCGTGAATGCGCTCCTGCAAAAATCCCGCGAGCGCGGCGTGGTCACCGGCCAGCTCGCCGGGGGCCTGGTCATGCAATACATCTCCCAGCAGGTCACGGTGGAGCCGGGCGAGCGCGTGCTCACCTCCGGCCTGGGGGGCACGTACCCGCAGGACATCGTCATCGGCACGGTGAGCGCAGTGCAGAAGCTGAATTACGAAGTGTTGCAGCAGGCCGAGGTCATCCCAGGAGTGGATTTCAGCCGGTTGGAAATCGTCCTCATTATCGTCAGCTTCAAGCCGATTGACCTCGGCCCATTCTTCCAGAATACCCCCACACCCGCGGCCCCATGATTACGACTCTACTCATCGGCGTGCCGCTCCTCGCGCTGGCGGCGGTGGTCCAGTCGAGCGTCGTGGCAAACTTTCACCTCTACGGCGGCGCGGTTGATCTCGTCCTCATCCTGACGTTGGGCTGGACGCTTGCGGGAGACTGGCAGGGCGGCGCGGTGTGGGGCTTCGCCGGCGGCCTCTTTCTGGATTTGCTCTCCGGGGGGCCGCTGGGCCTGACCTCGCTCGCCTTTGTGCTCATGGCCTATTTCGCCAGCCTGACCGAGGGGCGGCTGTGGCGCTCACACGTGCTCCTGCCCCTGGCGACCGTCGCCCTGGGTACCTTTGGATTTCACTTCATTTCTCTGCTAGGATTCTCCCTGCTTGGCCAGCCCGTGGACTGGGGCCTGAGCCTGTCACGCGTGACTCTGCCCGCCGCCGTGTTGAACATCCTGTTCACACTCCCGGTCTATCAGGTTCTCCGCTGGCTGCACGAGGTGGTCTATCCTGCTCCTGTCACGACTTAGGCTCACCACGCCAATGTCTCGCTACGCTTCCCCCAACCCCTGGCGCGTCCTGGCCTTCTACGCGGCGCTGATCCTCTCCACTGCCGGGTTGATCGTCCATCTCTTTCAGCTACAGATCACTGAGGGCCGGACTTACGCCGACGAGGCTTTCGAGAACCGCGTCACCCGCGTGAGCGACCCGGCCCCGCGCGGGATCATTTACGACCGGCGGGGCGTGCCGCTGGTGCGCAACGTGCCCTCGTTCACCGTGACGATCACCCCCGCCTATCTGCCGGACAGCGCCGCCGAGGAGGAAGCCATCTATCTGCGGCTTTCGAAACTCCTGCAAATGCCCATCTTCGTCCCCGGCTCCACACCTCAATCGCCCTGCACGCCGGGGCGCGGTATCCGTGATCTGGTGGAAGAAGGCGCCGGCCTCGCGCCCTTCACGCCGGTCAAGATCAAGTGCGATATTGACAAAGACACGGCTTTCGTCATCCGCGAAGAGGAAGCCAACCTGCCCGGCGTCGGCGTCATCGTCGAGCCTCTGCGCGATTATCCGACCGGGGCGCTCACGGCCGACATCATCGGCTATATGGCGCCCATCCCCGATCCGCGAGAATTTCCGCTGACTTACGCGTATTACACCGGCAGAGGCCTCCTCCCGGGCAGGGACCGCATCGGCGTAGCCGGGGTGGAGGCCTCGATGCAGGACGTCCTCGCCGGGCAAAACGGGAGCCGCCTGATCGAAGAAGACGTGGCGGGCCAGGACCTCCGCACCCTCAGCGTGGAAACGGAAACCGTCGCGGGCCTCAACGTCCAACTGACGGTGGACGCCCGGCTGCAAGCGGCCGCCGAGGCTGCCCTCACCGGACGCATCAATTTCATCAACAACTATTTCAGCGCCCTCCGATCGTCCAGCGGCGTCGTCATAGCCATGAATCCGATGAACGGCGAGATCCTCGCCATGGTTTCGTGGCCCACCTACGACAACAACCGCTTCGCCCGCCGCATTGACTTTCCGTATTACAAACTGCTCAGCGACACCGCCGAAAAGCCGCTCATCAACCACGCCGTGAGCGGCCTTTACCCGCCCGGCTCGGTGTTCAAAATCGTCACCGCCACGGGGGTCATGGAAGAAGGCGTCATTGACCCGGATAAGGAACTGACCGACCCCGGCAAGATCACCGTCCGCAACAAATACTATCCGGCGGACCCCGGCAAGGCCCAAGAGTTTGTGTGCTGGCTGCGCACCGGTCACGGCAAAGTCAGTTTCATCCGGGGCATTGCCGAGTCGTGTGACGTGTATTTTTACAAGATCGGCGGCGGCTGGGCCGACGAAAAAGTGGAGGGACTGGGCATTCAACGTCTCGCCCATTGGATGGAGCTGTTTGGCTTCGGCGAGTATACGGGCGTGGAACTGCCGGCCGAGGCGCGCGGCCTGGTCCCCGACTCAAGATGGAAACGCATCAACTACGGCGAGAACTGGGCCACGGGCGACACCTACAACGCCTCCGTCGGCCAGGGCTACGTCGTCGCCACGCCTCTGCAAATGATGAACGCCATCAACGTCGTCGTCAGCGGCGGCGTGCTCTATCAACCTACGCTGATTGACAAGATCCTCGACGGCGAGGGGAACGTCGTCACCGACACACAGCCGATCGTCATCCGCCGCCTCCCCATCTCGCCCAACACCCTGCAATTGATCCGCCAGGGGATGCATGAAGCCGTGCTGAACGGCACGCTCTCCGGTCCTATCGCCGTCTTCGCCGGCGAGGAGAACACTCCCATTGTGGAGGTGCCCGGCGTCAACGTCGCGGGCAAGACCGGCACCGCCGAATACTGCGACGAGATTGCTTACCCCAAGGGCTTGTGCAAACCCGGCCAGTGGCCCACGCACTCGTGGACCTATCTCTACGCGCCCTACGAGCAGCCGGAAATCGCCGTCATCGCCTTCGTCTACAACGGCGGCGAGGGGTCCAAAATCGCCGGGCCGATTGCCAACGCCATCTTGCGCGCCTACTTCCAACTCAAAACCGTCGACGTCGCCACGGCGACCAATCCCCGCTGAACCGCGTGCCCCACAAGATCAGCCCGTCTCCAGCTTCGCTGTTCGCCGGTCTGTGCGGCGGCGTTTACGGCCTCGCCCTGGCGCGCTATCTCTTCGAAAGCGCCCCCCAACGGTTTATTTTTTTGGATACCTGGGGCGGCGCTCTGTTGGCGGCCCTCCTCGGCGCAGCCCTGCCGAGCCTTCTCTACCTCCAGGCGGTTAACCGGTTCCCCAACCGGCCTGCGCCGCTGGCTCTTGCCGCCATCCCCCTGCTCCTCCCGCTCATCAGCCTCTTCTCGCCCGGGGTCAACCTCCTCCGCGCAAAGACCCTGCTCGCCGGCTCGCTTGTCCTTTGCAGCCTGCTGGCTTTCCTCCCCCATCACACCCCACGCACCACAACCGCCCCCGCGCGCTCGTCTGCCCCCCTGCTCCCCCGCTTGGGCCTCGGGATTTGGGATGTGGGGTTTTCCCTTCTGCTCTTCATCATCCTTCTGGCTTTATATCTGCGCACTCTCGCCCCCACGGTCGGCGAAGCCGACCCATTTGAGTTTCAAGTGAGCGCGGCGCGGCTGGGCGTCGCGCACGGCAACGGTTATCCGCTGTTGATGCTCGTGGGCAAAGTCTTCAGCCTGCTGCCGGTTGGCGGCACGGCGGCCTGGCGCATCAACCTTGCCGCCGCCTTCGCGGCCGCGCTCGCCGCCGTCGGCGTTGAGCGATTGGCGCGCCGGCTGGGCGGCGCGCCGCTGCCCGCATTACTGGCCGGGTTCACGTTCGGCGTTTCTCCCAGTCTGTGGGCGCGCGCCACCGAGATCGAAGCCTACACCCTCAACGCCGCGCTCGCCGCCGTCATCCTGTACCTGGGCCTGGAACTGGTTGACCGACCGGTCTCGGTTGAGCCTCGCCCCCCTTCCACCCTCTACGCCCTGGCCTTTGTCTTCGGCCTCGCGATGACCAATCACATGACCACGCTGATGCTCGCGCCCGCCTGCGCCTTCGCGGCTCTGCAATGGCTGACCCACGCTCCCCGCCTCACACCTCCTGCCTCACGTATCACTGATCACGCCTCATTCCTCATTCGCCATTTGTCATTCGTCATTCTCTTCACTCTCCTCGGCCTCTCCGTCTACCTCTACCTTCCCATCCGTTGGCCCGCCGTCAACCACGGCCAATTCCTCTCGCTCCAGCAGTTCGCCTATTTCCTGCGCGGCGGCGAAGCCGCGGGGCAGCTCGACCCCCTGTTGCCTCTGCGCGATCTGACTCGTTTCGGTATCGTCTTTGGCAAGATCGTGATGGAGTACAGCTGGGCTGGCTTCGCGCTGATGCTCATGGGCCTGGGCGCGCTGGCGCTGCGCCGGGCTTCGGAGACACAGGCGGCGGGCTGGCGCGCGGCGTTGTTCATCACGCTGGCGTATGCGGGCCACGCTTACTTCACCCTCGCTTACAACCCTCCCGAGCCAGACTTCAGCGACTTCTTTATCTCGATGCATCTGATCGCCGCCGTGCTCATCGGCTTGGGACTGCACACGCTTCTCTCCCTCGCCCATTCTTTCCTGTCGCCTCGTCATCCCGCCAGCCTCTCAATCACAGCCGGCCTCCTGCCGACGGCCTTCTGCCTCCTGCCCTTTAGCTCCCTCTGGCTCAACCTGCCGCGCCTCGACCTCTCCCAAAAGTGGGGACGGTATCACCTGGGCCAATACACGCTGAGCCAGCCGCTCGCGCGCGGGGCGACCCTCCTCACCGACCCCAAACACCTTGCGCCGCTGTACTATTTGCAGGCCGTCGAGGGCGTGCGTCCTGACCTCGACCTCGTTCTTCTGCCGGACGAGGCCAGTTATCGCGCCGTGCTCGACGAACGCCTGGCCGCCGGGCAGACGGTGTATCTGGGCCGTTATTTGCCGGGGCTGGGTGAGGCGTATTCGCTGCGGTCCGTCGGCCCGCTGCCCGAAATTTCCCCCTACCCATTCACGACGCGGCCCAACGTCGCCGAGTCCACCTCGGTCACGTTGGCCGATCACACCGAGCTGATCGGCAGCCGGGTGGAAAGGCTGGGCGATGCCCTGCTGGTCACACTGTATTGGCGCGCTGGGCGTCAGCCGCAGGAAAATTTGCTCGTCTACCTCCGCCTGCGCGATCCCGCCGGGCAGGTTCTTTGGCAGAGCACGGGCAGCGTGCCGGTGAACGGCCTGTACCCGCGCAATGCGTGGCGGCCCGGCGAGTACATCTCGGATTTTTACACCATTCCTCTGGCGCCCAACCTGCCGCCGGGTGAGCATCGCCTGGATGTGGGACTATTTCCGCCCTTCCAGCCTTCATCCGATCCTGGGTGGGTGGAGAGCGCTACGGTAACGATCCGGTCACCCACCACCTCGCCCCACCCCACACACCCCCTGCGCGCCCGGCTGGGGGAACAATGGCTGATGGGTTACGATGCGCCGGAGTCCGCAGCGCCCGGTTCGCGGCTGCAAATCACGCTGTACTGGCTGCGAGGTGAGGGCGAAACTGTGACGGCCTTCGGCGAGACCCGCTCGCTTGCGGCGTGGGCGGCCGGGCAGATCGTCCCGCAGGTTTACCGGCTGACCCCACCTGCTGCAGGCGACACCTTCGATCTCGTCGTGAGCAACGGCCAGGCCGCGCGCTGCGGTTGGCTGGCGCCGGTCACGGCCGCCTGCGCGCTCCCCCCCATCCGGCTGGAGGGCGAGGGCGCGATCAATTTCAATCATCAACTGCTGCTGCGACGCGCCGTGCTGGAGACGCCGGAAGTCACGCGGGCCGGGCAGGTCAAAGTCACGCTCGAATGGCAGGGCTTGCAGACGATGGCCGAGAGTTACACCGTGTTCGTGCACCTTGTGGGGCCAGACGGGCGGCTGTATGGGCAGGTGGATTACTGGCCCGTGCAGGGGACGCGGCTCACTTCGTCTTGGCGGCCCGGCGAGGTGATCGTGGATGCCTATGCGGTGTCGTTCAATCCCGACGCGCCGCCCGGCCCGTACCAGGTGCACGTCGGCATGTATCTGCTCGATACTTTGGAGCGCGTGCCCGTGCTCAACGCCGACGGCGCGCCAGTGGAGGACAAAGTTGTGCTTTCGGGGTTGACGGTGCGGTGAGGGGAGGTCATTGGAGATTAGAGATCGGGGATCAGAGTTTCTGACGACTGACGACTGACTACTGTCTACTGACTTCTGATGCTATAATCGCCGCTCACGAACCGGGAAGCGCGCATGTCAGACCTCATCACCATCAAAGGAATTCGCGAAGGCCTGCTGGTGACGTTGAGCGAGGGGGAAAACTGGATGGCTACCTCGCGGACGTTGTTAGACCGCATTGATCAGGCCTCGGATTTTTTCACAGGCGCCAAACTGGCGCTGGGCGTGGGGCCGCGCGCGCTGTCGGCGGCTGACCTGGGGCGCTTGCGCGACGCGCTCTCGGAACGGAAGGTGAACCTGTGGGCGGTGTTGAGCGACTCGCCGACGACGGTGAACGCCGCGCAGGCCCTGGGGCTGATCATCCACCTGCCGGCCAGCACGCCGCAAACCAGACCCGACCGGGAGGTTGATCCCGAAGAGGCGCGTGAAGAGGCGGTGCTGGTGCGCCGCACGCTCCGGTCGGGGCGCAGTGTGCGCCACACGGGCCACGTGATCGTCATCGGGGACGTGAATCCGGGGGCGGAGATCGTGGCGGGCGGCGACGTGGTGGTGTGGGGGCGGCTGAGGGGCGTGGTCCACGCGGGCGCGGGCGGGGACGCCGAGGCGGTGGTGTGCGCGCTCGACCTCTCCCCCACCCAGCTGCGGATCGCCAATCACATCGCGACTTCCCCCGCGCGGAAGGGCGAACCCAAACCGGAGATGGCGCGCATCCGGGACGGTCAAATTGTCGCAGAACGCTGGAGCGCCAAGAAATGACGCAGGACACGCTCGCCGTGCTTCACGTCCGCAAGACGAGCAGCGCCCGGCATCTGTCGCCCATCACCCGCACGCTGGAACGCGGTTGGCGCGGCGCGGTCTGAGCAGAGTGATTAGAGAGGCTGCATGTCTGGAAAAGTTGTCACCCTCACCTCCGGCAAGGGCGGCGTGGGCAAAACGACCGCGACCGCGAACATCGCCGTAGCGCTGGCGGCCGCAGGCGCGAAGGTCGTGTGCATTGACGGCGACATCGGGCTGCGCAACCTGGACGTGGTGATGGGCCTGGAGAATCGCATCGTCTACGACCTGGTGGATGTGGTCGAGGGGCGCGCGCGCCTGCGGCAGGCGATGATCAAGGACAAGCGCCTGCCCGATCTGAGCCTGATCCCGGCGGCGCAGACGCGCGACAAGGCCGCCGTCAGCCCGTCGGACATGATCAAGGTGTGCAACGACCTGCGCCCGGACTTCGATTGGATCCTGATCGACTCGCCCGCCGGGATCGAGCGCGGCTTCCGCAACGCCATCGCCCCGGCCGACCAGGTGATCATCGTCACCAACCCCGAAGTCGCGGCCGTGCGCGACGCCGACCGGGTGATCGGCCTGATCGAGGCGGAGGAGAAAGGGCCGGGGCAGCTCATCCTGAACCGCGTGAAGATCGAGATGGTAAAACGCGGGGACATGCTCAGCACCGAGGACGTGCTCGACATTCTGGCCATCCCGCTCATCGGCATCATCCCGGAGGACGAGGGCATTCTGGTCGCGACCAACCGCGGCGCGCCGGCGGCGATGGACGACAAGAGCCGCGCGGGGGAGGCGTTCCGCCACATCGCCCGCCGCCTCCGGGGCGAAGAGGTCCCCTTCATGGCTTTGGAAGACAACAAGAATTTCCTCCAGAAACTGGCCGAGCGCTTCAAGATGGGATCAGGAGGCAGTTGAGATGAGCAATTTCTTCGACCGGCTCTTCGGGCGTACGCCGCCCCCGAGCGCGCGAACGGCCAAAGAGCGCCTGCAACTGGTGCTGATCCACGACCGGACGGACCTCTCCCCGGCGATCCTGGAAACGCTGAAGGACGAGATCATCGCCGTCATCTCCAGGCACGTGGACATTGACCAGGAGGGCGTGGAGATTAACCTGACCCAGAACCAGCGCGAGAACCGGTTGGTCGCGAACATCCCCCTGCTCGAGGCCCCCGCCGGCGGGCGGAAACGCAGAAAGTGACGAGGGACAGGTGACGGTTGACGAGAACCCCACGACACGCGCCATCCGTCACCCGATCCTTGCCACCCGACAGGCCCTATGGTAAGCAGCAAAATCTGGCGACACTTCGACTTCTGGCTCATCGGCGCGGTGGCCCTGCTGATCATCTTCGGCGTTGCGATGATCCGCTCGGCGGTGCTGAGCTCACCCGACGCGGGCGCGCGCGAGTTGAGCCGACAACTGCTCTTTGCGCTAGCAGGCATTGCCATTTTGGTCATCGTCAGCGCGATTGACTATCGCCTGTGGGGGGGCGTCTCCGGCTGGTTGTACGGCGTGCTGATCATTTTGCTCGTGCTGGTGGCCGTCCTGGGCGAGGCCGTCTTCGGCGCCAACCGTTGGATCCCGCTGTTCGGCGGCGCCTACAACTTGCAGCCCTCCGAAATCGGCAAGTTCATTGTGGTGCTGGGCCTCGGCCACTACCTGGTCAATAACGCCGAGCAGATGCGCAGGTTTCGCTTCATTTTGAAGACGCTGGTGTACATTGGCGTCCCGGTGCTCTTCATCGCCGTCCAACCCGACTTCAGCACCTGCATTCTGTACGGCGTCATCTGGCTGGCGATGTTGTGGGCCTACGGCCTGCGCTGGGAACATCTGCTGATCCTGGTGGGGCTGGCGGGCCTCGTCGGCGCGCTCGGCTTCTTCATCGCCATCGAATCCGACGAGGCGCGGTACATCGCCCAGCGCGTCGTCTACTTCTTCCTGCCCAACCCGGAATCCAGGGAGTTCCGCGACGCCACGTACAACATCACGCAGGCCCTCGTCAGCATCGGCTCCGGCGGCTGGTTCGGGCAGGGGTACGGCGCGGGGAGCCAGGTGCAGTTCCGCTTCCTCAAAGTGCGCCACACCGACTACATCTTCGCCACCATCGCGCACGAGCTGGGCTTCGTCGGCGCGGTGATCGCGATCCTGCTGTTTGTCTTCGTCATCCTGCGCATCTTCCAGGCCGGGCGGAAGGCGCGCGACGGCTACGGGCAGCTGATCTGCTTCGGCGTGGGGACCGTGGTCATGTTCGAGGCCTTTTCCAACATCGCCTCCAATATGAACGTCCTCCCCGTGACCGGCTCGCCCCTCCCCTTCGTCAGCTACGGCGGCAGCTCCCTGTGGACGTTCCTCTTCGGCATCGGCCTGGTAGAATCGGTCATCCTGAGACACAAGCAGATTGAGTTTTGAAATCAGCGGGCAGAAAGCAGCAGGCAGACGACTCACGGCTTGCCGCCTTCTGCTGACTGCCTGCTTTTTCGAGAGGCACCATGGGTTCTGTTCGAGTCAGGTTCGCCCCCTCCCCCACCGGCCACTTTCACATCGGCGGGGCGCGCACTGCGCTTTACAACTATCTCCTGGCGAGGCAAACCGGCGGCCAGTTCATCCTGCGCATCGAGGACACCGACGTGAAGCGCAGCACGCCCGAGGCGCTCGAAGAACTCAAGGAGGCGCTGCGCTGGCTGGGCATTCACTGGGACGAGGGGCCGGACGTGGGCGGGCCGCACGCGCCGTACACCCAACTGGCCCGCAAAGAAATCTACTTGAAATACGCTCAGCAGTTGCTCGACTCCGGCCACGCCTACCGGTGCTTTTGCACGCCGGAACGCCTGCACCAGGTCCGCGAGGCCCAGAAAAAGCGCAAAGAGCCGCCCCAATACGACGGGCTGTGCCGGGCGCTGAGTCCCCAGGAGGCAGCCGCCCGCGCCGCCGGGGGGGAAAAGTTCACCATCCGGTTCAAGACTCCCAAAGAGGGGACGACCACCGTCCGCGATCATCTGCGCGGCGACATCACGCTTGACAATCGCGCCATTGACGATTACATCATCGTCAAATCGGACGGGTTGGCGTTGTACCATCTCGCCGCGATGGTGGACGACCACCTGATGGGGATCACGCACGTCTTCCGGGGCGTGGAGTGGCTGGGCACATTCCCTCTGCACGCGCTCATCCTCCGCGCCTTCGGGTGGCAGGAGCCGGTCTGGGTGCATCTCTCCGTCTTCCTCAAGCCCTCCGGCAAGGGCAAGATGAGCAAACGCGACGTGACTTCCGAGCAATCCATCTTCGTGCTGGAACTGCGCGAGATGGGCTACCTGCCGGAGGCCGTGGACGGTTGGATCGCGCTGATGGGCGCGTCGTTTGGCGCGGAGGAAGAACTGCTCGCGCTGGACGAGATGGTGGCGCGCTTTGACCTCGACCATCTCACCCCCTCGGCGGCGCGCGTCAATTTTGAAAAACTGGACGACTTCAACGGGAAGTGGATCCGCCGCCTGGGCGTGGACGACCTCGCGGCGAGGCTCAAGCCCTTCGTCGAAAAAGCCGGGCTTGCGGCGGAGGGCATAACCCTGCGGCGGATTGCGCCCATCGTTCAGCAGCGCCTCGTCACGCTGGACGACGTGGTCGAGATGGGGGGGTTCTTCTTCCGCGACGAGGTGAAGCCCCGGCCCGAGGCGCTTATCGCCAAAGGCCTGACGGCCGGGCAAAGCGCGCACGCCCTGACCCGCGCCCA
>DATDRS010000167.1:0-16456 GCA_035291605.1 Anaerolineales bacterium | reverse complement strand
GCCTCGACCAGGCCGGGCACATCCTGAACCCCGACGGCGATCGCTGCCAGCCTCGGGAACTGGTCGGCGAGTTTGGCGAGGATGCGGTGGAGCGTGCGAGCGGCGATGAGGGTGTTCTTCACATCGAGCATCTCCGCCGGGTCCAGCACGCCCCCGCGGGCGGCGGTCTGGGCCAGGGGGCGCACGTCGCGCGCGCCGCCAATCGTCACGTCCGTCTTCACCGCCAGGAGCTTCCGCGCCTCGGCCGTCTCCTGCTGCCGCCGCCGCGCCTCGGCGAAGTCGGGGGTGGGCGCGAGCGCCAGGGCTAAAGCCACGCCGGCAGAAAACGAAGCATATTTGCTTAAGCGCTCAAGAATTTTGGGCAGCTCAAGCGTCTGGATAGATTTTGAGTCCATGGGCAATGACCAATCTCAGGCGGCAGGCGCTCAGGCAACTCCGGTTGCCTGTCCGCGAGCCATCTCTTCAGCAACCAGCGTCACCATCTTTTCGCGCACTTCTGCCACTTTAATCATCTTCAGGAACGGCCGGGCGAGGAGGCGATTCAGCCAGGCAGGCATAGGCAACTTGGCCTTAAAATTCGTGGCCAGGCGCGTCCCGCCATTGGGCAATGGCGTGAGATGGCAGGTGCGATAAACGTAGACAGCGCGCTCGAAAATTTCCACCGTGAAGTAGTCGAAAGGCCGCCAGTCGAGGACGGTTTCCACGGCCACATATTTGCCATGAATGCAATGATTGCGCGCGCCGGTGGTGACGCGGCCGCCAGGCCGGAGGACGTCAATGATTTTCTCGGCGTGATCCCACTGTGTGCGCCTCTGCGGGTCATTCAGCCAATCCCATATCACCGTAGCCGGCGCCCCATAGTCTTGAACGACAGTGAGATCAGACTCGTCGGGTGTGATGAACACACGCCGCGCTTCGGTCAGCATTTCATAGCGTGGATGCAGGTTCAGGCTGAACGTCCCGACTTCGCCGAGGTGTTCGTAGGTCTCGGGCTGTTCGTGCATCCTTTCCGGACGAACAGCTAAGTGCTTCAAACTGGCTTCGGTGAATAGCGCGTAGGCGCGCCAGCCGGTCGCCTCACCCACGTGGTTTTTGAGCAGCCGGTGAACCAGGTTTACATCGGACCCGACCAGTTCCTGGATGCCCGACACTTCTTGCACGATGTAATCGCCGTGGTGCACCAGAAACTTCAGGTCGAGCGAGAGGATATTGCGGCAGGCATTGCAGGCGCAGGTCGTGCGGCGACGCGCCGCCTCGCGGCGGTCACGAAACGCCACATAGGTGGCTTCAATCAGTTCGAGCAACGTCTCCCCGCGCGGAACTTTGTGCCTGGGCGCATGGGCAAATACGGCGTCGCCTTCAAGTTTTACTATTGTTAGAACCGTTTTGAGGCGCTCGACAATCGTCTCCAGCAAATCGGCGAGAATCTCGTGCGCGTGGTCGAGTTCTGTCCCAGCGAGGTAGGAAGTATAACCGGAGATGTCGGCAAGGAAAAGATAGCCGTGCTGCGTCTTAGATTCCATAGCCATTGGGCCTGCGCATGACCAGACGCGAACTACATATCACGCAATGCGTATTCTGTCTTTGTGTTTTACGCTTCATTCAACGCTTGTTCATTGGCTATCAACCGCGCCAACTGAGTGTACTGTTCGTCGGTCTTATATTTTCCCACAGTCGTCATCATCAATTGGGCGATGGGGCGGGCGAGCCAACGCGGCAAGGGCGTTTGAACTTGGATCAGGTCGGTGACGCGCGTGCCTCGCTCGTCGGGCGTCAGCTCAAAGCGCACCGTTTCGCGGATGCGCGTCCCGCCAACCAACTGCTCACCGGTCATATACTCGAAGGGCCGCCAGTCCAGGATAGTTTCTGTGATCGTGGTTTTGCTGTGCGCGCAGTGATTGCGCGCCCCAATGCCGGTGCGGCCCCCAGGCCGGAAGTCTGCGCTCCACACGCGCCCGCCCATCCACTGAGAGCGTTTGACCGGGTCGTTGAGCCATTCCCAGACGATGGGCGCAGGCGCGGGCAAGTCGTGGGTTTGAACGTAATGCGCTTCTTCGGGTGTGATCAGGACGCGCCGCGCTTCGACGAGGGCTTTGTGGCGGTCATGCAGGTTGAGGCTGTAGGTCTTGACCTCGCCCAAGTGCTCGTAGGTTTCCGGTTGTCCGTACATCCCCTCTGGCTTGAGGCCCATGCGTGACAGGCTAACCTCGGTGAAGAGGGCATAGGCGTGCCAGCCAGTGGCCTCGGCGATGTGGTTCTTGAGCAAGCGGTGCGCTAGGTTCACGTCAGAGCCGACGAGTTCGGTAATGCCGGAGACGCGCTGCAAAATGTAATCCCCGTGATGCGCCACGAATTTGAGATCGAGCGCCGGGATGTTGCGGCAGGCGTTGCACGCGCAGGTGGTGCGGCGCCGGGCGTGGTCGCGCCGATCGCAAAAGGCCATATAGGTTGCTTCGATGAGTTCGAGCAGGGTTTCGCCGCGTTCAATTTTGCCCTCGGGCCCGTAGGCAAACACCGCGTCGCCTTCAAGTTTGGCGATGGTCAGCAGCGTTTTGAGGCGTCCGACGATGATCTCCAGCAAATCGGTCAGGATTTCCTGCGCGTGGTCCAGCTCCGTCCCGGCCAGATATGCTGTGTACCCGGAAATGTCCGCAAGGACAAGATACCCATGCTGGGTTTTCGATTCCATAAATCCTACCTTGTCCGTTGCGCCCGCCGGTGCGGGCGATCACCTGGGTTTCGACTGCGGTTTTTTGGGTGGAACTTTCGCCGGCTCGCCCTCGATCCAGCCACGAATAAACTCGCGGACGGCCTGCCGCCATACGGGAACGCGGATCTCCTGCCAGGCCGCCTCGGCCGCCGCAGGGTTAGCTACATGTGGGCTGTACTGCTCCGTGACGTACTGTTCGGTGATCGTCTCTACCCCTGGCCGGACTTCGGGAAGGGATTGGCTGAGGGCGATCGCGCGCTCGTACGGGGTAAAGGTCACGGGTAACGCCAGCCCCAGCCAGCGCGCCGCCCGCTCAAGCTTCAGATAGGCGGCCGTGACGATGGAGGGGATGGGCAGGCCGCGCCGGCGCATCACCCACACACCCGCCGCGCCCAGGCTCTCCCAGCCGATCAATCCAAAGCGTAGCATCAGCGCCAGGCCGGCCGCAGCGGCGACAATGGCCCCGAAGATCACGAGGCCAGCGGTAATGCTCATCTCCTGCAAACGCAGCAGCCAGATATTCGAGCGCGGGCCGCTGAGCGGGTCGGGGATATCTTTCTCCTGCTGCTCGCGGTCAGCCCTCTGACTCGCCCGGTCCTCGGCATCCGGTGAGACGAGCGAACCCGAACTGTCGGTCGTTGCCGGCCTCTCCGGGCGCACCAACAGCGGCTCTGAGGCGGTCGGCTCAAATTCCACCCAGCCGTGGTCCGGGAAAAAGACCTCGGGCCACGCGTGTGCGTTGCGCTCGACCACGCGATAGAGGCCGGCCTCCGGGTCGAACTCGCCCTGCGCCATGCCCACCGCCAGCCGGGCCGGGATGCCTAATGAGCGGAGCAGGATCACTTCCGCCGAGGCGTAATAATTGCAGTACCCCCGGCGCGAGGTGAAGAGCACGTAATCTACCGGGTCCACGTCCGGCGGCGGGGCGTCAATATCCAGGTCGTAGGTGATGTTTTGGCGCAGCCAGGTCGTGATGGCCTGCGCTTGATCGAAAGGGTTCGTGGCGCCGGCCGTCTGCACAATTTGCTGCGCCAGTTCGCGCGTGCGGTCGGTGATCGTATCGGGCAACTGGAGGTAACGCGAGGCGACCCACTCCGGATAATCGGCGTCGTCGGCTCTCAGGCTGGCCTGATCGGCCACAGAGACCGAGGCCACCACTTGATAGACGTCACCCCGGCGCACAAACTCAGGCGCCAGCACCCGCACTGACGCGACATCCGCCGCGCCGCCAGGGGTGTACGCCAGTTCATAAGTAGCGATACGGTCAACTCTGCGTGGCTGCGATGGGGTGTACAGGCGGCTGGATGCGCCGACGTAAGATTGGATATTGGCCGTTACGTCCCGACGCAGGCGGTAGGCGGGGAGGCGCAGCAGGTCGGTGCGTTTGTATTCCTTGAACTCCAGCTTGGTCGTCTGCCAGCGCCCGTCGTGGTATTCGTCGTAGGCCTGCATGCGCCAGTAATAGCGCGGCGCAACCGTCGGCCCGCTCGCCTCCAGCGCCAACTCGTCCGTCGGGCCGATGGCTACATCCATGATCGGGTCGTTATCGAGATGCGACGCGCCGCCCAGAATGAGCGAGTCGCCGTAGAAATCGTTGACGTTCTGTCCATACGCCCGGAGGGAGGCGAACAACCGCATCCATTGTTCGCGCACCTTGCTCCACGGACCGGTCATCTGCTGCCAGGCCGAGGCGGCCGCGGGCGAAGCGGCGAGTTCGGGGCCGGCCCAACCGACCATCACGCCCGCCAGAGCCACCACCAATCCCGCGCGCAGAAAGTCGAAACGAATCTCGGGGTTATAGGCGACCCGCGCCGCCTGCCATTCCTGCTCGCGCGCGAACAGGCTCACGCGCGCCACGAGGAGCAATGCCAGGAGCATGTACACCGCGAGGTACAGGTCAATCCGCGCCGGGCCGAGATAATAGTAAGCGTTGATCAGCAGTCCCACGCCGCCGGGGATTACGGCCAACCACACTGATCTGCGCCGGAACACCGACCAGGCGCCGATCACGCCGATGAACCAGAACACCAGGCTGATAAAGACGGGGAAAGGCAGCGCATCGCGCGAAGTGCCGCCAAACGTGGCTTTGTAGATAAATGTGCCCAGGCGGGTGACGAGTTCGAGGCTGCGCTCATGCCAGCTGCCTTCCAGCATGAAGCAGACCAAAAAACCAACGTAGAACAGGCCATAGACGATGGCAAACAGCGAGGCGACAAATCCGGAGAAACGGCTCTTCGCCAGCGCCAGCCCCGCCAGGATCCCCACCACGCTCGCCAACCATGCCGCCCACAGCCCCTGCGTCCAACTGGCAACCGCCACGCCCCAACCAGCCACCGTGAGCATTACGCTCATCAGGACGACCGTCAACCAACCTTCCTCGAGTTTGAACATCGCACCTGCCTCCAGGACTTTGCCTTCCGTATTTTACCGCAGCCAGGGAAAGTTGGTTCAGAGACCTGGACAAACCTTCCAACCCGCCATCAATTGACTTGCCTTACCATCTCTGCTATTATGCCCGCCCGTCGCTAATATCCAGTTGATCAGGGGAGGACGGCACTCATCGCTCCCAGACCGGAAATTGAGGTTGACCGACTGCATAGCCTGCTGGGCCTTCCGGCAAAAATCCCCTTACATTATGACGTTCATCGGGCCAGACACATTATAATATGTCAATTGAGTACGAGACAGAAAGCTCAAAACGCCGGACTTATACCATCCTGGCTGGCATCATCATCCTCACCCTGCCCTGTTACTGCGCCGGGTTTGTGGCTTTGGCCTTGGCGCCCAGGCCGGGCCGGCCAACCCCCACCTCGCAGGAGGCCACCCTCACCAGTCCGCCCCTTCTGCCAACGGTCACCGAAACTCTGGCCGGGCCGCCAACGGGCACGGCTGTGACCTTCACTCCGGGGCCGCCGACGGCTACACTCCAATCCACCCCGACGCAATTTATCCCGCCGAGCCGCACGCCGACGGCGACCTTTACCGACACGCCGACGAACACCCCAACGTTGACGCCCACGTTCACTTTGGCGCCGACGCTCACGGCGACGAACACCCAGACTCCCGCGCCGCCGACCGCGACCGCCACGGCCACCTTGCCCCCAACTGTGACTCCCAGCCCCAGCCCCGCGCCGTCGGCGACCACGGCCGTCACCGACACGCCCGCTGCCACGGCGACGCCCAGTCCAACCACTGCAGAGGCGACGAGCACGCCGACCCCGTCGGTCACGCCCTGAAGAGACCGCTTATGGATGTCGTAGCCCATTTGCAGGAGCTGACCACCGCCCCAGGGGTTTCTGGATACGAGATACCGGTGCGCGAAGTTATCCGCGCTGCCTGGGCGCCGTTAACCACCGAAACCCACGTTGACCGCCTGGGATCGCTCTGGGCGACCAAAGCTGGAACTGGAGCGGCCCCCCGTCCCAGGATCATGCTCGCGGCGCACATGGATGCCATCGGCCTGATGGTCACCAAAGTGGAGGGCGAGTTTTTGCGCGTGACACAGGTGGGCGGCATTGATGCGCGGGTCATGCCCGGCCAGCTGGTCACCGTCCACGGCAAGGAGGATTTGCCCGGCGTAGTGGCCCAACCTGCCGCCTTCCTTCTACCCAAAGCCAACCGCGAGGGTGTTGTGCCGTTGAGCGAACTCGTCGTGGATGTTGGCCTGCCAGCGGAGAAAGTGGCCTCGCTGGTCCGGGTCGGCGATGTGGTTTCCTTCGCCGCGCCGCCGCGCACCTTGCAGAACGACATGTTCGTCGCCCGCAGCCTCGACAACCGGGCCTCAGTGGCCGCGCTCACTGTGTGCCTGGACGCTCTGCAAACCCGCCCGCACGTATGGGATGTGATCGCCGTGGCGACCGTGCAGGAGGAAGTCGGCGTGAAAGGCGCGATCACCTCGGCCTTCGCGCTCCGCCCCCACCTGGCCGTGGCGATAGACGTGACGCACGGCGCCGGCCCGAGCGTCAAGGAGTTTTCCGACTCGACCTTCCCGCTCGGCGGCGGCCCGGTGCTGGCCTTCGGTCCGAATATCCACCCCAGCCTGCACGCCGCTGTGAAAGGCGCGGCGGAGCGCGCCGAAATCCCGCACCTCACCGAAGCGCAACCCACGCACTCCGGCACCGACGCTTTCGGCATTCAGGTGGCGCGGGAGGGCATCCCGACGATGGTGGTCAGCCTCCCGCTCCGCAACATGCACACGCCCGTCGAGCAGTTGTCGGTGAAAGATGTGACCCGCGCCGGGCGGTTGCTGGCCGAGTTCATCGCCGGGTTGAAGGAAGACTTTGTGAGCACACTCGCTTTTGAGTGACGCGCGCTGAGCAACGCGGGCAGCCGGTCGCGTCACTCCTCGCCTGCCACTCGTCACTTGCAGAAACCGCATGGCTAAAAAACCTGCCCGTCAGAAACCGACTGCCAAACCCAGACGACCAACTGCTCACCCGGCTTCCCGCCGCGCCGCAGCCCGCGCGCCCGCGGAGACGCCTGCGCCTCAGATCGCGCGACGCGGACCGCCAAGGGCTACTGCCGGCGAACTGGAGATGCTCAGAGAGCTTTGCAACGCCTCAGGCGTCTCCGGCGACGAAGGCGCGGTGCGCCAGATCATCCTCGACGCCCTCCGCGGTCACGTGGACGCAGTCAGAGTGGACGTCCTCGGGAATGTGTTGGCCGTCAAGAAAGGCACAGGCCGGGGCGAGCGTGTCCTCGTCGCCGCGCACATGGACGAGGTGGGCTTCATGGTCTCCGGCCACGATTCAGACGGCTCGCTGCGCTTTGAGATCGTGGGCGGTATTGACGAACGTCTGATGATCGGCAAGGCCGTGCTCATCGGCTCCCAGCGCCTGCCCGGAGTGATCGGCGCGGCCCCCGTGCACTTGCTCAACAGCGACCGGCGCAACGCGGTGGTGAAAGCGACGCAACTGCGGATTGACGTCGGCGTCGAGTCGCAGGAGGCGGCGAAGAAGCTGGTGAAGGCCGGCGACCGCGGGGTGTTCGCTACCGATTTCGCGGCGCTCGGCCCCTCCCTGCTCGGCAAGGCGCTGGACGACCGACTGGGGTGCACGACGCTGATCGAACTGCTGCGCGGCGGGCCTTACGGCTTCGATCTGCACGCCGCTTTCACGGTGCAGGAGGAAGTGGGTCTGCGTGGCGCCAAAGTCGCGGGCTACGCTGTAGACCCGGTCTGCGCATTCGTCCTGGATTGCACCCCGGCGTACGACCTGCCGGATAGCAACGCGCGCGAGAACACGCAGTACAACACGCGCCTCGGCGCCGGTCCAGCGATCTACGTCTTCGACCAGCGCACCATCTCCGACGAACGGCTCATAAACTACCTGAAACAGATTGCTGAGGACGCAGGCATCCCTTACCAGCTGCGCCAGCCTGGCAGGGGCGGCACCGACGCTGGCGCGATTCATCTGAGCCGTGAAGGCGTCCCCAGTGTTTCGGTCTCGGTGCCGGGGCGTTACCTCCACAGCCCGGCGGCCGTCGTCCGCGCGGAGGACTGGCGCAACACCGTCCGGTTGATGAAACGGGCGCTGGAGAATTGGACCCCAAAGGTGCTGAGAAGGTAAGAGACGTGCGTTCTTAATATCTATCCTCCATGATCTACCGATTATTCGGAGCGACTATGAAGCCACTCATCAAGAAACTCGTCGAAGCCTACGGCCCCTCCGGCCACGAGGGCCAGATCCGCGATCTCATTCGCGCGGAGATCCGCAATTTACCCGATTACATCACCGTGGATCCGCTGGGCAATCTGATCGCCGTGATCAAGAAAAACTCCAAGCGCGGCAAGAAAGTCATGCTCTCGGCGCACATGGATGAGATCGGCGTGATCGCCTCGCACATTGACGAGAACGGGTTCGTCCGGTTCCAGAACATCGGCGGGGTGCGGGCGCTCAACTGCGTGGGCGGACGTGTGCGCTTCGCCGGCGGCCTGGTAGGAGTCATCGGCGTGGATGACCGGCGGGACGACGCGGCAAAGATTCCTGGCCTGAGCGAACTCTATGTTGACGTAGGCGCGACGAGCAAGGCCGCTTGCCCGGTGACCGTGGGCGACGCGGCCTGTTTCTACCGCCCGATGGAAGAGCAGGGCAGCCGCCTGATCGCCAAGAGCATGGACGACCGCATCGGCGTCGCCATTCTGATTGAGACGCTCCGCGCGCTCAAGCGCACACCGCACGAAGTTGCCTTCGTGTTCAGCGTCCAGGAAGAAGTGGGCCTGCGCGGCGCGGGCACGGCGGCCTTTGGCCTGGACGCCGATCTCGGCATTGCGGTGGATGTGACGCGCACAGGCGACACGCCGAATGGCATCAAGATGGAAGTGGCCCTCGGCGGCGGCCCGGCCATCAAGGTGCGCGATAGCGGCATGTTGGCCGACCCGCGTATCAAGAACCTGCTCGTCCAGCGTGCGCAAGACGCCCGGATGAAGCACCAACTGGAAGTCCTCGAAGCCGGGACGACCGACGCGGCGGCGATGCAGCTCGCGCGCGCCGGGCTGCCAGCCGGCTGCCTCTCCATCCCCACCCGCTACATCCACACCCCCTCGGAGATGGTAGACTTCCGCGACGTGCAGGCCTCGGTGCAACTGCTGCTCGAAGTGCTGCAGAAGCCGATTGAGATTTAGGCTCTCCTATGTTGTCTTGCCTCTAAAGTATGCAATCACCTCATCGAGCGTCTGGTCGAGCGGGACGGTCGGCCGCCAGCCGATGGCAGCCTTGATCTTCTCGATGCTTGGCACACGCCGGTACATGTCCTCGAAGCCTTTTTCGTACGCCTCATCGTAGGACACGTTGACGACGGGCGAGTGGCTTTGCGCCCGCGCGACCACCCGCCGGGCCAGTTCCCCAATGGTGATCTCGTCCTGGCTCCCCACGTTATAAATCTCGCCCACCGCCTTCGGCTCGGCGGCCAGCGCGATCACCGCGCGCACCGTATCCTTCACATTGCAGAAACAGCGGCTCTGGTTGCCGTCGCCATACACGGTCACGGCTTGGCCGGCCAGCGCCTGCTCGACGAAGTTCGGGATGACCATGCCATAGCTCCCCGTCTGGCGCGCGCCGACGGTGTTGAAAAAGCGGCAGATCACCACCGGCAAATCAAACTGCTTGTGATAAGCCAATGCGAGAAATTCGTCAATCGCTTTCGACTCCGCATAACTCCAGCGGCTTTTGGTCGTCGGTCCCATCACCCGGTCGGCGTCCTCATGGAAGGGAATCTCGTTGCTCTTCCCGTACACTTCCGAAGTAGACGCGAGGACGACCTTTTTCCGGTAGCGGCGGCCCAGCCGCAAAACCATCTCCGTGCCTTGCAGATTGGTCTCAATCGTCCACACCGGGTCCTTGACGATCAGTTTCACCCCGACCGAGGCGGCGAGGTGGAAAATGATGTCGCACTCGCTCACCAGCCGGTCCATCACCGTCTCGTTGGTCACAGTCTCGTACACGAAGTGGAAACCGGCGTTCCCAGTCAGGTGCTCGACGTTCGCAAAACGGCCCGTCGAGAGGTTGTCCACAGCCGTGACCGTGTGACCTTGCATAAGCAGCGCTTCGGCCAGATGGCTGCCGATGAACCCCGCGCCGCCGGTGATGAGTGCGTGCATGAATCTCTCCTCCGCTTATCACGTGATCACGAGCCGACCCCGGTGCAACATGCGGATGCGCCACAAATCGCGGATCATGTAGACGACCCCTTCCCAGAAGCGCACCTTGCTCCCTGGCGCGTCGGCCCAGCGCACCGGCATTTCCTGAATGCGCAACCCGGCGCGCTCGGCCAGATAGAGGATCTCTACGTCAAACATGAAACGGTCCACCTGGCCGAGGGCAAACAACTGCCGCGCCAGCAGGCCGCGGTAAGCCTTGAAGCCGCACTGGGTGTCGGCGATGTTCCACAGACCGACCATCAGGTGCTTGATCAGGTCGAAGATCATGGAGGCCAAACGGCGGTAGAGCGGCGGGCGAACACGGATGTCTGACTCCGGCAAGGCGCGGGAGCCGATGACTACATCCGCCTGCTCAAGCAGTTCGAGCGCGCGCGGGATTTCTTCGATCGGCGTCGAAAGGTCGGCGTCCATAAACAGCACACGCTCTCCGCGCGAGGCCAGCACCCCCGTGCGGATCGCGTAGCCTTTCCCCCGATTAGGCTGGTAAGCGAACACCCGTGCGCGCGGCTCATCCGCCAGAATGCGCCGAGCCATCTCCGCCGTCTGGTCCCGGCTTCCATCATCCACCACGATCAATTCGAAGGAGGGGAAGTGCTCGCGTAGATAGGCCAGCACGGATCCCAGGTTCGGGCCAAGGCGTTCCCGCTCGTTGTAGGCCGGGATAATGACGGACAGGCTGGGGATCGCCTCAGTCACGTGCCAGGTTCCTGCCGGATTCTTTCCAGCAGCGCCAGCGACAGGACGTGGTTGAGGACCATGTGCCCATCCTCCTGCTGGCCGATACGGTCACTGGGAATGACGACTTTCAAATCCGCCAACTGCGCCAGTTTGCCGCCGGGCCGACCGGTAAAGCCAATGACCCGCGCGCCATTGGCTTTGGCATACTCCACCGCCCGGACAATGTTGGGTGAATTGCCTGAGGCCGAGATGGCGATGAGGGTGTCCCCCGGCTGGAGCAGGTTCATCAGCGGTTCGACATACACGTCGTCGTAGCTTTGGTCGTTACCCACCGCCGTCATCCACGGCACGTTGTCGGTGAGCGCGATGCAGCGGAAGCGATGCTTGCCTGCGACGCGCGTGAACTTGTTGAGATCGTTCATCATGTGCGAGGCCGTAGCGGCCGACCCGCCGTTGCCGATGACGAACAACTGCCGGCGCGCGCGCCAGTTTTCCATGAGCGCCTCGGCGGCGGCGCGCACCTCGTCGCGGGAGAGTTGGTGAATGACTTGCTCGAGTTCGGTAAGATAAGCGTCAATCAGATCCATTTTGCTTTTGTCCAAGTGCCTCCGGCTTATCCGTGGGCCGCCTGGCTTCGGACGGCGCCAACTTTCTTCATGTATTCCCGCGCCTCATCGGCGTAATTGCGGAAATCCGGCTGGTTCTGCGCCCAGCCCAGATACTCATCCACGTTGCCCTCGATGCTCCCCCGCAGTTCCCAACCGAGCGCGCGCAGTTTAGAGATGTCGGACACGATGTGGCGGGTGTCGCCGAAACGGTATTCGCCGGTGACCAACGGCGCTGCGCCCTGCCCCGCCCGCGCGGCGACGATGCGGGCAAAATCCAGCACCGTGATCGCGCGCCCTCCCCCGACGTTGAAAGTCTGGTAGTCTGCGCGCGGGTCTTCGAAGACGAGCAGGTTCGCGCGCGCCACATCGCCCACGTAGACAAAATCCCGCAACTGCTGCCCGTCTTCGTATACCGTGAGCGGTCGCTTGGCGAGAGCCTGCATCCCGAAAATTCTCATCGCCCCCGAATAAGCGTTACGATACGACTGCCGCGCGCCCTGCGTGATGCTGTAGCGCATGGCGACGGTCGGAATGCCGTACCGCCGCCCGAGGTTGAGCGCCAGCATCTCCTCCGCATACTTGCTCATCGCGTAGGAGCTGTGCGGGTTGACGACCGCTTCATCCGTCGCCTCCACCGCCATGACTTGACCGCACGCAGAGCAACGCGGTTCCCAATCCTTCGCCCTCAACTGCGCCTCGGAGCGCGGGCCGGGATATTGAATGCCGTCGGTGGCGCAGCGATATTTGCCTTCGCCATAAGCCGCTTGCGACGAAGCGACGACAACTTTCTGGATCGGCAGGCGCTCCTCGACGGCGATCTCGTACAACAGCGCCGTCCCGACCGCGTTGACGTAAAAGAATTTGGAAAAGTCGGGCAGATAGTCCTGATACGCCGCGAAGTGAAACACGGCTTCCACGCCGTCGAGTGCGCGCCCCCAGGCCGCGCGGTCGCGCACATCCCCGCGTATGAATTCGACCTCGCGCGGGAGATAATCGGGTACTTTTCCTTCTGGGTGGACCGGCGGTTCGAGCGCATCGAGCACGCGCACCGCATGGCCCTTTTGCAGGAGCAAATCCACGGTGTGTGAGCCGATGAAACCCGCGCCGCCTGTGACTAAAACCTTCATGGCAACTCTCTCCAACTCCGGATTATCTCAGGCCACGTATGCAATGCTATAATCTCCGCCGATGACCTCCGTGACCCTTCGCCCGGCCGTTTTCCTCGACCGTGACGGCGTCATCATCGAAAACCGGGCCGACTATGTCAAATCGCTGGCAGAAGTGCAGTTCATCCCCGGTGCTCTCACAGCCCTGGCGCGTCTCGCCCGCCACAACCTGCTGATCGTCATTGTCACCAATCAATCGGCCATCGGCCGGGGAATTGTCGCCCGGGAAACGGTTGACGCGATCAACGCCTATGTCGTCGGGCAGATCGTCTCCGCCGGGGGACGGGTGGATGCCTTGTATCTCTGCCCCCACCATCCGCAGGACGGCTGCGCGTGCCGAAAACCCGCCCCTGGCATGTTGTTGGAAGCCGCCCGCGATTTGGATATTGACCTAGCGGCCTCGGTGATGATTGGCGACGCACTGACGGATGTGCAGGCGGCCGAAGCCGTCAGGGTGGAGCCTATCCTCGTCCTCACCGGCCTTGGTTCTGCACAGGTCCACTGGTGGACTCCTGCGCAGAACCCCCTCCTCACCGTCCCTGACCTGGCCGCGGCAGTCGAACAGATTCTAAACGAGAATCGCTCGCTCACAAAAACGCCCCCGGAATAAGGGGGCGTCATAGTATGGAAATTCTACCACAACTGGGGCGAGTCACGCGCTACTCCTTCCAATCACACCTATAGATCACCATCTCGCCATCGAAGCTGTAGGCCTCACCGGGAAACACCTGCAGCGCTTCACAGGCCGGCAAAACTTGCGTCTGCATCAGAGTCGGAAACCACGCCGGATTAAGCGCCAGGTACATGGGGTGGTAGGCCTGAATCGCCCAGTCTGCCGCATCGGCATACGTGGCGTCGGGCGTTAGCCGTTCAGCCACAGCCGGTTGGATCAGCCCTGCGAAATCAATCATGGGGCGCCGAGCGTAATAGCCGATGATACCCACCTCGAGCGTTCCTACCGTGGCCTCGGGGGGCGTGTTGGCCCGCAGCCATTCGCCAACCGCGCGGTAGATTGGGTAGCGCGCGTCGGCGCGTTGGCGCAGTCGAAGCGCGTCGCCGCCCTGCGCCAGTGCGAGGATGAGCAAGAGGCTCACCCCCACCGATAGCCCAACTAGCGCACGGCGCAGGCTGGTTTTGAGGGTTTCCAGTCCCAGACCAACCACGACCAAAAATCCTGGCACGAGGGGGGCATAATACCAATAGTAACGGCTCACCCCCAGCGCCGTGTAAGCCGCGAAATACAAGACCGGCCAGGCGAGAAATGTCGCCCAGATACGTTTTTGCGCTGCTACAAACGCTACGCCCATCACCGCGAGGCCCGCTTCCAGCCAGTAATGCCAGTGAGCTGCGTACCCCTGTGCGATGGTGAGGAAGCCAGGCGCGAACTTTTGGCTGATCGCCATGCTCCCCTGATGTTGTTTAGCGGCCAGGGTGACCGGGAAGGGCGATCCAAAATAGCCCCAGGCAAACACAAACCACGGCGTCAGCAGGAGGACAAATAGAATGAGAGGCCGCCAGGGGAGCGGATGACGAACACGTACCAGATAATCCACCCCTAAGACAGCCGGAACAAGGATTCCATCTGCCCGCGCAAGAACCGCCAACGCCGCGCAGAGCGCAGCCCAGTGATAGCGTTGGCGGGCGTAGAAGGCAAACGCGCCGAGGCAGAACGCGATATACAGCGGGGTCTCTGAGCCAAGCGTGCTGAGCACGAGCGGGAAGAACGGGTACAGCAAAAGCCCTGCCCAGCCAACAAAAGGCGCTTCCCACGAACGGGACAAATCCCACAAACAGAGCGCGCCCACGCTCAAACTCAGCGCGCTAATAGCCTTCGCCAGTTGCGGCAGGGGAATAGGAAGAGGCTTGAGCAACGCGAGCAGCAACGCAAATAGCGGCGTCGTCGTGCTCAACACGCGTTCCCCCGCATTGTAAACGAACCCGACCCCCAGGGCAACGTTTTCGGCGTAGCGGTAGGTGATGAAGGGGTCGTCGTAAGCCCAATACACAAAAATCGCGAAGAGGACGCCAGTCACCAACCCTGCATAGAGCACACCACCCCCGATTTGCTCTCGGCTGATCAAGCCCTTTCGCCAATCATCACCGATCGAGGTGAGCTCATACACTGTTCTCAAAATTCCATCGTTCTTTCTCAGGGATACAGACAGGTGAGCGTTCTCATTCGTACTGGATGTACCTCGCCATGACACAGATTGAGGGTAACGACTCCTCCTACATGAAACCTGGGGCATGCCAGACAATCACGGATCTATTAGCCGGCAACAGCGTTATCGAGTGATAAACGGAAGCCAAAAGTGATAAACTGCCTCGCCAATAAAGGGGCGTGCCGGATCATAAAGGGTATCCCACGACAATATAGACATGGTGACCGTATGCGTTGTCAAGAAGGAAGTATACTCGTATCCATTCGGCCCTTTCCAGATCTCGTGCGCCCATCCAGGAAACCACACGCTGGCCTTCGTCCATGGCCCAGCAGGAGATGCACCAATCCGGTAACGCTCGCCCTGCCCCGCTTCATTGTAAAACAAATAATAGAGGCCGCCATGTGTGATGATTGTTGCGCTTTCGGGCATGGCGTCGGGGTCAGTCAACGTAAGGATAGCTCCCCAATCACGCCAGGGGTCTGAGAGTGAAGAGGCTGTAGCGAGGCCGATAATTCCCCCTGCCAAATCTCGGGCAGAGTAGTACAGATAGTATGTATTGCCTACTCGGGTGACGGTGGGATCTCGACAATCGGCCCACGCGTCATCCTGCCACAGCATGTTTGGATGATCGGGCTGGAAGACCATTCCTTGAGGACGCCATGAGGCCGGGTCGGCTGGATTCGTGGAGGTGGCCAGCATGATACGCTGGGTGAAGTTGTGCGTCACCCCCGTGTAGTACATGTAATAGGTCTCATCCTCCACGTAGACGAAAGGCGCCCAGATCTTAAATTCGTCGCTGGCCCCGGGAATGCGCTCAGTTAGAATGGGCGCGAGTTCCTCCCAGTTGCATAAATCTCGGGAGCGCGCATATGCGAAGAGGTCTTCATAGTGATCAGTACCGAGATAAATGGAGGCCAAATAATAGTATCCCTGATACTCGAAAACCGTGTGGTCCAAGAGGCCAAAAGTGGACGGAAACCACCCCATTGGTGAGCACGAAGCCGCTGACTGTTTGGCAGACACAAAGCCAACGAGCAGCAGGGTCAATGCTAGTACGCTTATTCTGGTCATGCGCCGCAAAACGGGTCCTCTCACCACTCCACATAGAGCGGTTTCTGAGTGACATCCAAGGTGCTGCCGGTTACGCTCTGAGGAGTACCTAATGCATCAAAGAGGGCGTGTGGTGTACCGGGAGTCAGGCTAACCGTGTGCAACACAGCATCACTTGACCACAGCACCCAGATATTGCGGTCCCCACGATTAAATTTGTAACCTCTGATCCCGTGATAGCCAGCAATTTCGCTCTGGAAGACGGCGTTGCGCAGGATGGCGGCGGCGGTTTGATAAGCGGTGTAGGCGGGCAAGGGGTTCAGGCTGCTGTCCAGCAAGGCGGTGTTGCGCCCCGGCCAGCCCAGGACACTGAACCAGATGTTCGCCCACAGCCCTTCGGCCAGCGCACTGGTATACGCCTGCGC
>DATDRS010000166.1:0-3100 GCA_035291605.1 Anaerolineales bacterium | reverse complement strand
CGGGCTGTTTCGTTTCGCCGCCGACGGTATAGGGTTGACCCTCCACCTCGCGGACCAGAAGGTTCTGATACTTGCTCAGGCCCGTGGTCTCATCCACGATGATTTGAGCGATGGTGAATCCATAGCCTTCCAGGGCTTCCGCACTCACTGGATAACCGTTGGAGTCAGTCAGGGTGAGCGACACGATGGGTTTGCCGTCGGCCGGGAACTCAACGCTCGTAATTTCGGCAAACAGCCCGACACCCGGAATAATTGGCGATTCACCCGGCGGCCCAGCCTCACCGGGAAGGCCTTGTGGCCCTTGCTCTCCTGGTAGCCCTGGTGGCCCCAACGCCCCTGGCTCGCCAACCGGGCCGGCGCAGGCCGCCAGCAGCACTACCAATCCTAGAGCAAGCAAGCCCAAGACAGCAACGCGGTCAAAAGAATCCTTCACTGCAGTCTCCTTTCTGTATACCGAAATTACTCGCCTTCAATCAGCTTGAGCAGGTCTCCACGCCAGAGGCAGTCGTCTGCAGTTCGATATGGCCGCTCACCACCGGACAGTCATGGCAGGCGGTGCATATCGAGCGGATCGGTAGCGTCGTCGAGATGACCTATCCTGAACTTCAGGATAGGTCATGTTGGTATTACTAGCTTTCTATGGTGCGCGTTTACTTCATCGCTTCCAGGGCCGCTTCAAGCAGCGCCTTGGTATAGGCTGAATTGTGGACGCCCATGCTCTTATCATAGACTACGAATTTGTAGTTCCACATTGCAGTGGCGACCGCTTCAGGATATGTCGCGGGAGCCGACGCGGAGGCGATAAATAGATCGGTCTCCGGGTCCAACATCTTCTTCTCGACGAAGATGGTATGAAGCTCTTCGAGCATTGCCTCAATTTCGGTCTGCACGCCGTTGACGTCAAAGTTCTCGGCATCGGCATGGCACTCCTGGCAACGCGCCACGTTGGGCAGGTAGGTATGGTTGCGCTCATCTCCCATGTGGCAGTACACGCAGGTGTTCTCAACCGTCTTATAGTGCGTGCTTGGGCTGCCGCTCACACCCAATCCCCCTTCGCCGAGCAGCATCGGGGCCGGTATGCCGTAGTGGGGGCCGAACCGGCTGGATGTAACCTCAACGTTTCCTCCAGTGACAGTGGGCGCTGCGTTGCGGACCTGGTGGCAATTGGCGCACAGATTGCCTTTGCCGCCGTCGAAGGTACCGCCGGTCATTTCCAACACCACCGGCTTTTCACCTCCCGTCAGGGAGAAGTCATCCTTTGTGTAAGTGGTGTGGATGTTGTGGCAGGTGCGGCAGTCGAACGGCGACACGTTCACCACGCCTACTACCGACGCGTCATGTGGGGGTAAGCCGGCGTTGATACGGGCCTTGGCGCCCTCCGTGCCGTGACAACCGGCGCAGTCGGTACCTTCGCCTCTTAAGAAGGCCTCGCCCGTCCCATGCACAGAACGTTCTCTGAACTGCGCTTCCTTGGACCAGATTAAAGTGGTGTCATTGTGGCACTCGGTGCAGGTCAGGTCAGAAGCAGACGGAGCCAGGCCAGGCTCGCCTGGTGCTCCTGGGGCGCCGGCGGGGCCGGCGGGGCCAGCTGGCCCCTGTGGGCCGGGTTCGCCCCGCGCGCCAGCCGGGCCGGCGCAGGCCGCAACCACGAGCGCCAGCCCGAGGCCGAGTAACCCCAGGCTGGCCAGCCGAATGATGTGATTCTTCATAGCATCCTCCTGTGCCTCAGCACGCTAGAATCAAGCTGAGCAAGTCCTCAGCCTGCCCCATCGTCTGGTGTTCACGGTGATAGACACTCAGTTCGTTATCAGCCAGGCTCAACCGAATGACCCGCATATCTGCCGAACTGGCTTCCAGGATTTCCAGGGTCTCGGCTGGAGCGTTGCTCCCTTCCTCCTCTTCAATGAGGATCGTGTCTGGGCAAAGACTCACAATCTGATCGTGCGCCGCCGCATGGTCAGAGGTCGCGCCTACCCACTCGACCTCAGGGTGGTTCAGGAGCAATCGCAACGATTCGTGAAAGAGCGGGTTGCTCCAGATCACGAACACCCGCCGTGTCGCCATGCCGCCTCCGCCGATTCCTTAGCGTTAGATTAGAGCAATACGTCACGATTGGGTATCGGGGCAGGCAGGAATTGTGATAAAAAAAACGCCAAATCGCTTGGCGTTTTGTGAGGGGTGGGCGTGAAAGCGTGGGGCGTGCAGAGATTTAGAAGTCGCGCAGCAAGCCGCGTTGGCGGGCATACTGGATCAATTCGTGGCGGCTGCTCAAGTTGAGTTTCTTCATCAGATTTGACTGGTGGCTATGGATCGTGCCGGGGCTGACGACCAGTCGCTCGGCGATTTCTTTGTTGCTGTATCCCTCCGCCTGCAGGCGCAGGATTTCTTTTTCGCGCGGCGTGAGGGCTGGCTGGCCAGGCATCTCCGAGTCGTCCAAACGGTGGAGATAATCTTCCAGGAGTTGCTTCGCCATCGAGGGGTACAAAAACACCTCGCCCCGCGCCACCACCCGAATAGCGCCGATCAGTTCGCTCGTCTCGGCGGCCTTGAGCACGTAGCCTGAGGCTCCGGCCCTGAGCATCTCGAAGAAGTACTCGTCTGAGCGGTGCATGGTCAGCCCGAGAATGTTCATGTCCGGAAAGCGGGCCTTGATCTGGCGTGTGGCCTCCAGCCCGTTCGTACCCGGCATGGCGATGTCCATCAGAGTCACATCCGGCCGGAGCGCCTCGGCCAGCGTCACCGCCTCGTCGCCGTCCAGAGCTTCGCCGACCACCTCGATATCCGGCTCGGCTTGCAACAACAAGCGCACGCCCGTGCGGACGATGGTGTGGTCGTCGGCGATGAGCACGCGAATCTTGTCAGTCACTGGCAGCCTCCGGGAGAGGAATCTTGATCCGCAGTCGGGTGCCCGCCCCGGGCCGCGAGACGATCTCCAGCGTGCCGCCGCATTGGGCCACCCGTTCCTGCATGCCGAGCAGCCCCAGCCCTCGCCCGCTGTGTCCATCCGGGCGGATTGTCTGCGGATCGAAGCCGCGCCCGTCGTCAACGATTTCCCCCTCGAACTCTCCGTCGCACGCCGCTAATGACATGCGCACGTGGC
>DATDRS010000165.1:0-2979 GCA_035291605.1 Anaerolineales bacterium | reverse complement strand
GCCCGGCTCGCCCGACAGCAGGACGAGATGGCCCTCGCCGCGCTCGGCCCGGTTCCAGAATCCCTCCAGCTCGGCCAGTTCGCTCTCACGACCGACCAGGCGGCCGCGCACGATGTGGTCGAGCAACGAGAAGACTTCGCTACGGGTCGAGGGCGCGACCGGAGTGGACTTGAGCGGCGGGAAGTTAGCGGGCAGGTCGTCCACGACGATTTGAAAGAGATGCTCGGGCTGGCTGAGGCCCTTTAGGCGATGTTTACCCAGGTCGCGCAGGCCCACGCCCTCCGGCAGATGTTCACGCACTTGATCCGCCGCGTCGAGCGAGAGCAAAATCTGTCCACCATGCCCGGCAGACATTACCCGCGCTACACGATTGAGCGTGTGAGTCGTGGCGTAATCCGCGCCGCGCGCTTCGGCCACGCCCCGATGCAGTCCCATCCGCACGCGCAGCGGGCCAATCGCGCCCCACGTTGCCGCCGCCAGCGCCTGTTGCCCCGCCGCCGCTGCGAGAACCGCCTGCACCGGGTCCGTAAAGGCGGCCTGAAACGCATCGCCGATGACTTTGTACACCTGCCCGCCGTGCGCCCGGATGGCCTCGCGCAAGATCGCGTCGTGCCGGGCGAGCGCCGCGCGCATCCCCTCCGGGTCGCGCTCCCACAGCGGCGTGCTGCCTTCGATGTCGGTGTAGAGAAAGGTGACGGCGCCGCTGGGCAGGGGCGACTGGGCTTGAGCGGGTGTCAGGGCTTCCAGCACCTCGCGCGCCGAGGCCGGGCGGTCGCCCGGCTGTTTGCTCAGCAGGCGCAGGATGAGCGCCTCCAATTCGAGCGGAAGTTCCGGGTTGAGTGTGCGCGGCGGCGTGACCGGCGCGTGAAGATGCTGTGTGATGACGGTCAACGGGTCGTCGCCGGTGAAGGGCAGGCGGCCCGTCGCCAGCTCGTACAACACCACGCCCAGCGCGTACAAATCCGCGCGGCCATCCACCTCCTGCCCCAGCGCCTGCTCGGGCGCGAGGTAGAAGGCCGTGCCGACCAGCACGCCCTCCTGCGTCAGGCGCGAGGCGTTCCGCGAACGCGCCAGGCCAAAGTCCATCAACTTGGGGATCAGCCGCTCGCCCGCGCCGGCGACGACGATATTCTCCGGCTTGATGTCTCGGTGGACGATGCCCTGCGTGTGGGCGTGGTCGAGCGCCTCGCACAACTGGCGGAGAACCTCGACGACCTGTGGGAACGAGAGGGGGCCGATCTCGCGCAGACTCTTCCCGGTCACGAGCTGCATGACGATGAACGGCGCGGCGCCTGCCCCGCCCGCCGCCGCGAGGTCCGTCTCACCTGCATCGTAGACTGAGACGATGTTCGGGTGATCCAGTCGGGCGGCGGCGCGGGCTTCGTTGAGCAAACGCGCGCGCCCTTCCGTGCCGAGGCCCGCCTCGCTCAGGACTTTCACGGCCACGTCGCGGTCGAGCAGGAGATCGTGGGCGCGATAAACGACGCCCATGCCGCCCCGGCCCAGTTCGGCGTCAATGCGATAGCGGTTGTGGAGGGTTGCACCGATCACGAGGGAATCCGCCCACTCTGAACGATGAGGAGAGTATAGCCCAAAATCGGGCAAACGCGACAAAAAAGGGCGACGCTCGCTGCGCCGCCCTTCATTCCGTTTACATCCGCTACATCCGTTGACTACAGCTCCGCCTTCGCCAGCGCGACGAACTCGTCGAGCGTCTTCGCCTTCAAGTCCTCGCCGGAGCGCAGGCGCACCGAGACCGCGCCTGCCGCTGCTTCCTTGTCGCCGACGACGAGCATGTACGGGATCTTCTGCAGCGTCGCGTCGCGGATTTTGGCCTGCATCCGGTCGGGGCGCTCGTCCACTTCCACGCGCAAACCCTCGGCCTTGAGTTTCTCCGCGACTTCGCGCGCATAGGGAATGTGCCGGTCGGCCACCGGAATCATCATCGCCTGCACGGGGGCGAGCCACACCGGGAACGCGCCCGCGTAATGCTCGATGAGCACTCCAAGGAACCGCTCAGTGGACCCCGTGACCGCGCGGTGGATGAGGACCGGCGTGTGGGCCTGCCCGTCCTCGCCGACGTACTCGCACCCCAGCCGGGCCGGTTGGATGAAGTCCACCTGGATTGTGGACAATTGCCATTCGCGCCCCAGCACATCGCGGGCGATGAAGTCCGCCTTCGGGCCGTAGAACGCCGCCTCGCCCTCGACGGCCTCGTACTCGACGTCGTTCGCGTCGAGCGCGGCCCGCAGCGCTTCGGTCGCCTGCGTCCACTTCTCGGAGTCTTCCACGTACTTGCCGCCTTCGCCGCGCAGCGAGAGCCGCACGTAGTAATCGCTGAACTGATAGCGGTTGAGCACTTCGCGGATGAGGTTCAGACACAGGCTGAACTCATCCTGAATCTGGTCGGGGCGGCAGAAGACGTGGCAATCGTCCTGCGTGACTGAGCGCACCCGCGTCAGGCCGCTCAACTCGCCCGTCTTCTCGTAACGGTAGAGCGTGGCGAACTCGGCGAAGCGCAGCGGCAGCTCTTTGTACGAGTGCTTGCCCATCTCGTTGTACAGCGTCATGTGGCTGGGACAATTCATGGGCTTGAGCCGGTAAGTCACGCCCTCGTCTTCCATCGGCGGGAACATAGCCTCTTGGTAGTTGTCGTAGTGGCCCGACTTCTTGTACAGGGCTTCCTTCACCATGTGCCCCGTCCACACGTGCTGGTAGCCGTACTTCGCCTGTGTCTCGCGCACGTAGGACTCCATGAGATAGCGTAACATCTCGCCTTTGGGCGTGAAGAGCGGCAGGCCCGGCCCGACGTCGTCGGAGAAGTAGAACAGGCCCAGTTCTTTGCCCAGTTTGCGATGGTCGCGCTTCTTGGCCTCCTCCTGCTTCCACAGGTACTGCTCCAGTTCTTCACTCGTCTGCCACGCCGTGCCGTAGATGCGCTGCAACTGTGGGCGGCTGGCATCGCCGCGCCAGTAGGCC
>DATDRS010000164.1:0-4781 GCA_035291605.1 Anaerolineales bacterium | reverse complement strand
ATTCTGACCGGCGGGCTGTACTACGGCCTCCAGCCCGCGTGGCAGACCGTCTTCGGCTCTCTGCTCCCCGAGAATTTCATCGGCGTCAAGCGCCACCTCGACGCGCGCAACCAGTGGTTTGCCGACTACCATTACGCCTCGTTCGAAGCGCCGTGCCGCACCGTGCTGGTCGGGGACACGGTCGCCTCGGGGGTCAGCCTGGCGCAAGGGATGCGCGCTTTCGCCGACTGGGCCATCCCGCGCGGGCTGAAGCAGGTCCACTTCTTCTCGGCGTGCGGCTCGCGCATCGGCGGCCAGCGCATTCATGAGACTTGCGCCAAGTTGGGGCTAAAGGCGACGTTCACGCACGGGTTGGCGGCGTTCGGGTTGGCCGAGCAGGGCTGGCAGCTGCCCGACACCGACCTGCCGTGGCTTCATCCTGACACGGTCACGCAGCCGCATTACCACCAGCGCGCCCAGGCCGCCTTTCAAGGCAAACCCGTGTGCGCCATCGGCGACTGGGGGATGCGGTGCAAGAACCCCAAGGCCTACCTGCACGAGTGGCAGGAAGAAGCTGCGTACTGGCAGCTAAAGATTTAGCCACGTATGACACAAATTTTCACGAAGCGCCCGGCGAAATTCGCGCCATTCACGTAAGGCAAATGAATTGGCCCCTATGGGAGGTGATGCCCCGACTAGAGAACCTGATCCTTGCTCATGCGCGCGAGTACTGTGTACCCCGATTCAGGAGGAGAAACCATGTTTCGCACTAAAACCCGTCTGACCCTATTGCTCACCTTCGTCGCCGTCATCTCGCTTGTCCTCGGCGCGTGCGGCGGCGCGACCCCGACCGCCGCGCCCCAACCGGCTGCGGGCAAGATCACCGTCTTCGGCGCGTATGCTACCCCGCTCGAAGAGCCGTGGGACCGCGTGATCCACAACGCCCTGCTCGACGCCCAGACGCGCGGCGACGTCGAATACAAGTGGGCTGACCACATCGGCTACGCCGGCGATATGGAGCGCGTGCTCCGCGAAGAAGCGACCAAGAACAAGCCGGACATCATCATCGGCGACGCCTTCGGCAACCGGGACGGCGTGGCGAAGGTAGCCTCCGAGTTCCCGGACATCGCCTTCGTCTTCGGCTCGGATGGCGGCCCGCAGAACCCCAACCTGGCGGTGTTCGACAACTGGATTCACGAGCCGGCCTACCTGTGCGGCCTGATCGCGGGCGAGATGACCAAGTCCAACGTCATCGGCGTCGTCGCGGCCATGCCCATCCCCGAGGTCAACCGCATCGTCAACGCCTTCATCCAGGGCGTGAAGGAAGTCAACCCGGACGCTAAAGTGCTGGTGAGCTTCATCAACTCGTTCTACGACCCGGCGAAGGCCAAAGAGGCTGCGCTGGCCCAGATTGACGCCGGGGCGGACATCCTCTACGCCGAGCGTGCGGGCGTGATCGAAGCCGCCGCCGAGAAGCAGTTGTTCTCCTTCGGCAGCCTGGAGGACCAGAACTCGATCGCCCCCGACTACGTGCTCACCGGCCCGGTGTGGAACATGGCCCCGACCGTGGATTACGTGGTCAAGCAGGTCAAGGCCGGGGCCTTCACCGCGCAGGACCTGAAGGATTTCAGCACGATGGTGAAGGGCGGCGCCGACCTCGCGTCGTATCACGGCAACGACTCGAAGATCCCGAAGGACGTGCTCGACCTCGTCAAGCAGAAGCGCGACGCCATCGTCAGCGGCACGTTCCGCGTGGATATCAACGAGGGCGCGCCGCCCTCGGGGCAGTAACCTCCCTCCGGTAGGGGCGTTCACCTGCGCCGCAGGCACAGGCGCGGGCAATTGAACGCCCCTACGTTTTGCAACATGCAAAACGTCGAATTGCGCGGCGTTACCAAGCGCTTCGGGCTGCTGGTCGCCAACGACCACGTGGACCTCGAACTGCGCGCGGGCGAAGTGCACGCCCTGCTGGGCGAGAACGGCGCAGGCAAGTCCACGCTGATGAAAATCCTCTATGGCCTGTACGCGGCGGACGAGGGCGAGATTCGCATTGACGGCCAGCCGGCGCAGATCCATTCGCCCGCCGACGCCATCGCGCACGGCATCGGCCTGGTGAGCCAGCACTTCACGCTCATCCGCACGCTGACAGTCGCCGAGAACGTCGTGCTGGGGACGCACCGGGGCGTGCGCTTCGACCTCGCCGCGGCGCAGCGCGCCGTCGCCGAAACCGCGCGCCGCTACGGTTTCGAGGTGCATCTGGCCGCGCTGGTGAAGCACCTCTCCGTCGGCGAGCAGCAGCGGGTGGAAATCCTCAAAGCCCTGCACCGGGACGTGCGCGTGCTGATCCTCGACGAGCCGACGGCGGTGCTCACGCCGCAGGAGAGCCACGCGCTGTTCAAGGCAGTCAAGGCCCTGGTGGCGCAGGGCCTCGCGGTCGTGTTCATCAGCCACAAGATGCAGGAGGTGATGGAGGTCAGCGACCGGGTGACGGTGCTGCGCGACGGGCGCGTGGTGGGGCGCCTGCTCACGCGCGAGGCCACCGAGGCAAAACTCGCGCAGTTGATGGTGGGGCGCGAGACGTTCGGCGTGTCCCGTAGGGGCGTTCAACTGCCTGCGCCTGCGCCGCCGGCGCAGGTGAACGCCCCTGCGGGTGCAGAAACGGTTTTGGAGGTGAACGATTTGTGGGCCGAGAGCGACAAGGGTCACGACGCCCTGCGCGGCGTCTCGTTCACCGTGCGGGCGGGGGAGATCCTCGCCATCGCCGGGGTCGCGGGCAACGGGCAGAGCGAGTTGACGCACGTCCTGCAGGGGCTGCGGAAACCCAAGCGGGGGACGATCACCCTCAAAGGCCGGAGCCTTATTGGCCTCTCGCCAGCGGAGATCGTCGGGCGGGGCGTCGGCCACATCCCCGAAGACCGCCTGGCCGCCGTCGTCGGCGACCTGACTGTAGCCGAGAACATGACGCTTGCTTATCTGCCTGAGTTCGCGCGCCGGGGGCAGCTCGACCGCCAGGCGATGCTCGCACACGCGGCGCAACTCATCGCAGAGTATCAAATCAAGGCGACGCCCACTGACCGCGCGCGTACCCTCTCCGGCGGCAACCTCCAAAAGTTGATCCTGGCGCGCAGTTTGCACCGCAACCCGTCCCTCGTCGTGGCGGTGGATCCGACGCGCGGCCTCGACATCGGCGCGACCGACTACGTGCGCAGCCGCCTGCTCGAACAGCGCGCGCGCGGCGCGGGGATGCTGCTCATCTCCGAAGACCTCGACGAGATCCTCGCGCTCGCCGACCGCATCGCGGTAATTTACGAAGGGCGCATCGTGGGCGAGGTGCGGGCGGAGACGGCCGATGCGGAGGGGGTGGGGTTGATGATGGCGGGATCGGTAAGGAAAGTAAGCAGTAATCAGTGATCAGTGACCCGTAATCAGTGGCGAGGCGATGATGGCGTTTTTCGGATGGAGGTTTGAAAAAGGCTCCGCGCCGTGGTGGGCGCGGGCGCTGATCCCGGTCATCTCCATTCTTCTCACCTTTATCTTGACGACCACGTTGCTGGCCGTCGTGCGCGCTAACCCGTTCCAGGCGTTCTATTTCATGCTCGTCGAGCCGCTCACGGCCCCGGTAAGCGCGCTGGAAGTTCTCGTGAAGGCTACGCCCCTGTTCTTGACCGGCCTGGCGGTCGTCGTCGCGTTCAGCGCGGGTTATTACAATATCGGCGCGGAGGGGCAACTCTACGCGGGCGCGCTCGCGGCGGCGTGGGTTGGACAGTTGCCGCTCGCGCACGCGCTCCCCGCGCCGCTCGTGATTGCCCTGATGATGCTCGGCGGTTTCCTGGCCGGGATGCTGTGGGCGCTCATCCCCGCGCTTCTGCGCACGCGGCTGGACGTGGACGAGGTGGTGACGACGCTGCTCCTCAACTCCGTGATGCTGTTCCTCGTCAACGCGATCCTCACCAACTTCTGGCTCGACCCCGTGACCAACTGGCCGCAGTCGCCGCGCATCGCCGCCGACTACCCGGTGATCGTCCCGCGCTCGCGCGTTCACTTCGGGCTGCTGGTAGGCCTGGCGGTGATGCTCGCCGCCTGGTGGACGCTCAGCTGCACCCCGTTTGGACTGAAGCTGCGCGCCACCGGCCTGGGCCGCGAGGCGGCGCGGTTCATGGGCGTGAACGTGACACGCGCGCTCCTCATCGCCGCGCTGGTGAGCGGGGGCATCGCGGGCCTCGCCGGCGTGGGCGAGGTCGCCGGGATCCATCACCGCCTGCTCGAAGATATTTCGCCCGGCTATGGCTATTCCGGCATCGTCATCGCCACGCTCGGCGCGATCAACCCCTTCGGCGCGGGCGCGGCGGCGGTCTTCGTCGCGCTCATCCTCACGGGCGGCCAATCCGTCAGCCGCCAGTTGGGCATCCCCACGTTTCTTTCCGACGTGGTGCAGGCGACGCTGTTGCTGGCGACGCTGGGGATGCTCCTGCTCACGCGGTATCGGGTGAGGCGAGTGAAGGCCTGATAGAAGCCGAGGCCTATTGTCGAAACTGCCAGATTTATGCGCATCCTTGTATTGGGTGGTACTCGCTTCATCGGGCTGTATGCTGTTCGGCGGCTCGTCGTAATGGGGCACAAGGTCGCGGTTTTTCATCGCGGCCAGACCGAGGCAGCATTGCCGCCGAGTGTGCGCCATGTGCATGGTGACCGTGAGAGGTTGACTGAATTCGTCAACGACTTTCTCCGCTTTGCTCCTGAAGTTGTTCTTGATATGGTTCCGGCCACTGAGCGGGATGGCAAAGCCCTGGTCAGCCTTTTCA
>DATDRS010000163.1:0-14656 GCA_035291605.1 Anaerolineales bacterium | reverse complement strand
TGAGCGATTCGGATGGCTCGATCACGACGATCTCGCAAAAGTTCGGCTCACCCGGATCAGCGCCGAAGGCATGCCGCAACAGTGCGCGCATCGCGCCCGAATGTGTGACCATGATCCAGTGCGTGCGAACCTCATACAGTTTACCATCGGTGAGAATTTCCCGCAGCCGGGTTAGCAAGCGGCCGAGCACACACTCCGGGGTTTCCGCGCCGCCGTCGCTAGGGTGCGTGAGCCAGTACCCCATCGGGTCCGGGCTGTCCCAGAAGCCGCGGTAAAACGCCGCCCGCGCCGGGGGCAGCGCGGACAGATAGGCCGGGGCGTTGATCCGGGCATACACCAGTGACGGCTCCTCCGGCCCCTGCTCTGGAGACACAACGAAGCGGACATTGGACAGCGCCACATCGAGCTCGGGGGAATGCAGCGTGACACCTTCAACCCGCAAGCCCATCCGCAGGGCCTCGCGCGCCAACTCCGCCGTCTCACGGACGCGCGTCACGGGGGAATGAAAGATGAAGACCGCCTCCCCTTGTCCAATGCGGCTGGTCAGCGCTCGTCCGACAGCCCCCGCCTGCTCCCGGCCCCGCGCTGTCAGGCTCACGTCCGTGCGGTGGTGCTCGATCTCGCCATGCCGCACCAGATAGATGGTCGCATTCACCTCGCTGCTTCAATCCTTGCGGGTCTTCACTCCGGCCAGCAGGTTCGCCAGCACGTAGTCCAGCGCCCCGGCCCCCGGCCTGGCAATGGAAACAGGGGGTTTCCGGCTCCACACCGTCTCGGGCCGGCACTGCAGGGCCACGACGTTCTCCGGGACGGGCAGGTCGCGGTCAATGGCCCATTCGATGTCCTGCGGCGCCCCATAGTAGTGATCGAGGCACTGTCCCAAAGTCGCTACGGCGACGACCTCCTCGTCGGTCAGGCACAGCGCCGTTTGCCTTTCGGGCGGCACGTTCACGATCTCCGCCCGGTCGCCATCCGGGTCCGGCACATACTCGATCAACTTGGGGGAGGCGGTGCGTTTGATCACCTCCAGCGTAATCTTGTTGACCAGATAGTTGTCCGGCGTGACCATGCCCGACACGACGCTTTCGCCCAGCCCCCAACTCGCGTCAATGGCGATGGTCGAACGGTCGCCGTTAGACGGGTTGAGGGTAAACATCACGCCCGACGTACGCGAGTTCGCCATCTTCTGCACGCCGACGCTGATGAGCACTCTGTCGTGCGGGAAGCCCATTTTAACGCGGTAGGCGATGGCGCGGGGCGTAAACAGGCTCGACCAGCAGATAGCGGTACGGATCAACACCGATCCGGGGGTACGCACCCACAGCGTCGTCTCCTGTTGTCCGGCAAAGGAGGCCTCGGGCAAGTCCTCCGCCGTGGCGCTGGAACGCACCGCCACCGGCACATCAGGCGCGCCGCATTCCGCCGCGAGTTCTTTATAAGCCCGGGTGATGGCCGTCTCGACGGGGGCCGGGATGCAGGCCGCCGCCATCATTTGCCGGATGGTCTGGCTGGCGCGCTCGGTCGCCTCCACATCATCCACATCCAGGTCATCCAGGATCTTCTGGATTGCCTGGCCAATCCCGGCCTCCTCCAGGAAATCGCGGTAGGCGGCGGTCGTCACGGCAAAGCCCGGAGGGACGCGGATGCCGGCCTTCAGCATGTCGCCCAGGCTGGCATTCTTGCCGCCCACGAGCGACGCGCAGGTCTTGTTGCAGTCTTCAAGCCAGAGGACGTACGGGTCGTGAGCCATACCGGCGACGAATGACGAACGACGGGTGACAGGTGTGACGCCGCCTATCACCCGCCCTTCGTCGCTTTCCTGTTAGTTCAACGCGGTCACCACACCTGTGGTCCCATCCACGCGCAGCATCTGGCCGGTCTTGAACGTCTTGGTGCCGAAGCCGGTGCCGATGACGGCCGGCAGGCCGTACTCGCGGCAGACGATGGCCGCGTGCGACATCATGCCGCCGATGTCGGTAACGGTCGCCTTGATGCGGGTGAACACGGGCGCCCAGCTCGGCGTGGTGATGGGGCAGACGAGGATCTCACCCGGCTGCACGTCCTTGAGTTCCTCGACGCTGGTAATGACGCGGGCCGGGCCTTCGACCAGGCCGGGCGAACCGGCGAAGCCGGTGAGTTGCTTGCTCTCGCCCTCGGCGGCCTGCGGCTTGAGCCAGCGCTGGATGCTCTCGGTGGTGATGCCCCAGAGCATGATGGTGAATGGCTCGGTGACGACTTCCGGCGGCTCGCCCAGCGCGGGCGGCGGCGCCCACGCCTTGAGCTTCTCGAACAGCGCCTTGCGTTTCTCGACGAGGGGCGGCCAGTACTTCGGCCCGCGCGCCTCCCCGCCGGACGCCCAGGACGCGATCAGGTCGTAGATGGCCTCCTGAACTTCGAAGCGGTGCAGGTAGAACAGGTCGTCTACTTCTTTGAAGAAGCCATGCGTGACCAGCACGCGCCCGAACTCGCGCATCTTGTTCCAGAACACCGTGTGATGCCAGTGTTCGACGTAGAAGTTGTGGTTCTCGACGTAAGGGAAGACCGTACGCGCGAGGCCGAGCTGCTCCTGGAAGGCTTTCTTGTCCTCCTCAGTCGGGAGCAGCGCCGTATATTCAGCGGCCAGCCGGTCGCGTTCCTTCTGGATGGCGCTCAAAGGACGGCTGATGTCCTGACCGGCCTCGATCTTCTCGATGTAGCCGCGGATGGAGACACACGGCACGGTCATGTCGTCAATCCACGAGCGGTGGAGGTGATAGAAGCCCGTGCCGGTGGAGAAGTAGAACCACGGGTCCTTGGATTTCTCCAGCTCGTCCAGCCACTTCTGGCCGCCGTCTGACTTCTGCATCTCGGCGATTACTTCGTTGGGATTGACCGTCTGCTTGAAGACGCCGGCCACGCCCAGATCCACCGCTGCCTTTGACAGGCGCTTGAGTTCCTCGTCTGGACGGAAGAGGATGACGTCAATGCCCGACACCAATTTAGCGATGGTCTGGTCGGAGATGTCCGGGAAGGCCTTCTTGCAGAAGCCGTAGTAGGTCAGGTATGCTGCATAACCGAGGTTGAGAAACTCGAAGTGCAGGTGCCATATCTTGTGCATGTTCTCAATCGCCCGGTTGTAGGCCGTGAGTAAATCGTAGGCGGTCGTTATGCCTCGCCCCTGCTTCACCACCGAGATGTCTTCCATCTCGGGCAGGTCAGGGACTTTGATCGCCTTCAATTCGGCGACGGTCTCTTCGGCCTTCTTCACCCACTGGTCGTACAGCGTGTTCCAGTTCTGGTAGTAATAACCGGCCCGCTCCATGAAGTGGGCGACCCGCGGGCCGATGTCATTCTCGTTCGGCACCGGCAAAGCCGTGATGTAAAGGTAGCCGTTCAGGACGCGCTGGTCAATCCCCAGCGCCGGCGGGACGATGAAGACGCGCGTGTTGTACTGGCCGAGCGCCACCCACCAGCTTTCGCAGGTGATCGTGTCAAAAGGGTAGAGCGGCTCAGGATGGTGCATGCCGTCCTGGAACCAGAACCGGTTGTCCTCAAATTCACGCCGGTCGTTGCTGAATAAGTAGTAGTAGGGATAAAGTTCTTCCCATCCCTCGCAGCCAGCCGGCGTGGGGACCTCAAACGGACTAGGAAATCTTCCATTGGCGCTGGTGGTCATGTTTACTCCTCCATGTTGAGATGAGAATGGTTGGCAGATGGCTGGGCGATGTCCTTTGGAGACGTCATCACGTCACATCTCGTGGCCGCCGGTTTCAATCATGGGCCTGGTGGTGAGCGGTGTTTCGTGGCCGTTGCCTGAGGCGCGGCCCCCATGCCCATCCCCGCTCGCGGGCTGGCTGGGGAAGTATTCATCCCAGCGCGACTCTACCTTCTTCTTCACCTCGGGGTCAAGCTCGATGGGGACCGGCTTCTCTTTCCACTCGTACGGGATGGTGGCGTCAATGATCAGGCGCGAGGTGATGTCGCGGGCGTCAATCGGCAGCGAGGGATCGAGCGGGGTGGAGCGCCCGCGCTTGATGAACTCAGCGCGCGAGGGCTGGAAGCGAAAGCTCAGCGCCCACAGCACGCGCGGCAGGTCCCACGCGTCAATGTCCTCGTCTACGACGATCACGGTTTTCAGGCCATACGCGCCCATTTCGGTCGAAATGGCCGCGGTGCCAACCTGGGCCGCATGGCCGGGGTACATCTGCTTGACCGAGATGATGGCCAGGAAGCGCCCCGCACCTTCGGGCGGGCAGTAGACTGATTTGATGCCGGGGATGCGCATCGCTTCGAGCTCCTGCCACAACGTCGAGCCGTAGGTCAGCGCCATCGTCATGTGCGTGTCGGTGACGGCGCGGCCGACGGTGGTGGACCAGAAGATCGGGTTAGTGCGATAGGTGATGCAGTTGACCTTGATGAAGTGCCGGGGCGTCGCGCCCACCCCGGAGTAGTAGCCGGTGTATTCGCCGAATGGCCCCTCGGGCAGCAGCTTGTCCGGATCCACTTCACCTTCCACGACAATTTCGGCGGTCGCCGGGATCGGCAGGTCAACCGTTTCGCCCCGGATCACGTCAATCGGCGCGCCGCGGATCGCGCTGGCGAACTCGTACTCACCCTCAAAGGCCGGCAAACGGGCCGCGCCCATCAGGAACATGAGTGGATCGCCCCCGATGACGGCGGCGATAGGCATGGGCTGCTTCATCTCCGCGTACTGCTGAAGCATGATGTCGGCGTGCTTGCCCTTGATGAACTGCGTGCCCAGCGTCCGCTCGTCGAGGATCTGCAGGCGATAGGTGCCGATGTTGATCCAACCCCGCTTGGGGTCCTTGGTGACGACGGCTACCGCCGTGCCGAAATAGCGTCCGCCGTCGCGCGGGTACACTTTGGGCACGGGGAATTTGAAGAGGTTGATCTGGTCACCCCGGTCCACGTTCTCCTTGCAAGGGGCGGTCTCCACCCAGCGGGGCACGATCTTGTTCTGGACGCGCCGCACCCACTCGCGCATCAGATCCACCAGGCTCGACTCCCTGGGCATTCCCATGATCAAAGCCAGCCGCGAGGTGGTCGTGCAGGCGCTCGTCAGCACGGGAGAACTATAGCCCTTGACGTTTTCGAAGAGCAGGGCCGGCCCGCTTCGCTCCTCGTTGAGCTTGGCGATGTGGGACAGCTCCAGGTTCCAGTCCACCTGGGTTTTGACGCGCGCCAACTCGCCTTCTGACTCGCAGGCTTGAACAAAATCCCTCAGATCCTTCATGACACTCTCCTCGGTGACAGCTCCATTGGCCGGTTTGTGGGCATTCTATGGGAGGCATCTCCCAAATTTCTCCCCGCGGCGGGAGGATCGCGATGCAGAAGATGGTGAGCGAAACCCCTCATCTATCCCCTGCGCGGCGGATGTGCGGCTCGATTTTTCGTCCTGAGGGAGGGACAGGTCAGGCGTTGGGCCGGGGGGAAGCGGAGGGCGAAGAAGGCCAGAAGGGTAGAGGCGTCCCCAGTAAGCCGCGATGCGCCGCGCTCAGTTCGTCAGAGGGGGATAGACCAATTTCGGCCAACGCTTTTTCACAGGCCGAGTAACATTGCAGCGCTTCGACGCGGCGGCCCGCCCTGGCGAGGGCCGTCATCAAACTCAGGCATGCCGCCTCGCCCGTGCCGTCTTTGCGAAAGGCCTGCTGGAGGAAGCCGATGGCCAGGTCCAGCTGCCCCACGTCCATCGCCAAGTCGGCCAGGTCGCGCAGCGCGCCCAAATACAGATCGCGCAGATAGTCACGCTGCGGGCGAAGCCAGTCGTCGTAGAGGTCGTCGGTGGACAGATCATCTGTATATAACTGGACGGCGGCGGCCAGCCGATCGCTCGCCTCAGGATGGCCCGCGCGGGCCATCCGCCGCCCCTCTTCCGCCGAACGCACAAACTCGGTCACGTCCACGCTTTTCACCACCTCGCCGACCAGTCTCAATTGGCCGCCCTCCAATGCCAGATAGTTAGCGCCCGAGTGCGGAGCCAGCGGCTCCAGCACACGCCGCAGGTTGTAAAGTGTGCGATAGAAATTGGCGTTGGCCGCCTGCGGATCGGCGTCACCCCATAGCAGATCTACCAGCGTATCTTTGGGGAGGGAGTAGCCGGGGCTGAGGACAAGATACTTGAACAGCCGCTTGCACTTGCGGCGGCCCCAGTCCCGTTCCTCAATGGCGCCCCCCGCACGCAATACGGTGAAGGGGCCAAAACCCCGAATGGTCAGCGGCGGCACGGAGGCCGGCCGGCGCCGGGGAGGCGCGGGCGATAGGCTTACTCCCATTTGCTCCAGCAGCGAACGGGCGCGTTGCCGGACGGCCTCGTCGGGGTGCCCAAGCAAAGGCTGAATGGAGCCGACCGTGCGCGGGCCAAGCTGCGCCAAAATCGGCGCGACGTAGGCAGGCCAGAGATCGTGCTCCAGCGCGGCCACCAGCAGGGGGATAGCCGCCTGCGCTTCCGCACGGAAGAAACTGTCGTGGTGATGGCCGACCGCCAGCTTCAGACACTCGCGCAGGTGATCGAGATAAACCAGGTTGTTCTCGAATTGATAGACGGCCGCCAGCCAGAAGTGGGAGGCAGCCAGGTGATAGTGATCGCCGCAATCGCCGAAGGTTTGCAGCGCCTCATCGAGCGTGGCCTGGGCCGCCGGGTCAATCCAGATTTGCGCCGCGCCGAGCTGAATTTGGGCAAAGCCTGCCAGCCACCGCAGGCCGCGCTCGGCGGCCAACGACAGCGCCTGCCCTCCCCGCTGAGCCGCCTCAGAAACGTCGCCGCTGCGCCGCGCCAGGATCATCATGAACACCAACGTAGCGATGACGAAACGGTGGTTGCCCAGCGCCTGCTGCATGTGCAGGGCGCGCTGGTATTGCCGGTACAGATCGGTATAACTAGCGCCGCAGGTCGCCTCCAGGCCGTTGGCCTGATTCATCAACGCGAAGGCTTCGCCATGCGTGTCGCCCAGTTCACGGCTGAGCGCCAGCGCCTGACCGGCATACCGCAATGACTCGACAAAGCGTCCCAGAAAATACAGGTTGACGGCCATATTGTTGTGGGCTTCGACCAAATGGCGCGGGCTGTTCAGCTCGCGCGCCAACTGCTCGGCGCGGCGCAGAACGGCGAGGGCCTGTTGAAATTCCCCTTTGCTGTGGAACAACCACGAGCCTGGATTGAGCAGCGTCTCGAGTTGCCCCGGCGGGTCGGCTTCGGCCTCGTAGATGGCCAGCGCCTCGCGGTAGAGCGTCTCGGCCACAACCGTATTGCCCGCCGCCAGCTGGTCCCGCGCCAACCCGGCCAGCAGGGCCGCGCGCTTGCGGCGATGCGCCTCGCCCACGTAACTCAGCGCTTCGCGGTGCAGCCGCTCGGCCTCGGCATGCCGGCCCTCGCGCCAGTTGAGGATGTGCCCCTTGCGCTGGAGCACGTCGCTCAACCCCAGCAAATCGCCGCGCGCGGTATAGGCCTGCGCGGCCCGGTCGTAATAATCCAGAGCGGCGTCCCACCGGCTGCGCGCCTCGCTCATCTGCCCCCAGCTCATCCACAACGCAGGAAATTCGGCGAATTCACTTTCCGGGAGTTGACCAAGCCAGAAGCCAAGCGTGTCGAACCGGCCGGCGTGGAGCATGTCGGGCGAGACGGCGGCAATCAGCCGGGCGGCCTGCCGGTAGTCGTGCGCCTCCAGGCGGTGAAAGATGGCGGCCTCGATGTTTTGCTTCTCTTCAAAATACGCGGCGGCCCGCTGGTGCAGCGCCTCGGCCCGCTCGCGATCGCCGGCCAACTGCTGGAGCAGGAACTCCCGAAACAGGCGATGATAACGGAGACAGCCGTCTTCGGTGCGCGCGACGAAGAGGCAGTGTTGCTCCAGCCGCTGTAAGTGCGCCGCGGAGTCAAAACGCCCGAGAGCCGCATCGCATTCGTGCGGCTCCAGCCGCGAGAGGATGGCCGAACTGGTGAGGAAGTCCGCGAGAGCCGGCGGCTGCTGGCGCATCACTTCCTCAGAGAGATATTCAAAGAGGATCCGACGATCCGCCAGCGCCGACGCAGCCGAGAGGGCTTCGTCCAGTTGGCCGCGCCCTTTGATGGATTGGCCTGCCATCAACAGGCCAAGCGCCCAACCCTCGGTCTGCTCGGTGAGAGCGGCCACGTGCGCCTCGGGCACATTCAATTTGAGGCAGCGCACGAAGAGCATAGCCGCTTCGACCGGATCAAACTTCAGATCCGTTTCATTGATTTCAACCGCCTGGCCTTCAGCCCGCAGGCGGGGGAGGCACGCAAACGGCGGCGCGGCGCGCGTGGCGATGACGAAATGCGCCTGCGACGGGGCGTGCGTGATGAGCAGGTCGAGGGCCTCGCAGATCTCTGGGACCGTGTCCACCAACTGAAAGTCGTCGAAGATCACCAGGAAATCGCCCTGGGCTGTAAGGGCCATCTGGTTGACCCATGCGGCCACGAAAGCGGCCAACTGAGCCGGCGTGTCTTTTCCGGGAGCGAAGGTGGGCCGCACCGCTTCCGCCAGGCCCGGCCACTGGCGGTCAAAACCGGCGGCGAGATACGAGAAGAAGGTGATGATGTCGCGGTCACTGCGGCTGAGGCTGTACCACACCACCGGCAGGTGAAGCTCCGCCAGGCTGCTGGCGATGAGCGTGGTCTTGCCATAGCCGGGCGCGGCGCACACCAACGTCAGACGGCGTTCGACGCACTCGCGCACGCGAGGCGCCAATCGCTCGCGCGGGAACGCAGTCCGGCGCGTGAGCGGCGGCTGAAGCTTGGTGAGGATAATCGGGACAGTCGTCTCGTTCACTGGCTGATGGCGTATCGCGTGCTGCTTATCGCATATCGCTTACGGCCGATGGATATCCGCCATCGGCTATCCGCTACTGGCTATCTGGGCGGCCACCATATCTCCAATCTCCGTCGTCGTCAGCCCACTCTTCGCGTCCACCGAGGGGATGCGGCGCGAGGCGAGCAGAGAGACGACAGCCGATTCTACGCGCTCGGCGGCGCGCCTCTCGCCTAGAAAGTCCAGCATCATCCCCGCCGCCGCAATCGCTCCCAGCGGATTGGCGACGTTCCGCCCGGCGTACTTCGGGGCCGAGCCATGGATGGGCTCGAACATCCCATTCTGGCCGGGGTGAATGTTGCCCGATGCCGCGATGCCCATCCCGCCCTGAATCATCGCGCCCAGGTCGGTGATGATATCGCCGAACAGATTGGTCGTCACAATCACGTCGAACCACTCCGGGTTCTTTACCATCCACATACAGCAGGCATCCACGTAGGCGTGATCCTGTTCTATCTCCGGGTAGTCAGCCCCCACCTCGGCGAAAGTGCGCGTCCACAGGTCCTGCGCGCGTATGGCGTTGGCCTTGTCCACCATCGTGACTTTAGGTTTGCGCCCGCCCTCACCGCGCGCCTTCGTCCGCTGCCGCGCCAGTTCAAAGGCATAGCGGATGATGCGCTCCGTGCCTTTGCGGGTAAAAATCATCTCGGCGACGGCGACCTCGTCGGGCGCGCCTTTTTTGAAAAGGCCGCCGACTCCAGCGTAGGCATCCTCGGTATTCTCTCGCGCCACGACAAAATCCACGTCTTCCGGTTTCTTGTCTTTGAGCGGGCAGATGTGCTCGGCGTACAGTTTGACCGGGCGCAGATTCACGTACAGGTCGAGGCCGAAGCGCAGGCCCATGATGACCGCTCGCTCGACCAGTCCCGGCTCGATGCCGGGATGGCCGATCGCGCCGAGGAAGACGGCGTCGAGCTTGCGCCATTCGTCAACCACCCCGTCGGGGATGAGTTCTTTGGTCTTCAAGTAATGCTCACTGCCATAGGGGTATTCGATAATATTGCAGTCGAAACCGTCTTTGACCGCTTGCAGAACTTTGAGGCCTTCGCGCACAACCTCTGGCCCGATGCCGTCCCCGCCAATCACACCCACATTGTAGGTTTTCATTGTTTTCCTTCCTCAAGGTTTGGGATCAGACACGACACGTGATGCGTTTTGCGTGAGTCACGTTCCATGGGTCAGCGCTTCAGCCGCCGCGAGATCACCAACCGCTGGATCTGCGCCGTGCCTTCATAAATTTGCATGATCTTCGCGTCACGCATCCATTTCTCGACCGGGTACTCGCGAATGTAGCCGTAGCCGCCGAGGATCTGCACTGCATCCGTCGTCGCCTTCATGGCCGCATCGGCGGCAAACGCTTTGGCCATGCTCGCCTCTAGCGCACACGACCGGCCCCGGTCGTACAAATCCCCTGCGCGCCAGGTGAGCAGCCGCGCCGCGTCAATCTGCATCGCCATGTCCGCCAGCATGAACGCAACCGCCTGGAAGGAGATGATGGGCTTCCCAAATTGCTGGCGCTCGTGGGCATAGTCCAGCGCGTATTCGTACGCCGCGCGCGCAACGCCGACGGCCCCGGCGGCGATATGCGTCCGGGTGATGTCGAACGTCCGCATGGCGATCTTGAAGCCCTCCCCTTCCGCGCCCAGCCGGTTTTCCACCGGCACTTCGACGTCCTCGAAAGAAATCGCCGCCGTGTGCGAGGCGCGGATGCCCATCTTCTTTTCCTTCTTGCCGGGCCTCACGCCTTTCCAGTCTTTTTCCACGATAAACGCGGTGATGCCCTCCGTCCCGCGCGAGGGGTCTACGGTCGCGAAGACTATCTGTATGTCGGCTAGACCCGCGTTGGTGATGAAAGTCTTGTAGCCGTTGAGGATGTATTTGCCCTTCTCGCGGCGCGCGTTGGTGATCATGCCGGCCGGGTCTGAACCGGCCCCCGGCTCGGTGAGCGCGTACGCGCCGAGGGTGACGCGGCTTGGATCGCAGAAGCGAGGGAGGTATCTTTCCTTCTGTTCTTCCGTACCGGCCAGCAAGATCGGCGTGGCGCACAGCGCCACCCCGCCGATAATCGTCCCGATCCCGGCGCAGCCCCAAAAGACCTCTTCGTCAACGATGGCTTTGGTCAGGACGCTTTCCACGCCGCCGCCGCCGTACTTTTCAGGGAAGGAGTAAGTGATCAACCCCGCCTGGTGCGCTTTCTCCAGCGTCTCCCACGGCACCTCTTCTTTTTCGTCCGCCTCGGCGGCCGCGGGACGGATCGTCTTCTCCGCGAACTTGTGCGCCATATCGCGGAATTCCTGCTGCTCGTCGGTGAGCGTAAAGCCAATCATGAAATCTCCTCGGGCGAATGACGGACGGCTGTCTGCTATCTGCCATTCGCTATCCGCTACAGGCGCATCGCCTCCATCTTCTGGCCGATCTCTTCCAGCGTCGCCTGGTCGAGCATGTTCGCCGCCATGGGGAACAGGATTTGCTCTTCTTTGCCAAAGTGCATGTCGAGGAGGCGGATGATCTCCTCGGCGCTGCTCTTCAGGACCTCGGCGCTGCCGCCGCCGGCCGCCAGTCGCCGCAACTGCTCGCCGCCGGCCACAATTTTCGGATGCTCGACTTCGTTGAGCTCATGCAGCGTGCGGCGGAGAAGCTCGCCCTGGCCGTGAATCGCCTTGTGCTCAACCCGCATCACATACGTCGGACCACCCTCCGCGCCGATGATAGCCTCGATGGCCGGGAACAGCGCCTCGTCTTCTTTCTTCGCGTGCAGGGCAAGTTGCGTCTCCATCATGTGGCCGATGCGCTTCAGCATGGGAAGGACGTCGGGCAGGGCGGCCTCTCCGCGCGTGCCCAAATCGGCGACGGCCCTCCGCAAATCAGTTACCTGCGCCATGATGTCGCGATGCTCTTGCAAAAGATGCTCGATAGGATTCATCAACGTCTCTCCGATACACTCCATGGTTTTGCCCCTCGCTTTCTGCCGCCTGCTATCGGCTATCTGCCATCGGCCAACCGCTATCGGCGGCCGCCAGCCGTTCTTCTACGTAAGCCAGCAAACCGCCCCGGTCAATGATGCGCTGCAAGAAATCGGGGAACGGCTCGGCGCGATAGGTCTCGTCGCGCGTCAGGTTGCGGATCGTCCCGGTCGCCGGCTCGACTTCGATCTCGTCGCCCGCGGCGATGCCATCCACCGCCGCCGGGCATTCCAGAATAGCCAGGCCGATGTTGATCGAGTTGCGGAAGAAGATGCGGGCGAACGATTTGGCGATCACCGCCGACACCCCGGCGGCCTTGAGGCTGATGGGTGCGACCTCGCGGGACGAGCCGCACCCGAAGTTGGTGTCGGCCACGATCACGTCGCCGCGTCTCATGCGCTTGACGAAGCTCGGGTCGGCGTCCTCCATGCAGTGCTGGGCCAATTCACGCGGGTCGGACGTGTTGCAGTGGCGGGCCGGGATAATGGCGTCGGTGTCAATGTTCTTGCCGAACTTCCAGGCCTTGCCCCGAATGCGCACGCGCTCGCGCAGCAGGTCTTTCCGCACCGGGCCGCTCCCGCGCCGGGGGAGCGCGTCAAAGAACAGCGCCCGGCTCGGCACAGCGTAATCGCCGAGGCGCTCGGCAGCAAAAGCCAGCAGTTGCTCGGGGGTGAAGTCCGCGCCTGGCGCGCGCACCACGCACGCGCAGGGCAGTTCGCCGAAGATCGCATCCGGCACGCCGACCACCGCCGCCTCTTTCACGCCCGGATACGAGCGCAGCACCATTTCCACCGTGCCGGGATAAATCTTGAAGCCGCCCCGGTTGATCACGTCGTCTTTGCGGCCAACAATCTTCACCGGGCCATCGGGATCCAACACGGCGAGGTCGCCCGTATGCAGCCAGCCGTCCGCACCGAGCATCTGCGCGGTCGCGTCTGGGTCTTCCCAATATCCCGTCATCAAGTTGTAGCCCCTCACGCACAACTCGCCCTCGGCTCCATCGGGGAGGGTCTCGCCGTCGGGACCGATGACTTTCAGCGAGACGCCCGCCATCGGGCGGCCGACGGTCTGCGTCGCGGTGACCGGCCCATCGTCGAGGTGTGTCATCGTCACCGAGGGCGAGGCCTCGGTGAGGCCATAGGCGAGGATCAAATTGCAGTTCATCTGCTCGCGGACGCGCGTGACGAGTTCGGGCGGGCACGGCGCGCCGGACATGACGCCGGTGCGCAGGCTGGCGCAGGCCTCCGCGCGGAAGCCGGGATGGTTGAGTTCGAGCGCGAACATCGTCGGCGTGCCATGATGCACTGTGACCCCGGCTTGCTCTATCAGCGCCAGAGCATCACCCGCGTGATAAAAGGGCAGCGGCGCGAGTTGCGCGCCCGCGACCGCGCACGCCAGGATGGTCGGGGTGAGGCCGAAGGCGTTGGAGAACGGAACCGCGCCGAGGAAAACATCATCCGGGGTAGCGGCGAGGGTGGCCGCGATGCCCGCCGCATTCCGCACCAGCGCCCCGTGCGTCAGCGTCGCGCCGCGCGGCGCGCCGGAGTTGCCGAGGGTATAAAGGATCGCCGCCGGGTCGCCAGGTTGGGCCATCGGCGTCAGCGGGGCAGCCTTCGCGCCGGCCGCGAGCAGGTCACGCCATGCAATCACATCCTCGGCGGGAGAGTCTACGGTGATCAAATGCTCCAAGGCGGGAAAGCCGGCGCGCAGTTCCTGCATCATGGGCAGGTGCTCGGCGTCGGTGATGAGGGCGGAAGGACGAGTCTTGCCGAGACGCGCCAGCACTTCATCCTTTTTGCGCCGCACGTTGATAGGCGTGACAATCAGCCCGGCTTTGGCGGCCGCGAAGATGGCGAGAACGTAGGCCGGGAGGTTGGGCAGAATGATCGAAAGGCGGTCGCCGGGCTGTAATCCCAACCCGCGCAGACTGGCGGCCAGCGCGTTCGCTTGCCGCTCGGCCTCGGCGTACGTCCAGCGCTCATCCCCCAAAACCAGAAACGTTCTGCCGGCGTAGCGGCTCGCCTGCGCGGTCAGCAGCTCGCCAAGGGTGGTGTGGTGAAGGGAATCAAGGGTAATCATCATTCTTCCAAGAAGTGAGCATCTTTTCGATACGCCATCCCATGCAGTTCCGCGACCGGATTGTGCTCCGCATCGGTGACGGTCATACGATACAGCGCCGTGCGCCGGCCGCAACGCACTTCCACGGCTTCGCCCTCGAGGCGCGTGTTCGGCGCGGGCGAGTTCAAGAAGTGAATGTCCATGCTCAACGCGACGGCCGCCTTGCCGTGCGAGTTTCCAGCCGCGGCAAAGGCGAAGTCGGCTAGCGCGAAGATCACCGCTCCGTGCGGCATGCCCAACCCATTGACCATGTGCGGAGCCAGGTTCAGCGCCACGCGGCTGTAGCCTGGCCGCAGTTCGAGCAATTCAATCCCTAAGTGCCGCGCGAACAAATCACGCTCTGACATGAAGCGGGCAACGCGCTCGACAGTGGCATGGTCACTCACGCGCTGCTCCTGAGAACTTCCCGCCGCCAACCTGCCACCTACTGATCGAGCAAATCGCTCGGCGAGGCCAAACACCCCGCTACCGCCGACGCCGCCGCAACATACGGGTTGGCGAGGTAAACCTCGCTCGTGGCGTGCCCCATGCGCCCACGGAAATTGCGATTGCTCGTGGAGACGCACCGCTCGCCTGCCGCCAGCACGCCCATATGGCCGCCGAGACACGGGCCACAGGTTGGTGTGCTTACCGAGCAATCGGCCTCGATGAAAATGTCAATTAAACCTTCATGCAGAGCGTCGAGGTAGACCTTTTGACTGCCGGGGATGACCACCGTGCGCACGCGCGGATGAGTCTTCCGCCCGCGCAGGA
>DATDRS010000162.1:0-20161 GCA_035291605.1 Anaerolineales bacterium | reverse complement strand
GTATTGCCCCGCCCCGGCGAGGAGCGCCGGGACTTCGCGGTCGCCGGGCAACTGGTCTGGCTCAATGCCTAGTGCGCAAAGCGCCGTGCCCCGGCCGGCCTCGTCGAAGCCGAGGAACACGAACTGGCGCACGAGCAGGCTAGGGAGGACCTTGTCGGTCAGCAGGCGGACGAGGCCCGGCGCGTCGAGGGCGGCGACGATGCGGTTTGCGTACGTCTCGACCAGGCGCGGCGTGGGCAGCGGCATCCCCAGCAGCCGCCGTTCGACGAAACGCTGGAAGGGCGCGAAGCCGAAGAGGGCCGCGCCGACGACGAGCAGGGTGAGGCCAAAGTCAATCAGGATGTCCTGGCCCTCGAAGTGGAGCAAGCGGTTGGCTAGGTTGTCCACGATGATCGAGGCTAGGGCGAGCAGGATCACAAAAATGTAAATGGAGATGAAGCGATTGGCGCGCAGTTCCATCCCGCCCAACTGACGGCGGTAAGCCACGTAGAAATAACCCAAAGGTAAAATGGGCAGAAAGAGCAGAACCGCGGCTTCACTCGACGTGATTGGCAGTCTCAATGCCGCCATAATCCCCAGCGCAAGCAGCGGCAGAAAAGTCAAAGCGCCGGCCGCCAGCAGGATAACCAGATCCTTGCGCTGAGCCGGACGAAAGATGAAATGGGCGGCGAGCAAAATGATGCTGCCAGCAACCATGAGAATAAATCCCAGGATATAGGCGCGCCTCGGCAGAATCTGAAACCACTCCGCCCCGGCCAACGCAACTCCAGCCAGATGTAAGCCTGTCCAGACCCAAATTGGCAAGCGCTTGAGCGGTTGGGGAAAAACCCAGTGCAGCTGCCAAGAGACGGGGACCAACAACCAGGTGACCATGCGCAGGGCGATGGCGCTTTCCCACATATGCCACCCGGAAACGATACTGACCCCCAGCCAGAGCGCAATCAAAAAGTTAAAGACGGCCAGCAACTGCCGACGCGTGCCCCGGGGGCGCACACTCAATAGTGTGAGCTCTCCAACACCCCAGAACACTAACGCCAGCCACCACTGGCTCTTAAGCCGTCCCTGAAGAAATTCTTCCTGATTGAAACCCGGCATCGTCCAGGGAATCGTGAGTTGCTGATCTCCACGCTGAATCACTAATGGCACAACCTGGCCAGGTCGGGTATCGTTCAACACCGTCAGACGCAGGTCAGCCTGGAAATTGGACGTTAACATTGAACCAATTTGAATTATCCGATCCTCGGGCTGAAGACCCGCTTCGACGTAAACCTGTACGACCCGACCCGTAGAGGAATCCCAATTAAAATTTCGATAGGGTAGTTGAACAAAGAGAGCAAAGTCATACAAGAGCAGAATAGCCAGCACAGAGAGGGCCAGCGTTCGCTCGGCCAGGGTCTGCCAGCGCTGCGGGATGGGCCTCGACATCGGTTTACTGGCCTCCATCGGGTGATGCCTGCTTACGTGTTTTATGCGCCCGCTCCTGCCAGGCGGCCGAGCCGGCCGCTATTCCTAGCGCGGATAGAATAAGCGCCAGGCCGGTCGGCGAGTAGAGCAGCCACGGGTAGTAGGCGTGAAAAAAGATCGCCCAGCCGGGGCCGAACAGGATAAAGGCCAGCGTCGGCCCTAAATCCGCCCCGGTGAAGCGCAGCCGGCCATACGCCCGCCAGAGATTGAAAGGCACCTGACGGGCGGAGGCATAGCCGAGGAGGATTGGCCAGACCGCAGCGATACCCTCCAGCCAACGCGGGAGGGCGCCGAGGTCCAGATAATAGCCGGATAACGCCCCGGTGAAGACCAGCATATACCCCACGTGAAAACCGATGAAGGCCCCTTGATGGGTGAAGAGGCGCAGCGCGAACGTCTTCGCCGAGGGCTGCCGCCTCCAAAACTCATCTCCGCGAGTGCGCGTCAGGCCGCCGACTAAAACCGGGACGATCATCGCCCCGGTCATATAGGCTACGGCAGCCAGCCAGGCCTGTTCGCGGTTTTCAAAGGGCCAGTGCAGCGCAGGGAAGGTCAATCCCCAGCCGAGCAACCAGACCACCACCCAGGCGATCGCCCGCAATACCCGCGCGCTCGACCACCCACGCAGAGGCTGCCCCATCATCTCCAGCAACACGCCCGTCCAACCCGGCGAGGGGCCTCCATTTCTTGAGGATTTCAGTGCAGTGAATGCCTCGGCGCGGCGGCCAAACCAGTCGCTCAGGAACATCGTCACCATCTGCCAGTAGCCCTTAGGTTTTGGCGGCGGGTCGCCAACGACTCGCCCGTTCGCCCAGGCCGGAGATAAATACTGCCGTTCATCCGCATTCAACGGGCGATAATCTCCGGCCAACAGCAAGGTGTCCGCCTCTGTGAGCGTCTGCAGGCCGCCGCACTCGTGCAACACCTTGATCAGGCTGACCAGTACCTTGCGCTGGTCGTGGCTGATCCGGCTTTTGCCCCGCTCCCACTCGCTGACCGCCGCGCCGCTGTAGCCCAGGTCCCCGAGCGCCCGTCCCAGCAGTTCGCCGAGCCGCCCTTGCGTGAGCGGCTTCGCGTGCTCAGCATCCCAGCACTGATGGCGATAGTACCGCAGCAATTCTCCAAAGCGACTCATGGCGCTTTCTTGGTGATTAAAGCAACGCTTGAGCCGATTCAAGCGACGGCCACTGGATCGGAGTTTCCTGTTCGCTTATGCTGAACACATCGTTTTCGAAGCGTCAAACACGCCCTTGGACTAAGGAGGAAGTCGTATGTAGCCAGGCCACAGTCGGCATGACCCTGCCCCCCGAAATCCTTTCCACAACCCGCTCTATTTTAAGGAGATTACTACCATGTTACTCACGATGCAAGCCTTTTACTCACAATTGTGCTCGGCGCACATGGCTAACGACGCTTACCTGGCATGCCTGGCTCGTTTGACCCATGCCAACCGAGAGCAGTTGTCGGCTTTCGACATAGACTGGCTGCTGTGGTGAGGTTTTACAATTCACCCTTGCTCTGCTGGACTGGCCAGGATTTTCTCCTGGCCAGTCTATTAAGAGATATTATGGACACATACTCATCCGCACTCGACTATTTGCTGACCATGCCTCTCATTCAGTCGTGGCCTGAGATGCAAGCCCTGTTCTGGCGCGCCGCCGCCAAACAGGATGGCAGCTGGCAACTGCCTCGCCTGGCGTGTGAAGCTGTCGGCGGCGCGCCTGAGCAGGCCATTCCAGCCGTAGCGGCCGTCGCCTGCCTGAAAATCAGTATCATCCTGATTGACGATCTGCTGGACGCCGACCCGCGCGGCGCGCACCATCGCCTCGGCGGTCCCGCGGCCGCCAACCTCGCCGCCGCCTTTCAGACCGCTGCGCTAGAGGCTATTGCTCACAGCGCAGCCCAGCCCCATATTCAGCTGGCCGCACTGCGCAGCCTGAACGCCGCGGCGTTGACCACTGCCCTCGGCCAGCAATGGGACGCGCAGAACCCGGCTGACGAAGCCGCCTATTGGCGGGTCGTCGAAACCAAAAGCGCGCCCTTCTTCGGCGCGGCGTTCCACGTCGGCGCGCTGTCGGGCGGCGCGGACGTTGACACGGCTGAGCGGCTCAAACAGTTGGGCTGCCTGTACGGCGAGATGATCCAGATCCACGATGACTTGCACGACACGCTGGCCGTCCCTGCGAACCCGGATTGGGCGCTGGGCCGCTCGCCGCTGCCTATCTTGTTCGCGCAGGTCGTGGAGCATCCTGACCGGGCGCGTTTCCTCGCGCTGCGCCAGGCCATCCCCGATCCGGAGGCCCTGGCCGAGGCGCAGACCATCCTCATCCGCTGCGGCGCGGTCAGCTATGGCGTCCACGAGCTCCTCCGCCGGCATCGCGCCGCCCAGGGGATGCTAAAGGGCATCCCCCTCGTCCGGGCGGCTGGATTGGAGAGCCTGCTGGAAGATCAGGTCAGGCCGGTGGATGAGCTGTTGGCGAGCTTGGAGATACCCGCGGCCGCGCACGCGGCGCGCGATGCACTGCGGCGGGCATAGCGCGCTGCGTGCCCACCAGCCAGTTTGGAGTTTCTTTCAGGGGGGCTTTCAGGGGCGATGCGCTTCCGAGGTGATCAGGCCCAACTGCCGGGCCTTGGCGACGGCGGTGGTGCGATGCGAGACGCCGAGCCGGAAGTACGCCGTGGAGAGCAGGTTGCGTAGAGTGGAATTGGCGACGCCGAGCCGGCGCGCCAGCGCGGCTGTGGATTCGCCTGGATAAGCCGCGCACACCGACAACGCCTCCAACTGCCGGGAGGTCAGCATCGCCTCCGCTTCGCTGGCGCGCTGCTTGAGCAGGAGCTGGTGGATCGTGTAGCTGTAGTGCACGCCCCCGTGCGCGACGGTCAGGAGAATGGACGGGAGGTTCTGGATCGCCGCCTGGTCGTCCTTGAGGATGTAACCGCTCGCGCCCGCCTCCATCACCGCCTTGACCAGCGCGCGCTCGGAATACATAGACACCACCAGCACGGCAAGGTCGGGGCAGGTCTGCAGCAGTTGGGGAATGGTGTGCAGAATGGGATAAGGGTTGGGGTTGTCGTGCGAGGTCGGGACGTTGACATCCAGCAGCAGCACGTCCGCCTGGCATTTCGCCAGCAGCCGCTCCATGTCCTCCGCGTAGAGCGCGGCGCCAACGACTTCCACTTCCGGGGCGCGCTCCAGCCGATACAGATAGCCGTCAATAATACCCTGGTGGTCGTCGAGAATAACGACACGGATTTTACGGGCCATGGCTTTCCTCCTGCCGCTATGCAAAAAGCATAGCAAGTTTAATGCTCGCGCGCAAGCGTTTCGTCCTGATTCAGTACAAATGTCTATAGTTTTCGCAAAAATGTCTAGAAGATCGGTCCCCGTCTCCGGCGCAGAACCGCCAGCGGAAATAAGACCACCGCCGTGAAAATCCGGCGCGCGCGCCAGGGCTCGCGCCACAAGCGGTGCAGCCACTCGATTCCTGCCCGCTGCATCCACGTCGGCGCGCGCCGAGCCGCGCCGGCCACAAAATCAAATGCCCCGCCCACGCCTATGTTGACCGGCGCGCCCACCCGCTCCCGGTTGCGCGCGATCCATTTGTCCTGCTCCGGAGCGCCATAGGCGACCAGCAAGACGTCGGGCTGCGCCGCCCGCACGCGCGCCACGATCTCATCCTGGTCTTCGACTCTTGGACTGCCCCCGAAGGTCCCGGCGATCGTCAAGCCGGGATACCTGGCGCGCAGCGTCTCCGCCGCTTTCTGCGCGATGCCCTCCCCGGCCCCGAGCAGATAGAGACGCCAACCGTTCTGCGCGGCCCGCTCGGCGACACGGTAAATCAGGTCGGAACCGGCGACGCGCTCCGGCAGACGTCCTCCCAGACGGCGCGCCGCCCACAGCAGGCCAATGCCATCGGGCAGGACTAGGTCGGCGCGATTGAGCAAATCGAAAAATTCGCGGTCGCGCTCAGCCGCCATGAGGAACTCCGGGTTCGCGGTGCAGATTTGCCGGGGCGCGCGCGCGGCGACGGCGGCCTCGATCCAGGCCAACGCTTCGGCGGTGGTGACGGCGTGGATGGGGACGCCGAGGATGCGGACGGTGTTCATCGTGTTTATCGGCGCCCCGGCAGTTGATGCGAAGCGTGTACCCGCTGCGCGTAAAGTGAAGCCGACATTCGTCGGCTAAGACCCAGACCGCGCCGGCGGGCTGCGCTTTGCGCGTAGCGTGCCGCGATTTCTAATCGCCGGGCGTCCTCCAACATCCTCCAGCACTGCCAGCGTCTCCCGCGCGGCCCGCGCCCACGAGAATTTCTGCGCCTGCGCGTAGCCTCTGGCGACCAGGGCCGCGCGCAGACCGGGGTCGGACAGCACGCGGGTGATCGCGGAGGCTAAAGCCCTCGTGTCGCCTGGGTCCACGAGGAGCGCGGCCGCCTGCCCTGAGCCTGCCGAAGGGTCGCCCACGATTTCAGGGAGCGACGAGGTGTCTGCGCAGACGACGGGCGCGCCGCAGGCCATCGCTTCGAGCACGGGAAAGCCAAAGCCCTCGTAGAGCGAGGGGAACACAAACGCGCGCGCGCCCGAGTACAGTCCGGCCAGATCCTCGTCGGGGACGTAGTCGAGGAGGCGGACAGTGGGCGCGAGCGCGCGCGCTTTGGCAAGGATGGATTCTGAAAGCCAGCCGGGTTTGCCCACGAGAAGTAATTGGAGATTAGTCATTGGGGATGCGAACTGCGTGTTGCGCATGGCGTATGAGGCAGTATCGCGTATGGCTTGAAAGGCTTCGATGAGGCGCAGGAGGTTTTTGCGCGGCTGAAGGGTGCCGACGTGAAGGAGGTAGTTTTCGGGCAGGTCGTATTTGGCGCGGGCAGGCGCGGGGTCAACCCGGCGCAGTGACTCGTCCCTGCCCGGGTAGACGACGGCGATCTTCTCAGCGGGGACGCCGTAGAAGCGGATGAGATCGCGCTGCGTGGCGCAGGAGTCGGCGATGACGCGCGTCGCCGCGTGGGCAGAGAACCGGGTGGACCAGTCGAGGTAGAGGCGCTGGGCGAGCGGGTGCGCACCGGGGAAATACCGGTAGCCCAGGTCGTGCACAGTGACGACGGAGGGTAGAGGATGGATCGCCGGCAGGACGTGCGCGGGGACGAAGAGCACGTCAGGCCGGGGGGTCGTGAGCAGCTCGAATGACAGCCGGGCGTGGGTCCACAGTCGGGGAAACGAGATGACCCGGTGGGTCCCTCCCGGAAACAGACCGGGGCGCGGCGGGTCGCGAAAGTAAAGGATGAAGTCATGGGCGCCCGCGCCGCAGTCGAGCAGCCCCCGGATCAGATGCAGGGCGTAGCTTTCGGCGCCAGTGCGCCGCGCGACGGTGGCCCGGCTGGCGTCAATGCCGATGCGCATCAGGGCCCATTCCGCCGCAAGCCTCCTGAGCGGAGCCGGGTAGCGGCGCAGTCGAAGGAGGCTTGCGGCCGGCGTAAATCCATAAAGGAAACCCCTCTAGCGAGGGGGGGTTTCGCGGAAGAAGTAGCTGGCGAGCAGGCTCAGCCCGAGGACGATGAGGGCCAGCGGCCAGAGCTTGGTCACCTGCTGGATGAGCGCCGGACTGGCGAGGTTGAGGGTGAAGGTGATGGCGACCAGGCCCACGAGGAGGCCGAGGCCCGCCGGGATGAGCAGGCCGCGCTGGGCGGGGTTGACGAGCCACTGCGCGAGGAAGGCCAGCCCGCCGATGAGGACGAACACCGGCCAGTAACGGTCCATGTCTCCCCAGCGCAGGCGCCCGAGGGTGAACTCGAAGAAGAACGCGCCGACAAGCGCCGCCGCCACGCCGCTGAAGACCAGGCCCTCATCCTTGCGCCCGCCGAGGAAGAACTGGAGGAGGAGGCCGAGGCCGAAGAGGAGGGGGAGGGCCGGCCAGAGCATGTCGAGGCCGGGCAGCGGCACGCCGAGATTTTGCGCGAGCAGCCACGCGCCAAATAGGATGAGGAGGAGGCCAGGCGTAAGTGCGCCGCGTCGTTGAAGCATATTGCTCTCCTTGCTTGTCACTTTGTCACCCTGTCCTTGACCGCGTGACATGGTGACCGGGTGACAAGGCGACATGGTCGAGGGTCACTCCATCGCTCTCTCGATCTCCGCCGCGCTGATCGGCCCCTCGCGCAAGACCCGGGGCTGCGGCCCAGTGCAGTCCACGACCGTCGAGGGGACGCCGCCCGGCGCCGGGCCGCCGTCAATGATCAGGTCAATGCGCCCGGAGAGCCGGGCCAGCACCTCGGCGGCGGTGAGCGCGTTCGGCTCGCCGGAGCGGTTGGCGCTGGTGACGGCGAGCGGTCCGGTGAGCTCGAGCAGTTTCTTCGCCACCAGGTGATCCGGCAGGCGCACGCCGACAGTGGACAGCGCGCTGACGGCTTTGGGCAGATCGGGATGCTTGGGCACGACCAGCGTGATGGAACCTGGCCAGAATTTTAGCGCAAGCTGCCGGGCAGAGGGGGTCAACTCTCCGGCTACACGGAGCAGGTCGGAGTTGCGCGCGACGAGCACGGCGATGGCTTTGTCAGTCGAGCGGCCCTTGACGATATAGAGCCGCTGGATGGCTTCGGGTTTGAAAGCCAGCGCGCCGACGCCGTACACCGTGTCGGTGGGGAACGCCACCAGGCCGTTGTTCCGCAGCACATCCGCGGCGTAACGGAGAGCGTTGGGGTCCGTCGCGCGCATGACTTCAGTCTTCATGCAAATCTCTATTACCAATCCCCAATCTCAAATCTCCAGTCTCCGCTCTCCCTGCCTCAATACCGGCTCCACGAAATCTCATCCAAGAATGTACCGCTCAATCGCCGCTGCTGCCCCATCTTCCGAAACCGGCGGCACGACAGCGGCGGCGGCGGCGAGGGCGGCGGGGGAGCCATCCTGCATGGCGAGGCCGAGGCCCGCCCATTGGAGCATCTCGGCGTCGTTGTCGTTGTCGCCGACCGCCATGATCTCCTCCGGCGCGATGTGGTAATGCTCGGCCAGCCACGCCAGGCCCACGGCCTTGCTCATGCCGTGCGGCAAACCTTCGACCAGGATGGGGTGCGAGGGGACGACGGTAATCTTGGCAAATTCCTGGTCAAAGCTGGCGCGGAGTTCGGCGGCGAGGGCGTCGCGCTCGCTGCGGTCGTGGACGGAGAGAATGAATTTGTGCGGGATCTCCGGCAGGTCGGTCAGGAAGTCGTCCACGCGCTTCCAGTTGGACACGCGCAACAGGTTCATGATCTCCTCCGGGTGGTTCGACTTGCGCGGCAGGTAAATCATCGTCGGCGTCTCGAATTGCAGGTTCCAGCCGCGCGCCTCCGACAGGCGCGCGATGATCGGGATGACCGCCGGGTCGAGGCGCGTCTCGTGCAGGACGCGGCGGGCGCGATAATCGTACACAATGCCGCCCTGAAAGCAAACGAGCGGCGCGGTCAGGTTGAGCGCGGCGGCGAACTGGTCGGTGGGCGAGGGGCCGCGCCCGGTGGCGATGGCGACGATCACGCCCTGCGCCATCGCCCGCGCCACGGCCTCTTGGACGCGCGGCGAGAGGGTGAGGTCGGCGCTGATGAGCGTGTTGTCGAGATCAAAAGCGGCGAGACGAATCATGAGTCAATGTCAAAGGCCAGAATGGCAAAAGCAAAAATGAGCGCTCCCATTTCACCATGGGTCATTTGTCATTGGGCGTTTCATTTGTCATTTCCAATTCACTGACCAAAAACCACTCTCCCTTTCGCTTGTCTGCGCTTTTGGGCGCACGGTCGTAGTAAAACTCGAAAATCTGGCCGGTGGTCGTGCGGGCCTGAAAGTAGTAGCGCCCGACGCCCCACGAGCCGCGCTGGGCGGCGACGGCGGCGTGCGCGGGCTGCATGTTCTTCGCCATGCGCCCTTTGCGCGCGTAGTCGCGCCACTCGCTCACCGTCTCGGCGATCTGATACGTCTCCCCGCGCCAGATGAAGCGGTTCGGGCAGCCGGGCTTTTTCTCGAGCGCGGGCGGCTGGTCGAATTCAACCTCGATGGGTTCGCCGATGAAGCGGAGCGGGCGCATGGCAGTAGTCAGTAGACAGTCGTCAGTAGACAGACGAAGTTAGAGGGCAACGGCAAGGATACGGTCGAGGCCAGCAAGGTCTTTATGGATGGATACCTGCGCGCCGGGGAAAGCCGCGCGGGCGAGGGCGGCCGCGGCCTCACCCTGCGCCGCGCCGATTTCGAGGAGCAGGCGGCCCTGCGGCGCCATCACCTGCGGCGCTTCCTCCAACAGGCGGCGGATGAGGGCCAGGCCATCCAGGCCCCCGTCGAGGGCCAGGCCGGGCTCGTGGTCGGCGACGGGCAGGCGACGCAGTTCGGCGGAGGGGATGTAAGGGAGGTTGGCGAGGAGGAGGTGGTAATTGGTAAGTGGAGGTTGGAGGTTGGAAAGCAGGTCGCTTTGAACAAAGGTGATGCGGCCGGCGACGCTGTGCCGCTCGGCGTTGAGGCGGGCGAGGGCGAGCGCCTCGGGCGAAATGTCTACGGCGGTGATATGAGCCGCGGGGAGTTTCACGGCCAGCGTGACGGCGATGCAGCCGGAGCCGGCGCCCACGTCAAGAATATGCAGGGGGCATTGCAGGGTTGCGGTCGCCGCGACCCCCGTCGCCGCAACCTGTAGAGCCAAATCAACCAACAACTCCGTCTCCGGACGCGGGACGAGGACGCGCGCGTCTACGAGAAAATCCAGGCCGTAGAACTCGCGATGGCCGGTGAGGTAGGCGAGCGGCTCACCCCGCGCCGCGCGGGCGATGAGCCTCTCGAACCGGGCGAGCGCCTCGGCAGGGAGTTCCCACTTAGGCCGGGAGAGCAGTTGGACGCGCGTGATCCCGAGCATGTGGCTCAGCAGGGCTTCAGCGGTGAGGCGAGGGGCATCGGTGTCGGCGAGGGTCAGAGTCGCGCGGCGGAGAGTTTCCTCACAGGCGGGAGGAAGGAGCAAGAAGGAAGGAGGCGTGTCCTTCTGCCTGCTTCCCGCGAAGGGCGCCCTCTTCCTCTTTCCTGTTTCCTTCTGCCTCTGTTCAATTTTCATCATCATCTTCGGCCGCGGGCGTCACTGCGCCGCCGCCCAACTTCTCCGCCTGGTCCCGCGCGATCAACTCGCCAATGAACTGGTCCAGGTCGCCGTCGAGCACGGCTGGCAGGTTGTAGGACGAGACGCCGATGCGGTGGTCGGTGACGCGCGACTGCGGGAAGTTGTAGGTGCGGATTTTCTCGCTGCGCTCACCCGTGCCCACCTGAGAGCGGCGCTCGGCGGCCTCGGCCTGCTGGCGTTTCTCGACTTCCATCTCGTACAGGCGCGCGCGGAGGATGCTCATGGCGCGCAGGCGGTTCTGCACGAGCGAGCGCTCGTCCTGGCAGGTGACGACCAGGCCGGTGGGCAGGTGCGTGAGCCGCACGGCGGTGGCGTTCTTCTGTACGTTCTGCCCGCCCGCGCCCGCCGAGCGGTAGGTCTCCACCTTCACATCCTTGTCCGGGATGGCGATCTCGACCTCGTCCACCTCGGCCAGCACGGCGACTGTGGCGGTGGAGGTATGGATGCGCCCGGCGGCCTCGGTGACCGGCACGCGCTGCACGCGGTGCACGCCCGACTCGAATTTGAGCCGCGAGTAGGCGCCCTTGCCTCGCACCTCGAAGATGACCTCCTTGAAGCCGCCCACCCCGGTGTCGTTCTGCGACATGATGTCAGTCTTCCAGCCGCGCTCTTCGGCGTAGCGCGTATACATGCGGAACAGGTCGGCGGCGAAGATGCCCGCCTCGTCGCCGCCCGCACCCGCGCGGATTTCCACGATGATATCCTTCTCGTCGCGCGGGTCCCTGGGGATGAGCAATCGCCTGAGTTGCTCCTCGAGTTCGGCCTGCTTCTTTTCCAGCCCGCGCACTTCATCGGCGGCGAGATCGGCCATGCTGGGGTCGTCGAGCAGTTGGCGCGCGCCTTCCAAATCCTTGAGCACGGTTTTGTAGGTGCGGAAGGTGGCGGCGATTTCTTCCAGGCTGGAGCGCTCCTTCGCGTACTCGGCGATCTTGGCGTAGTGGCCGCCTGCGCCCTCGGCCATGAGTTGATTCAGTTCTTCGTAGCGGGCCTCGATGCCCGCGAGTTTGTCGAGCATAATCCCTCAAAAAAGCCACGCGCTGCGCGTGGCGGATGGGAGGGATTATAACGCAGAGGCGCGAAGGGCTTCAAGCCGACTTTTCCGGCTTTCCCCAACAAAAAAGCGGAAGGCCTTTCAACTTTCCGCCTTCCGCCTGCATCCCTCTGCCTTTCCCCTACCCCGCCGCCTTCAACCGCTGGATGATCTCCCGGAATTTCCCCTCCGCTTCGGCCTTGGGGAACTGCGCCGTGCCTGCGCCGGTGTGGCCGCCGCCGCCGTACTCGGCTAAGAGTTGCCCCACGTTCGTCTTGCAGGTGCGGTTGAAGATGCTGTGCCCGAGCGAGATCGTGCTGATCGTCCCGTCCTTGCCGTCCCACAGCCGCGCCGAGACGTTGGACTCGGGGAAGAGGGTGTAGACGAGGAAGCGATTGCCCGGCGGGATATCGGACAGGCCCCGGAAGTCGGTGACGACGACGTTGCCGTCCATGTAGGAGTGCTTGAGCAGCGCGTCGCGAAAGGCCTGGTCGTTGGCGCGCAGGCCTTCGGTCATCATCTTCACTTCCGGGATGTTCAGGATTTCCTTGAGCGGCTTTCGCTTGAGCCAGTCAATCATCAGCATGAAGTACATCTGCAGCTCGAGGTCCTTGAGGCCCGAGCGCGGGTCGAGCGTGTAGGCCAGCAGGACGTAGCCCTGCGGGTTGAGCACGTCGTCCATCGTCAACTGCGCGCTGTCCACGCGGTCGGTCGCCTCGACCAGTTCCTTGAAGCGTTCGAACTTCAGGTCGCCGCCGTAGTATTCGTAAATCAGCCGGGCCGCGCTCGGGGCCAGCCCGAACCGGCCCTTGATCCCGGTGAAGGCCGCCATCGGCGCGCCCAGCATCTCCTCGGAGGAGTGATGGTCGAACCACATCTCGCAGCTTGGATGGTAGGGCAGATTGGCGATGACCGAGTTCGGCGGCACGTTCACCTTGCCGTCCTGCACATCCTTCGGATAGGCGAACTGGATGGCTTCGATATGCTCGACCGTAGACAGCAGAACGGCGCAGACCAGACCATCCCAATCAGCGCGGGTAATCAGGCGCATAAGGGCGCTCCTCGGAATGAAGATGAATGGGGGATATTATAGTCAGGGAAGCAGAAAAGCCAATAGCAAGGCTGCCCCCTGTTGGCCGGTCTGGCTGCCCCCCAGGGGCGGCTACGTGAGGATCAGGTTGGAAACGGGCCGGGGGCTGACGACCGAGCGGACCTGCTCGACCAACTGCGGGGAACCGATGTCTTTGAGGAGGTAGAGCGCGGCCCCCGCGCGATGCGCAGCCCACCGTTCCCACTCGCTGGGATAAGAGGTGAGGACGACGATCTTCGCCCCCAGGCCGCTCTGGGCAATCCAACTGACGATCTCCAGCCCGCGGCCGTCGGCGCGCTTCGTCTCGATGATCACCACCTCCGGCCGCAGCGCCTTGACCCCCAGCAGGCCCGCCTCCGCCTCCCCCGTCTCGCCGACGACCAGGATGCCGGGCGTTGTGCGCAGGCGCGCCATGAGCGCCTGCCGCACGGCGTCGTGATCGTCAATGAGATAAACCTTGATCGGGTTCATGCGCCCACTATAGCCCCCCGCCGCCTCACCGCGCAGTGTTTATTGTCCTTTCCCCTTTATACAAATGTCATGTGAATTAGAGGAAAAAAGTCTCTACCAATCCCGCGGTATTTGTAGAGAATTTCACAAAATAACGAGGGCCTGCTCATCCACCCCATGCACTTGCACGGCCTGCCGCAGACGGTGATCGCCCGCGACGGCTGGCCGCAGCCGCCCTTCATGTGCGACACGTTGAACGTGGCCCCCGGCGAGCGCTGGGACGTGTTAGTGAAATGCGACCTGCCCGGCGTCTGGGCCTTTCACTGCCATATCCTGACGCACGCCGAATCGGCGCACGGCACGTTCGGCATGGTGACGGCGCTGATTATTCAGGCGTAATCGCCGACGGCCTGAATCAGAAACCGAGGAATGGTAGGAGCCGCCATCCCCGCGCCCGCGTGTGTGCGTCTGAATCAGAAACCGGGTTTCTTTATCACGGGGAATGGGCTAAACGCCGACGCGTTTGGGGACGACGACGCGCACCTCGGTCCCCTGGCCGTTCGCCGCCGGCCCGATGGACAGTTTGCCGCCGAGGCTCCGCGCGCGATCCTGCATGTTCACCAACCCGTGTCCCACGCGCTTCTCCACCTGCTCGGGCTTGAAGCCGCGCCCATTGTCCGCCAGCGCGAGCGTTGCCGCCTCCCCTTGGTCAATCAAGCGCACTTCCATGCGCGAGGCCCGGCTGTGCCGCGCCGCGTTGCTCAACGCCTCTTGGGCGATGTGGAACAGCGCCAGCCGCGCCTCCGGCGTCAGCGCGCGGTCGGCCAGCGGGTCGGCGGTGAAGTGGACCATCATCAGCGTGTTGGCTTTGAACTCGGCCAGCAAACGCTTCAGCCCTTCGATCAAATTGTCGCCCTCAAACCGGCGCGGGCGCAGGTCGAGGATGTACGAGCGGATGTCGCGGATCGTGGCGTTGAGCGCCTCCACCGCGTCTTTCAGCCGGTCGCTGGCCCCGGCCAGATCGCCCTCCGCGAGCTGGCTGTTGATGTATTCCAGCGTCAGCCCGACGGCGTAGATGGACTGGATCACCCCGTCGTGCAAATCCATGCCGATGCGCTGGCGCTCCTCCAGCACGCGCAGTTGCTGCACCTGCTCGTACAGACGGGCGTTCTCGACCGCCACCCCGATCTGATGGCCAATGCCGGTCAACAGCGAGAGGCTGGCCGGGTCGAAAGCCGCCGGGTCGCGGGCCGCCAGGCCCAGCGTCCCAACGACTTTGCCCTTCGCTAGCAGCGGAATGCAGGCATACTTGCTGAAGCCCGCTTCAAGCACCTGGCGGGGCAGGTAACGCATATCGTGCGCCAGGTCGGTGGACACCAGCGGCTGGCCGGTGAGCGCGACCCGGCCCGGGAAGCCCTCGCCGCGTTTGAAACGCTGGGCGGTTTGGAACGGCTCGGCCCATTCCCCCCGCTGCAGCGCCAGCATCATATCTCCGCTGGCCTCGTTGAGCAGGAAGATCTCCCCGACCTCGGCGTTCGACGCCGCCAGCATCTGGTCGAGGGCCTCGGCCATGACGTGGTTGAGGTCGAGGTGCTGGCTGACCGCTACGGCCACGGCGTTGAGCGCGGCCAGCTCGCGGTTGAGCTCCTGCAGCTCCTGGCTGCGCGCGACGGTCGTCTGATACAGGCGCGCGTTCTCGATGGCGATGCCCGCGTGAGCCGCCAGCAGCTCGATCAGGTATTGATCTTCAGCGGTGAACTCCTCTGCGTCCTGCTTATCCGTAAGGTAGAGGCTGCCCAACCGTCTGCCTTTGTGCACGATCGGCGCGCCCAGAAAACTGGTCATGTGCGGATGGTTGGGCGGGAATCCCGCCGAGCGTGGGTGGTCTCCCAAGTTGCGCAAACGGAGGCTCGCGCCCCCCAGAACCACGCCCAGAATGCCGTGCCCGTGCGGGCGGTGGCCGATGCGCGCTTCGGCCTCGGGGCTGAGGCCGGAGATAACGAACTCGGCCAGCGCCGCGCCGGTTTCGTCCGGCACGCCGAGCGCGGCATACCTGGCGTTGACCAGGCGCGCGGCCGTGGCGACGATTCGCTTGAGCGTCTCGGCGAGGGACAGGTCCGCCGAAATCGCCAGGGAGGCTTCGTGCAGCGCCAGCAGGTGCCGGCTGGCCGCGGCGGCGTTCAAGGAGAGCGAGTCCATATCCGCCATTGTAAGATAATCTTCCACCCGCGACAACCGCGCTTGCCGAATGCCGCCGCTCAAGGTTAAAATGTGCGGTATGCGCCGGCAGCGAATCATCCTGGTGGACGACCATGAAGTCGTCCGCATCGGGCTGAAAGCCCTCATCGAGCGTCACCCCGACATGGAGGTGGTGGCCGAGGCCTCCGCCGCCAACGAGGCCGTGGCCAAATGCCTGGCCTTCAAGCCCGACATCGTCATCATGGATATCCGCCTGGCCGGCGCGAGCGGCATTGACGCCTGCCGGGAGATCACCGCGCATCTCCCGGAGACGAAAGTCATCATGCTCACCAGCTACGCCGAGGACGACATGCTCTTCGCCGCCATCCGGGCCGGGGCCGCCGGTTACGTGTTGAAACAGGCCGGCGGGCAGGAAGTGATCCGGGCCATCGAAACGGTGGGGCAGGGCAACTCCCTGCTCGATCCGGCGTTGACCGAGCGCGTCTTCGTGGAAGTGCGGCGCGCCGCGCGGGCGCAGGAGTCCACCGCCTTCGCGCAGCTCACCGAGCAGGAACGCCGGGTGCTGCTGCTCGTCGCCGAGGGCAAGACCAACCGTGAGATCGCTCAAGAGCTGCATCTGGGGCAGGGGACGGTGCGGAACTACGTGAGCAACATCCTCAGCAAGCTCAGCCTCGCCAATCGCGCCGAGGCGGCGGCGTACGCGACCAGGAACAATCTCAAAGACGCTCTGTAAGCGCCCAGCGCTCGCTCGGTCTCCTTGCCGCGGCGCGCGTCGCATCAATGTCTATTTTTTTAGCTGGACTTCTTCTCGTCGTCCTCGGCTTCGCCGCCTACCTCCAGTGGCAAGCGCGGCGCGAACGGAGTTCTTTCACTGCCGCCCTCCGGGCCTTCTTCTCCCCGCCGGTCTTTGAAGACGAAGAAAAAAACCGCCTTGCGGGTCTATTGACCCGGATTCTGCGCGGGGTGCTCGTCGGTATCCTCATCATCGTCCCCACCGTTATCCTTCTGGAACCTGACCGTGGCCCCCAACAGACGGCGGCGCTCGGCCTGGCGGCGGGTCTGATCACGCTGGGGTTGTTCGCCCTCACCCGGCGCGGCCGCGTCCGCCTGGTGAGCGGACTGCTCCCCTCGGTGTTCCTCATCGTCGTCACGCTCGTGCTCCTGACTTTCGGAGGGCTGCGCAGCCCCACCGTCGGCGGCTACCTGATCATCGTCGTCATCGCCGGTCTGCTCCTGGGCGAGCGCGGCGCGCTGGCTTTCAGCCTGCTCAGCCTGTTGGCGCTGCTGGGCGTGTATGCGGTCGAAGCCAGCGGCCTATGGGCGATTCCCTATGAACCCCTGAGCGGCTTCAACGCCTGGTTCGTCTACGGCGGGTTATTCGTCCTGACCGCGCTCATGCTGGGGTTGGCCGCGCGCAGCATCCGGGAGGGGCTGGAAAACGCCCGGCGTTTGCTCGCCGCCGAACGCAAGCGCGCCCGGCAGATGGAACTCCTCGCCCAGATCTCCCGGCACCTGACCGGCCACGACGACCCGCAGACGCTCATGAATGAAGCCGTGCGCCTGGTGCACGCCAGCTTTGGTTTTGAGCATGTGAGCATCTTGTTGGTGGAAGGCGATTATTTAGTCGTGCAGGCGCGGGAGGGCCAGTTCGCGCATGCCACCCAACCGGGCGCGCGGATTCGTGTGGGGCGCGGCATCGTCGGCCGCGTTGCGCAAACAGGCCAGACCTATCTGGCGAACGACACCGCCGCCGACCAGCGCTTCACGCCGCTTCCCGGAGTCAACGCCGCCGCCGAGGTGGCTTTGCCCCTGCGCCTCGACAAACTCGTGATCGGCGTATTGGATGTGGAAAGCACACAGGTCGGGGCGTTTGACGCCGCCGACGTCGGCGTGCTTGAATCCCTGGCCGACCTGCTGGCCGCGGGGCTGCAATCCAGCGGCCTCTTCGCCGAGGCCCAGCGCCGTTTGTCCGAACAAACCCTGCTCTACGAATGTGGGCAGGAACTGTTGACCACCTACGATTTTAGGATGGCGGTTGACGCCATCGCCCGGCGCATGGTGAGCTACCTCGGCGCAACGGCCATGTGCTACTACACCTTGGACGAAGCCGCCGGCGCCATTCGGACCGAGCACGAATACTGGACCCCGCTCGCGACCTATCGCGAGCGCGCGTCGGCGCTGGGTGAAGCCTGGCCTTTAAGCGATTACCCGCGCACCGCCCTGGCCCTGCGGACGCGCACCCCCCAGATCCTCCGCCGGAGTGACCCGGCCCTCGCCCCCGCCGAGCGTGATGCGCTCGTCCAGTGGAACGGCCAGACGGTCGTCGTCGTGCCCCTGTTTACCCCTGAGCGCGTCGTCGGATACTTTGAAATCTGGGATAACCGGGCCGAGCGTGAATATTCTCCTGCCGACATCCGCCTGCTGGTTTCGCTCGCCAACCAGGCTGCCGTCGCCTTCGAAAACGTCCGCCTGCACACGGCGGTTCAAGAGCACGTCCGCGAGCTTCGCGCGCTGCTCACTGCCAACGCCGCCCTGCTCAGCACCCTCGAACTCGAGCCGCTTTTGGAAAACGTCCTCACCGCCGCCATCGCGGCCATCCCGGCCGCCGAAAAGGGCGCGATCCTCCTGCTCGATCCTTCCACCCAGCGCTTGCAAATCCGGGCGATCTCCGGCTATGGCGACCCGCGCGTGCGCACCTTCGCCTTTGCCGGAGACGAGGGGTACTCGGCGAAGGCCCTGCGCGAAAAACGTCCTCTACTCATCCCCGACGCCCGCGCCGATCCCGAAATTTGTTACGACGGAGAAATCCCCGAAGCGCGCGGAATTCTTTCCGCCATCGTCGCCCCGCTCGTCCCCGTCGGCCAGGAGGATCAGCCGATTGGCGTCATCAGCCTGGATGCGACCCGGCGCGCGGCGTTCACCCAGGCCGACCTGGGCCTGCTGGTGGCCTTCGCCAACACGGCCGCGGCGGCGATTGACAACGCGCGCCTGCACGCGCAGGTGCAGGCGCTGGCGGCGACCGACGGCCTCACCGGGCTGGCGAACCGGCGCACCTTTGACCACGCCCTCGCGGCCGAGCTGGGCCGGGCCGGGCGTTACCCTTACCCCATCTCGCTCGTCATCCTCGACATTGACTCATTCAAGCAGTACAACGATACCTACGGCCACCCGGCCGGCGACGAGCGCCTGAAGGCGATTGCCAGTTTGCTGAGGACGCACGTGCGCGAGCCGGACCTGGCGGCGCGCTATGGGGGGGAAGAATTCGCCCTGCTCCTGCCGCACACCCGGAAAGAGGGCGCGCTCGTCCTCGCCGAGCGCCTGCGCGCCGCCGCCGAAGGCGCCGCGGCGCCGCACCCGGAGGGCGCGCCCGTGTCCGGCTACACCCTCAGCCTCGGCGTCGCCACTTACCCTGACGACGGGCAAACACCCCAGGCCCTCCTCCTCGCCGCCGACAACGCCGAACTGAAAGCCAAGCGCCGGGGCAAGAACCGGGTGGTCACGACGAGTTACCCGCTGGCCTCCAATCAATAGCGCCGCTCAACCTACTCTCCTGCCTTCCCCCTCTCCCGAAGCGGATTTAGCGGATTTGCCGCATCCGTTATACGCGTAGCGGCTACCTCATCCGTTGCCGCTAGCCCGCCGCCCTCAGCCGCTCGATGATCTCCCTGAACTTCGCCCCGGCCTCGGCTTTGGGGAACTGCGCCGTGCCCACACCCCGGTGGCCGCCGCCGCCGTACTCACCTAGCAATTGGCCCACGTTCGTCTGGCACGTGCGCTTGAAGATGCTGTGCCCGACCGAGATCGTGCTGATCTGCCCGTCCGGGCTGTCGAACAGGCGCACCGAGACGTTGGCGTCGGGGAAGAGGGTGTAGACCAGGAACCGGTTGCCGCTGGGGGCCGCCACGCCCCGGAAGTCGGTGACGATGATGTTGCCCTCGACGCGCGAGTGGTAGAGCAGCGCGCGGCGGAAGTCCTGGTCCTCGGTGTGGAGCCGCTCGGTCAGGTACTTGACCTCCGGCAGGCTCAAAATCTCGTCAACCGTGTGCGTCTTGAGCAGGTCAACCAACATCAGGAAATACGCCTCACGGTCGAGGTCTTTGAGGCCGGTGCGCGGGTCAATCGTATAAGCGAGCAGCACGTAGCCCTGCGGGTCGAGCACGTCCTCCAGCGTCAATTGCGCGCTGTCAATCCGGTCGGTGGCGGTCACGAGGTCGGCGTGCTTCTTCAGCGCCGCGTTCTTGTCGCCGCCGTAAAACTCGTAGACCAGCCGCGCCGCGCTGAACGACAGCCCGAACTTGCCCTTGAACTCTGCCCCCACGTGCGCGCCGCGCTCCTCCTCCGAAATGTGGTGGTCGAACCACATCGCGCAGTTGGGGTGGTAGGGCAGGTTGGCGATGATCGAGTCCGTCGGGATGAACACCTTGCGGTCTTGCACATCTTTGGGATAGGTGAACTGGATGACCTCGATGTGCTCCACGGTCGTGAGCAGCACCGCGCACACCAGCCCGTCCCAGTCGGCGCGTGTTACCAGGCGCATAAGCCACCTTCCTGTTCGAGAAAACTTTCCCAAAATTATTATAGGCCGAAACGCAAAAAACCAATACCCTAGCGGAACTCCTTACGCCCGAAGCGCGTCTAGTTTGTAGCCTAACAGGTTTCCGGAGGTTCCCATGCGCTCCCTGCCCACCGCCCACTCGCGACTGTTTACGGTTTACGGTTTGCTGTTTACTGTCCTTGCACTATTACTGACCCCCACCGTCGCCTTGGCCGACGGGATCATCATTGACCCGCCGCCATGCCTGGAATGCCCGCC
>DATDRS010000161.1:0-5583 GCA_035291605.1 Anaerolineales bacterium | reverse complement strand
AACGGTCGGCCTGCTCACGCTTATGGCGCAGTGCGGCCTGCACCTCCCAGCTCAATCCGGCTCGGAGCTATCGGTGTTCCACAACGTCTTCGCCGATATCGGTGATGAGCAGTCCATCGAGCAGTCGCTCTCGACCTTCTCCGCGCACATCACCAACACCATCCGCCTCCTCCGGCAGGCGGATGACCAATCGCTGGTGATCCTGGACGAACTGGGGGCGGGCACCGACCCCGGCGAAGGCTCAGCGCTCGCGCGGGCCATCCTCTCCTACCTGCTCGACCTCGGCGCGACGACGCTCGTCGCCACGCACTATCCCGAGCTCAAGGGGTACGCGCACAATACGCCGGGCGTGAAGAATGCGAGCGTAGAGTTCGACCTGGAAACGCTCGCCCCCACGTATCACCTGACGATCGGCCTGCCCGGGCGCTCGAACGCGTTCGCCATCGCCACGCGGCTGGGGTTGGACGCCTCGATTGTGGACGAGGCGAAGACGATGGTAGCGCAGACGGACCTCGAGGCCGAGAAACTGCTCGACGAGATTCACCGCCAGCGCGAGGCGGTGCGGGCCGAGCGCGCGCGCGCCGAAGCCGCCCGGGCCGAGGCCGATGAACTGGAGCGCAAGCTCGCGCGCCGCCTGGAGAGCATCGAAGACGAGCGCCGCCAGATTCTGGAGCAGGCCCGCGCCCAGGCGCAGAAGGAAATCGAGGCTCTCCGAGAGGAATTGAACGAACTCAAGCGCCGGCTGGCGCGCGCGGCGCAGCCGGTGGAGACGCTGGAAGAAGTGGAAGCCGCGCTGGAGGCGGCCGAAGAGAAACAGGCTCTGCCCGCAGCGCCCATCGCGCCGGTGAAGACGCCGTCAGGCCGCAAACGCGCCATCCGGTTGGGGGACACGGTGAAACTGAAGGCGCTCAATTCGATTGGCGTGGTCACCACCCTGGCCGCCGCCGACGCCGAGGTGCAGGTGGGCCGTCTGCGCGTCCGCGCGAAACTGGACGAGTTGGAGTTGAGAGGGACGCCAGAGGCGGAGGAAATCTCAAATCCCAAACCCCAAATCCCAAACCCCAGAGTGGAGGCTGCGCCATCGCCAGGGCTGGAATTGGACATTCGCGGGCAGACGGTGGAGGAGGCCTTGCCTGAGCTGGAGCGCTATCTCGACGCGGCGTATCTGGCGGGCCTGCCGTGGGTGCGCATCATTCACGGCAAAGGCACGGGCAAGTTGCGCGAGGGCGTGCGGGGTTTCCTGCGCTCCAGTCCGCTGGTCAAAAGCCACGAAAGCGGGAAAGATGGCGAGGGAGGCGACGGGGTGACGGTAGTGAAGCTGGCCGTCGGGAGTTAGCCGGCTCGGAACGCTCACTCATCCGATCCCGGATCGAGAATTGTATGCCTCGCCCCTCCTGGACGCGCGTTATCGCCGTGGTCTTTGTGGGCAACACGCTGGGGGTCGTGTCTAACCGGCTTGCCTCTCAGGCTCTGATTCCATGGTTGTGGTCAGGCCGGGCGGGGAGTGCGGGGCTGTTTGACGGCGTGGGACTGGTCACCCTGAGCGCGATACTGCTCGCCGCCCCACCGGTGCTGCTGGGCGCGCTCGGGGCGTGGCTCGCACGCCGGGACCCGATGTGGGTCGGGTTGGCCTGCGGGTTGTGGGGCTTCGCGCTGATCGGCCGGGTGCCGGCCGGGTTACCGATTGCGCCGGGGGTCTGGTACGCCCCGGCTGTCCTGGTAATCCTCTCCAGCGCGCTGGGCGGTTGGATGATTGACCTGCGGGAGCAAGTGGCGTCGCAGCGCTGATCAATCGGGGACCAGCCCTCTCAGCTTACGCCTCTCTTTTTGCATCCTCCATGGCCATCTTCGCCGCCTTGCGCCCAATCTCCACGGCGAAGTTCGTCCCGCGATCCCACGGGTACACCTGGCTCATCGAGGCAAAATATAGCCCCGGCACAGGGGTACGAAGGGGCGGAACGTTGCGCGAGTGGTTGACCGGCGGGACGGGCTGGGCATAGGTCGTCTTCCAAAGCCACGTTTCTTTCACCCAGCGGCGGTCAAAGTCCGGGTTGAAGCGTTTGAGCGCGGGCAGGAACTGTTCCAGCAGTTCTTCTTTGCTCAACTTGAAATATGCGTGGCCGGGATCAAGATAATCGCCGCAGTAGACGATGTGGTCGCCGCCGTAGTATTCAGGCTTCATATAATTGGTGTGCTCGACCAGTGCGAGGAAGGGGAACCCGGCCTCTTTGGGCAGGTTGTGCCAGTAATACTTCGTCAACTGGCGATCGAGCGACAGCACCATCACCACGGCGCCCATGGACTTGAGCGCGCGCAGCTTCTCAGAATACTCGGCGGGCAGATCGGGGGCCAGTTGAGCCATCAACGCGGGTGAAGAAGTAGAGATGACCACATCAAAGCCATCGAAACACTGATCCCTACACTCTATCTTCCACGCCTCCCCCCTCCGACTGCCGACTTCCGACATCTTAATTCCCGTCACCATGCTGTTGAGCCGAATTTCGCCTCCCTGCTGCTGCACCACACCCGCCAGTTTGTCCAGGAAGGCCTGGAATCCGCCCACAAACGTGCCCAGGCGCGTCGTGCGGGCATGAAGCCGCGCCCACAGCCACGCCATGTTCACCACATCCAGATTCTCCTCGCCAAACTTGCCGACGAGCAGAGGCCGCCACAACGTCTCATACACGCGCTGGCCGTACCAGCGGCGCGACCATGCGGCGGCGGTTACTTTTTCCAACGGCTGCCACCACGGCGTGAAGCGCAGATAGGCCGTCGCGACGCCAAAGCGAAATGTGTCCCACAGCGAGAAGTGGTTGAGGAAAAATTTGAGGGCCTGGAAGGGCGAGTCGAGCGGCTCGAACTTGCCGTTGACGTAAGCCACGGTGTACGGGCGGGGGAACAGCACTTGATCACTCCAGCCCAGTTCCCGGATCAACCCGAGGATGGCTTTGTCCGAGGCGAACCAGTGGTGATAGTACTTTTCAAGCGCCCACGCCCAGTAGGGGGCCTTGAATCCGGCGGCGAGGCCGCCTACCTGGGGAGCGCCTTCAAAAACGGTCACCTGGTGCCTGGCACGGGTGAGGTCGTAGGCGGCGGCCAGACCGGCCGGGCCGGCGCCGATGATGGCGATATGCATGGAGTTGACGAGTCTTCCTGATGGCTACCCAACTTCGGCGTTCTTAAGAGCGTCGTATTCTACCTGTACCTTGTTCCAATTCAATCCTTCGCGCGCCATGTAATACGCGCCGAGGAGCGTGATGGGCAGCCAGAGCGTGGCGTGCAGGGTGAGCGTATACCCGGCGGCGACGCCTGGCGCGACCCCATACGCCGCCAAAACCGCGATGCCCGGCGCGTCGAATGTGCCCACATATCCCGGCGCGGAGGGGATCGTCGTCGCGAGATTGACAATGCCGTTCATCAGCATCAGCGCGAAGAAACTCACGCGGAAATCGAAGGCGAAGGTGACGAACCAGTACTTTGCCGTCTCCAGCAGCCAGATGACGATAGAGGTGAGAAAAACCATGAAGACGCTGCCGGGTGAACGCAGTGATTCCAGCCCTGACCAGAAACTCACCAGCATCCCCGTAACTCTCTCGCGGAACCGGGCGGGAATAAGCGGCGCGACGAGGCGGTGATACAAGCCGAGCGACTGATGAGGGAACATCGCCCCCAGCAGGAAGGCGACGAGCGCGGCGGCAAAAGCGGCTGCGCCCCACATCGCTGCGGCCTGAATGCTCCCGGCGATGCCGGAATTCCCCGTGAGGCCCGCCAACCCGTGCAGGTTGAAGAACACGAACATGAGCATCACCACGCCGTCGAAGATGCGCTCGACGATGATCGTTGCCAGGCTGGCACTCACCCGCACGCCTTGCTTGCGGCGGAGGACGTATGCCCGGAGCACTTCGCCCGCGCGCGCGGGGTAAATGTTGTTGCCCATGTAGCCGATGGCGACGACCGGGAACATCTGCCGCGTGGAGATGGTTTTGATCGGCTTGAGCAAGTGATGCCAGCGCCACGCCCGCGCCCACACGCCTACGAAATACACCGCCACGCCGGGGATCAGCCACCCGTAGTTAGCAGTCTTCAGCGCCGACCAGACGTCATTCAATTTCAGACTGCGCAGGGCGAGCCATAAAAAGAGGACGCTGATCAGCACGCCCAGCCAGAATGGCCAACGTTTCATTGCCGACTACGACTCCACGTTTAACACACGAACCGGCGGGGTTCTACCCCGCCGGAAGGTCTGTGGAGACGATTATACCATTTCGACCCGCCGCCGGCCTCGTAAATAAAACGGGCGAGGCGCTCTAAGGCGCCTCGCCCGCAGAAGCGGCGTATTCAATTGTCAGCTAAGCCGGCGTCGTTTCCGGCAGCATTTTGTCGAGGACGATCTCGAGCGCGCGGGTATGGGAGCACCAGCGGTGCATGATGAAGAACTCACAGTCACAATGGAAAGCGCCGTTGTCAAAACTGACCTGATGGGGATTGTTATCGCCATTAAATGTGACGCTGAATTGGTTGAAGCGGAAGCGTTCGCGTTCCTCGGCGTAACGCTTAGCCTTGGCGATCTTGCCAGCGTAATCCAGCATGTTAGCCTCCAGGTGTGAGTGAGAATGGTGAGGGAATAAAAAAGCACGCAAGTGCAGAGACGCACCGCGTGCTTTTATGGGCTGTTCACTTGTGCCGTCAGTGTTGCTCGGCGCATAGGGCCGTAATTCCCTCCAGTTGAACTGTTTAGCAGTATAGGCCGAGTCGCGCCAAGAGTCAACTACCGGAATCCCTACGCCGGGGGTGATTATTGTCCTGTTCTGATTAATGGCCGATTAATGTCGTTAGCGCCTCGCAGGCCATCCATCGAATACGAATATAACGATCTTCAAATCATTCATGACGAAAGTGCACATGGAGGAGCGTTCTGGTATATACTCGATTTAAGTCTGTCAGCGAGGTAAATCGGAGTTGACCTTGTTTCACTTTACGCGCTGGGCGATTGCAGCTGCTCTAAGCCTGTCCCTGTTTCCAGCGCGCTCCATGACGGCTTTTAGTCGCCAGGGCGGCCACAAGTCAGTCATGGCCTATACCGGCATGAGCGGCCCGTCAGGAGCAGAAGACCCCGGCGACCTGACCACGCTGCAGGCGGGCTGCGACCCGGATGGGACTCAGGCGAGCGGTGCGCTTTATCGCATCTGCATGCCATTTGCGCCGTTTGTCTGGAATGGCGGGTTGGTGGTGTATGCCCACGGCTATGTCACGCCCACTGCGCCGCTGAGCATCCCGGCCGAAGCGGATCAGGTGGCTTTGCTTGCCATCCCCCAGGGCTATGCTTTTGCGACCACCAGCTACCGCACGAATGGCCTGGCCGTTGTCGAAGGCATCGCCGACCTGGTTGATTTGGTGAACATCTTCAAGACACAGAAAGGTGCGCCAAACAAAGTCTACCTCGTAGGCGTCTCCGAAGGAGGGTTGATCACGACCCTGGCAGTCGAGCAGAATCCAGACGTGTTCAGCGGGGGCCTGGCGATGTGCGGGCCTTACGGCGATTTTCGCGAGCAGATCAACTACTTTGGCGACTTTCGGGTAGTG
>DATDRS010000160.1:0-9432 GCA_035291605.1 Anaerolineales bacterium | reverse complement strand
GAAGGTGATCGAGCTTGTCCTGGAGCGCATGGCGCACGGCTGGAGCGCGGAAGAACTACATTTTCAGCATCCCTACCTGACCCTGGGCCAAATTCATTCGGCTTTAGCCTACTATTGGGATCATCAAGATGAACTTGACCGCGACATTGAACGGCGTTTGCAATTTGTGGATCAGGTTCAGCAAGCCTCAGCCCCATCACCGCTCGTGGCTCGCTTAAAGGCCAAAGGGATGCTTTGATGGCCATCGCGCTCTACATGGATCAACATGTCCCACGCGCTATCACAGTCGAGTTGCGCTTGCGGGGTGTGGATGCGATCACGGCGCAGGAGGATGGAGCAGGCCGCATGGAAGATCCAGAATTGCTGGATCGAGCAGGCGAGTTAGGACGAGTTTTGTTTTCGCGCGACGACGATTTGCTGGCCGAGGCCACCCGCCGCCAACGTGCTGGCATCCCTTTTCGCGGCTTGGTCTATGCCCATCAACTGCGTGTTTCCATTGGAATTTGTGTGCATGATTTGGAGATTATTGCTAAAGCGGGTGAGTCAGAGGATTTGGATAATCGAGTGGAATTTCTACCGCTGTAAAATAGACGAATTTTCGCTCACGGGAGGTAAAGAAACCCATGAACAGGCTCGACGCTAAAACCATTGCAGTCATGGCCGTGATGATCGCGGTCGTCACGGTCTTCACCCTTGCTGTGCGCGTGCCGATCCCGGCGACGCAGGGCTACATCAATTTCTCCGATGTGGCGATTTACTTCGCGTCCTTCGCCTTTGGCCCGTGGATCGGCCTCATTGCAGGCGGCGTCGGCGCGGGCCTGGCCGATGTGCTCGGCGGGTATGCCAGTTTTGCGATCCTGACCTTTTTTGCGCACGGGTTGGAAGGTTTGGTGGCGGGCTACCTCGGCGGGCGCACCCATTCGCTCAGGCGCATGTTGCTCGGTTGGGCCGCTGGCGCGCTGGTCATGGTTGCCATCTACTTCCTCGGCGAGACGTTCGTCATGGGCTTGGGCGCAGCGGCCGCAGCCGCGGAAGCGCCTTTCAACATCACGCAGAACGTCGCCGGCGCGCTCATCGGCATCCCGCTCGTGTACGCCGTGCGCCGGGCTTATCCCCCCATCAACCAGATCGGCTTTGGCAAGACGTGGGAGGAGGCGTAAAACGCAGTCCGTATTCCGTGAAGGCCTCTAACGGAATACGCAACACGCCATATGCCTCCCCTCTGCTCCCCGTCACCTGACCTCCCCGGCCATGGATCAAATCATCATCGAGGATTTGCGCTTCGCCTACCCGCCCCTGGAGCCGGGCGGCGCGGCGATCCCCGTCCTGCACGGTGTGAACCTGCGCGTGCGGCGCGGCGAAGTGCTGGGCCTCCTCGGGCCGACGGGTTCGGGCAAGAGCACCTTGTGCCTGGCGCTCGCCGGCCTGGTGCCCCATTCGACGGGCGGCGCGTTCGGCGGAAATGTGACCGTCGCGGGGCTGAACACCAGGCGCGAGCGCGTGGCGGCCCTCGCGCAAAAGGTCGGCCTTGTCTTTCAAGACGCCGAGAGCCAGCTCTTCAATATGACCGTGGAGGATGAGGTCGCCTTTGGGCCGGAGAGCCTCGGCCTCCCGCGCGAGACGATCGCCGAGCGCGTGGACTGGGCCTTGCGCGCCGTGCGCATGGCTGCGCCGGAGTATCTCGAACGCTCGCCGTTCCACCTCTCCGGCGGGCAGAAACAGCGTGTGGCGCTCGCCGCCATCCTGGCCATGCGCCCGGAGATCCTCGTGCTCGACGAGCCGACCGCCGAGCTCGACCCGCTGGGGAAAGCCGAGGTCTTTGGGGTTTTGGCCGAACTCAGGCGCGCGCAGGGGATGACGATGGTCATCGTCGAGCAGGACGTCGAAGAACTGGCGCGCCTCGCCGACCGGGTGGCGGTGCTGGCCGAGGGGCGCATCGTCCTCGAAGGCCCCCCGCGCGAAATCTTTGCCCAACCCGCGCGCCTGCGCGCGCTCGGCCTCGACGCGCCGCAGTTGAGCACGGTCGCCGCGCTCTTCCGCGAACGCGAGGGCAAGCCCTACCACTTTTTCACGCTGGCCGAGGCGTTAGAGACGCTGAGAATTTGAACCACGCAGAACCGCGCTGCGAAGAACGCAGAAAGTTTTGCAGCGCCAATTGCCAATTTGCGCCTTCGCGCCCTTTGTGTTCTGTGTGGTTCAACCTCCCTCATGCACACCCCCTCCCTCCGCGTCGAGAACCTCTATTTTGCCTACAACGGCCTGGCGGCGCTATCCGGCGTGAGCCTGACGATCCGGCCGGGCGAGTTCGTCGCCCTGGTCGGGCAGAACGGGTCGGGCAAGACCACGCTCGTCAAGCACTTCAACGGGCTGCTCAAACCCACGCGGGGCAAGGTCTGGGTGGGGGAGCGGGATACCGCTTCTTGCGCGGTTTCGGATCTGGCGCGCGAGGTGGGGTACGTCTTCCAGAACCCCGATCACCAGATCAACCAGCCCACCGTCCGCGAGGAGGTCGCCTTCGGGTTGAAGAACCTGGACTTCCCGGCCGGGGAGGCGGCGCGCCGGACGGACGAGGCCCTCGCGGCCTTTGGCCTCCAACCGTTTGCCGACCGGCCGCCGGCGATCCTCGGCTTTGGCCTGCGGCGCAAGATCGCGCTGGCGAGCGTGTGCGTCCTGCGTCCCCCGGTGCTGATCCTCGACGAGCCGACGGGTGGGCTGGACGCGCGCTCGGCGGAGGAGCTGCTGGGTTTTGCAGCGCGGTTGAAGGCCGAAGGGCATACGCTGATCCTCGTCTCGCACGACATGCGCCGCGTCGCGGCCTTTGCCGAAAGGTGCGTGGTTCTGAAAGAAGGGCGCGTGTGGCTGGATGGGCCGGCGCGCGCGGTGTTTGCGAAAACTGAACTGCTCCAACAGGCTTTCCTCGCCCCCCCGCCCGTGACGCGCCTGGCGCAGGCGTTGGCCCCGCAGGTAGACCTGGACACGCCGCTCACCCCCGAAGAGTTTTATTCACATTACAGAGCGTGCGTCGCGTAGAACGTGTCTCCTATCGCGATTGCTTGATGAATTGACGCCAGCCGCAAGCATCCTGAGCGGAGCCGCGAAGCGACGCAGTCGAAGGAGGCCTGCGGCGTAAACCTGAACGGAGCTGGCTCTAACCCTACGCCATACGCCGCATGTCACTTGCTTTTGACCTGTATTTGCCTCGTCCCAGCTGGCTTCACCGCCTCGACCCGCGCGTGAAGATCATCTTGCTTTTAGCCGGCACAGTCGTCCTGCTCACCCAGCAAAATCTCTTTCTTTGCCTCGCCTGGGTGCTGGCAAACCAGTTATGGTTTCTGTCGGCGCGCACGCCGCTGTCCAAGCTGCGGGGGGTCTGGCTGTTGATGCTGCCGGTGAGCGCGCTGGTGGCGGTGACGTGGCCGCTGGTTTATCAAGAGGGCGGGGCGGTGCTGGCCGAGTTTTGGCGCGTCAAAATCACCGCGCTCTCGGTTGCGCACGGCCTGGCGCTCGCGCTGCGCCTGAACGCCCTGGCGCAGATTTATTTCCTGCTGTTGTTCACCACCGACCAGATGACGCTCGTGCGCGGGCTGGTGCGCCTGGGTCTGCCGTTTGAATGGGGCTTGACGCTGGCGATTGCCCTGCGCTACATCCCGGCCTTCTTCGGCGCGTTCCAGATGATCGCCGAGGCCCAGCAGGCGCGCGGATTGCGGTTGAACCAGGGCGGCTGGCTCAAGCGGCTGAGGGCTTACCTGCCCATCCTCGTGGCAATGATCATCATCGCGCTCCGCACGATGGACAACCTGGCGCGCGCCCTCGAGGCCCGCGCGCTGGGGGCGGTCGCCCAGCGGACCTCGCTCAAGACTTTGGCCTTCGCGCGCCGTGACTGGATGACCTTGATCCTTGGCGGTCTTGCGGCGATAATCTTACTTTACGCTCGCGTCGTTTTGCATTTCGGCGCACATCCGCTCTATCTCTAGCCTCATGACCGTTACCGAGTTCTCCATCACCGACATCACCCCCGGCGACCGGCGCTCGCCCTTGCGCTGGGCATTCTCGCACGCCTTCCGGCACAGGTGGGCGCTGGCCTCGCTCGTTTCGGGCGCGCTGGCGAATGCGGCGCTGGCGGCGGCCATTTCGGTGTTCCTCGGCCTGGCGTTCAACGCCATCGTCGCCTCGCCGCCCGATTACCAGCGCCTGGGCTGGGCTGCGCTCGGGATCGTCCTCTCCCAAGTGGTGCGCTCCGCCTGGCAGTTGGGGCGCAACTTCGGCGCGGAAGTCATCGGCCAGCGGCTGGAGCGCGACGCGCGCGCGGAACTGTACGCCAGCCTGCTCGGCAAGAGCATGACCTTTCACAGCCTGCGCCCGGTCGGGGAGATCATGGCCCGCGCGACCAACGACGTGCGCGAGCTTAACCTCATGCTCAACCCCGGCGTCAACCTCATCGTCGGCTCGGGCATGTTTCTGCTCATGCCCCTCTTCGTCGCGCCGACCATCCACCCGCAGCTCCTCCTCACGCCGCTGCTGTTCGTCGTCGGCTATTACTACGCGCTGCGGCGTTACATGCAGGAGCTCAACCCGGTGACCGAGACCGCGCGCCGCAACTTCGGCGTGATGAACGCGCGGCTGGAGGAAGCTATCGAGGGGATCGAGACGGTGAAGGGCGCGGCGCGCGAGCCGCAGGAGGTGGAGCGCTTCGAGCAGAACGCGCTGGCTTACCGGCACGCCTTCGTCCGGCAGGGCGAGATCGAGGCGCGCTTCGTCCCGCTCCTGCTGCTGGGGCTGGCGCAGACCTTCGCCTTCCTGCACTCGCTGCTGCTCTACCGCGCGGGACTGCTCGACCTCGGGCAGGTGATCTCGTACAACTGGCTGATCCTCCTCTTCGGCTTCCCCACCTTCGTCTCGCTGTTCGCGTTCTCGCAGGTGTCGCTGGGCCTCGCCGGGGCGCGGCGCATCCTCGAGCTCATCACCACCGAAACTGAGCTGGACCACAACCCGACCGGCTACGCCGCGCTTGGGCGCGGCGGGATCGCCTTCGAGAATGTGTCCTTCGGGTACGACGAGGGGACGCCCGTCCTGCACAGCCTGTCCTTCGCCGTCCGGCCGGGGCAGACGATTGCCGTCGTCGGGCAGACGGGCGCGGGCAAGACCAGCCTCATCAAGCTCATCAACCGGACCTACGACGTGACTTCCGGCGGCGTGAAGGTGGACGGCGTGGACGTGCGCGACTGGAACATGGAATCGCTCCGCCAGCAAATTTCGATCATCGAGCAGGACCTGTTCCTGTTCTCCCGCACCATCGGCGAGAACATCGCCTTTGGCAAGCCCGGCGCGACGCAGGCCGAGATCGAGGAAGCCGCGCGGGCGGCGCAGGCCCACGAGTTCATCCTGAGTTTCAAGGACGGCTACCAGACGGTGGTCGGCGAGCGCGGGGTCACGCTCTCGGGCGGGCAGCGGCAGCGGCTGGCGCTGGCCCGCGCCTTCCTCACCAACCCGCGCATCCTGATCCTCGACGACTCGACCTCGGCGATTGACAGCGCGACCGAGGACGAAATTCAGAAGGCCATCTTCCGCGCCGCCGAGGGCCGCACGACGCTCCTCATCACCCACCGCCTGTCGCAAATCCGCTGGGCCGACCAGATCGTCGTCCTGCGCAAAGGGCGCATCGCGGCGATCGGGCGGCACGAGCAGTTGATGGCGACGACCGAGGCGTATCGCAGGATATTCGCGCGTTATCAGTGACCCCCCATGTCCTTCTTCGGCAACCTCGACCCTGAAGCCTACGACCGCCAGTACTCCGACCTGGAGCTGGCCCGGCGCATTGCGCATTACTTCACCGCGCACCGGCGGAGCATGGCGATCATCACCAGCGCGCTCGTCGTGGCCGCGCTGCTCGACATCGTGCTCCCGCTCGTGATCTCGCGCGGCGTCAACGCGCTCGCCGAGAACCCCACCCTGGGGTTCCTCTTCACCCTCGTGGGCCTCGTCTTTGCGGCGGGCGTGGTGGGCTGGGGCGTCAACTACGTCCGGCGGCGCGTGACCGCGCGGGCGGTGGGCGACGTCATCCTGGCCCTGCGCACCGACGCCTTCCGCGCGACCATCGCGCACGACCTGTCCTTCTACGACGAGTTCAAATCGGGCCGCATCGTCAGCCGCATCACCTCCGACACGCAGGAGTTCTCGCAGATGGTGACGCTGATCACCGACACCGTCGAGCAGATGGTCGTGGTGGCGATCCTGGCCGTCATCCTGTTCACGATCGAATGGCGGCTCACGCTCGCGCTGCTGGCGACCTCCCCGCTGGTGCTGCTGGTGGCCGCCTCGTTTCGGCGCCTGGCGCGGTACGTGACCCGGCAGGGCAACCGCGCGATGGCGAACGTCAACGCGGCGATCCAGGAGTCGGTGTCGGGCATCGCGGTGGCCAAGAACTTCCGGCAGGAGCACGTGATCTACGACGAGTTCCGCGAGGTCAACCGCCAGGCGTACACGATCAACGTGCGGCGCGGGTTCGTGCTCTCGGCGGTCTTCCCGGCGCTGAACCTGATCGCGGGCGGCGCCATTGCGGCGCTGACTTACCTGGGCGGGCTGGCGGCCGGGGCGAGCGTCATCTCGGCAGGGCAGTGGTATTTGTTCGTCCAGAGCGTGGACCGCTTCTTTTTCCCGTTCATCAACCTGGCCTCGTTCTGGAGCCAGGTGCAGGCGGGCCTCTCCGCCGCCGAGCGCGTGTTCGCGCTGATTGACACCGAGCCGGTCGTCCAACAGACGGCGCAGGACCCCGTCCCGCCGCTGCGCGGCGAGATCGAATTTGACCGCCTGAACTTCCGCTACTCGCAGCAGGAAGTCGTGTTGACGGATTTTTCGCTGCGCATCGCGCCGGGCGAGACGGTCGCGCTCGTCGGCCACACGGGCGCGGGCAAGAGCTCCATCGCCAAGCTGATCGCGCGGTTCTACGAGTTTCAGACCGGGCGGCTGCGGATTGACGGCCGCGACATCCGGTCGTTTGACCTGCGCGATTACCGCAAGCAGTTGGGCATCGTCTCGCAAGTCCCGTTCCTATTTTCGGGGACGGTGCTGGACAACATCCGGTACGCCCGGCCCGAGGTGAGCGAGGCCGAGGTGGAGGCCCTGGCCCGGCAGATTGGGGAGGGCGAGTGGCTGGAGACGCTGCCGGACGGCCTGCAGACCGACGTGGGCCAGCGGGGCATGAAGCTCTCAATGGGCCAGCGTCAGCTGGTCGCGCTGATGCGCGTGCTCGTCCAGCGCCCGGCCATCTTCATCCTCGACGAGGCGACGGCGAGCGTGGACCCGTTCACCGAGGAGCAGATCCAGGAGGCGCTCGACCTGATCCTGCGCAAGAGCACGGCCATCATCATCGCGCACCGCCTGTCCACCGTGCGCTCCGCCGACCGCATCATCGTGCTCCGCAAAGGGCAGATCATCGAAGAGGGCAACCATGCCTCGCTGCTCAGGCAGGGCGGGCACTACGCGGAACTCTACAATACCTACTTCCGGCACCAGTCCATTGACTACATCGAGAAGGCCGTCGAATATCGCGCGGCCGTGGCGGCGGACTGAAGAGGGTGATTGGGACTATAATTACCCCATCCGCTGAGCCAGGCGCGCCAGAGGGCGCTCCCTCCTCCAATTTCGGATCTACCAAGCCTGCGAGGTGCTGCGATGAACTCTGACCTGACAGTCTACCTTGACCTGCTCACCGGCCTCTTCAGCCGCCCGACTTTCACGATCGTCGCCGAGAAATATCTCAAGTTATCCCGACGCGTCCAACACGGTCTGGTGCTCATTGTGCTCGATCTCGACGGGCTGGAGCAGATCAACGCCCGGCATGGCCGCGCCGAGGGGGATTGGGCGCTCCAGCAAGTCGGCGAGGTGTTGCAGCATCAATTCCGCGAATCCGACGTGATGGGGCGGCTGGACGACGACGAATTTGCCTTCCTGGCCATGGGCGTGCGCGATAAGGACGCCGACGCGTTGGCCGCGCGGCTGAACGAGGGGCTGGCGCAGGCGACCGCCGCCGCCGGGCGCCCGTACACACTGTCGGTGAGCGCCGGGCTGGCGTGGTATAACCCCGACATCGCCCAATCCCTCGACGAGTTGATAGCGCAGGCGAAGGCGGCGCTGGAAGCGCACCGACAGCGCAAGCGAGGGGCATAAGCACTGGCATCCAGGCGCTCACGGAGGGAGGCATCCGTCGTCGGCTTTGCCTCGGATTGTTCCGAAAGTGATGGAGACTCAACCGCACCGGCTTTTTGGGTGGCAGCGACTCGTCCAGCGCCTCGCCGCCACGCGCCTCGTCTCGCCGCTCCTCGCGCCCATCCTGCATCACATTGACCGCCCGCTGATGCGGCTCTCGGGCAACCGCTGGTCGCTCACGGGCGCGCTGGCAGGCTTCCCGGTGGCGCTGCTCACGACGACGGGGGCCAGGAGCGGGCAGGCGCGCACGTTTCCCGTCCTCGCCATCCTCGACGGCGAGCGCGTGGCGCTGGTGGCGTCCAACTTCGGGCGCGCGCGTTACCCGGCGTGGTATCACAACCTGCGCGCCAGACCGGAGGCGACGATTTCCATCGGCGGGCGCGAGAGGAAATACGCGGCGCGCGAGGCGGAGGGGGACGAGCACGCGGCCTACTGGCAGAAGGCGCTCGCGCTGTACGTGGGAATTCGGGCGTATAAAGCCTGGGTGGGCGAGAAACGGCGCATCCCGATCATGGTGCTGACGCCCAGGGAAGAATGAGGCTCATCTATCAAAAGTGTGCAACGTGCGACGCACTTCGAAAGTGCGTCGCACGTACAGGAGGGGCCTATGGCTGCCTTCCCCGATTATCCCAAGTATGATGGACTGGGCCTGGCCGAACTGGTGCGCGCCAAACAGGTCACGCCCGCCGAGCTGGTCGAAGAAGCGATCAGCCGCATCGAGGCCCACAACCCCAAGATCAACGCCGTGGTCTACAAGATGTACGACCAGGCGCGCGCAGCCGTGAAAGACGGCCTGCCGGATGGCCCATTCAAGGGCGCGCCCTTTCTGCTGAAGGACCTGATCTCGATGTATGCGGGCGCGCCCACGAGCGGCGGCAACCGGCTGCTGAAGGACGTCCCCGCGCCGCACGACAGCGAAATCGTGCGCCGATACAAAGCCTCCGGCGTGGTCATCCTGGGCAAAACCAACACGCCTGAATTTGGGATATTGCCCGTCACCGAACCCGAAGTGTTCGGCGCAGCGCGCAATCCCTGGGACCCGAGTCGCACGCCGGGCGGCTCAAGCGGCGGCTCGGCGGCGGCGGTGGCCGCGCGCCTGACGCCCCTGGCCGGCGGGGGCGACGGCGGCGGCTCGATCCGCATCCCGGCTTCGTGCTGCGGCGTGTTCGGCCTGAAGCCCACGCGCGGCCGCACCCCGACCGGGCCGGACGTCGGCGAGCTGTGGCG